>JAJZNR010000022.1 GCA_021811605.1 Microcaldota archaeon | reverse complement strand
CTGACCTGGGCTGAAGCGGAAGAGCTCATCAAGGCGATACGGCAGGTTAAGTGGATAGCCCCTGACGCCTCTGCGATAATACCGATAGGCGAGGAGCAGGTGAAGAAGGCGCTGGCCAACATACTCAACCCGGAGTTCATGAATGTGGTGGAGAGGAAGCCACAGGTATTCCGAGGCGGAATACCGTTCGTGGTCGAATGCGCCGTTGCCTACGGGGGGAAGTCCGGCTATGCTAATGAGGACGGACACTCAGGCGTTGTGCTAAGGTTTGCCAACCGCGTGCCGCTGCTGTTCGATGCCGGAAACTGCGCGATAGCAGAGGCTGTCAAAAATATACAGTGGAAGCGCTACAACATAGACCTGGACACGCAGCCGGTGAGCGTGTTCGTAGAAATATCGTCCGTTCATGTCCCGTACGCCGGAGTAGGGAAGGAGGCGATAGCGAAGGAGGATGAGATAATCGAGGAGATAAAGCTCGCGGTGATGGAAGCCGCGCGCGGTGTACAGCACTTCATCAGGGGGAAGGAGCGCACCACATTCGAAGCCAGCAGATACAAGGCAATGATGCGCTACGTCAAGCAGGTATCCGGAGACATCGCAGCGCTGAGCGGCGAGGATCAGAAGAAGCTCGAAGCCGATCTGGAAAGGCTAGTAGCGGAGCATTACCCCAAGGCAGGACAGGTCCAAGACGGGAGCGGTAGTGAGGAGTCGGCTGCGGAAGCTGAGGCGGGAGGAGAAGAGGAAGATGAGGCAGTGGGAGAAAAAGAGTGATGCGTGTTCAGTTATTCAGGTAATCAGGTAAGTATCCCTTCAGGACTGTCAGCGTCGATAAGTACAATGTTGCCTACCGAGATGTTCATGCGCAGTATCTCCGCCTCATTCGAGCTGGTCTCGTAGAGCCGGTTCTTGAACTCCTCTAGTCTATCCCCGTTGAGGAAAGCGAGGTACGTCTTTACCCCGGGCACTACCGGAATCTTCTGCGAGAACCTGCTTGTCTTCGAGTAGATTATTATGTATGCTTTCTCGTTATGCAGCGTTGTTACTATGTCTGCGCTGTCGCTCTTGTCAAGATCCGTGAATATGTGTGCGTGGCTGACCAGGTATACGCGCATCTTCTTGAAGGTGGCTAGATACTCTATGTCGTGCTTGCTTTGGTCTATCCACGCCCTTGGCGCATAAAGACCGTCGGCGCTGGTAAGGTCTCCGTGCTCCACCATCGAATCGAGAATCGTCTCTATGTTCTTGTATGTGAGCATAACTGGGAGAACGTTATAGTGTATGTTATTCGTGACGCCCACACGGAATTCTGACATTGACAGCGGCATGTATTTCCAGTGGTAATAGTTGTTGAGCTTGTCGAATACGCTGAGGAATTCGTTTTCGCGTATCTTTATTTTTGCGCTCTGCTGCTTTGGCATCGCCGGCACATCCATGTAGAACTCGTCCCTTGCCGGGGCTTTAATCAGCGTGATCTCCAGTATGACTACGAGAAGCGCTCCTATGAACTCTATATACTGGTTATTGATGCTGAACGCCGGTGGGGTGTATGTGTACTGGTAGGTGTAGTTACGGTACAGCATGAAGACTGTGAAGTTGTGAATTCCGGGAGAAACGGAAACGCCGTGCGGCAGCGAATACGTGAACGTCCCATTGGAGATTGGAAGGCTTTCCGTGTAGTTGCCATCGTAAGACACGGTGGCAGATACGTTACTGAGCGGTTGTGAGGCTGCGCTGATATAGAAGGTGAACGTGCTGGCGTTTATGTCGGCTCTGCTGAGCGAAAGCACCACCTGCGGAGCGGTGAACAATGCTGCCGCGTACTCCTGATTTGTAAAGCTGCGGAGGACCGCTATATACATGCCCTGGCTGAATGTGAAGGAAAGCTGTTTTATGAAGGTGAAGTTTGGAGGGGATACCGTCTTGGAAAAGAGAGGAGGGAAACTTGTTATCCTGGAAAGGTTTTGGTTTAATATGTCGAGATGCGGCTCCAGCTGCGTGGTGCTGTTCACGAATATGTTTATCGTTGCATTGAAAACCTCGCCTGGGTATATGAGGCCCGGAACCGAGAATGTCCCGTTTGCGGATAGGTGCGGATGGAAATAGAGGTTCTTCACAGTGATGTTGCCCTGCGGCCCGGTAGCGGTAGCGGTCAGCTTTCCGTAATCGCTGTCAACTTTGGCGAAGTCGTTTGTGAAGTTCTGCATGCTCGGATTACTGAGAGCTATAGGCACGAGGGTGAGCCCGGCAATGCCGTTGTCGCTCCTCTGGTCTTTGAGCTGTATTTGCGTTGACGAAGCCCCTATGACGGGCAGCCAGAACTCCAGCGCCAGCGCGTATGCGATATCGGAGCTTAGATGGGTGGTGTTCATCGCGCTCGGGTAGTCTGCGAAGCCTATAATAGTGCCGTTCCCGTAATCTATGTAAGAAAGCGGGCCGTATCTGGATCCGCCTACGCCAAAACCCCAGTCCGTCCTGTTTGTGTAGAATGTAGAGTTCGTTGACTTCCTTGTGTTTACCCCGGTCACCAGGTAGCCGGGAAGGCCAGAGGCTGGCACTACCAGGTTCTGCGAGCTCACCAGATGGGAGGTGTCCCCGCCGATGTATACGATTATCACCCCTTTATCCAGCAGATAGGTGATGAGCTGCTGCCCGTCGACGTATGAGTTGACCATGTAGTCAGGCATCAGGCCGTTCATTATGACGAGTATGGAACCGGGGCTCAGATACTGAAGCGACTGTTGCGATACTATCTGTATCTGCGTCTGGTTGCTCACTCCCTGCTTCGAGAGGTTTTTCAACAGCGGTGCTATGATATCGCGCGGATTCCCGCACTCGTAGCACTGCCCTGTCCAGTTCAGCAGGTACACCTGACCGAGCTGAGGGGACCTGGTGTATATCGTGTAGTTAAACGATACCAGGAAGGCATTCGTAGTGGAGTAGTTGACAAGTACATAAGGGACGTAAGACGTGCTGTAGTTGTAGAACAGCGCGTCCTGCGATATTATCCTGTAATTCACGGTAGGGTTTACCGGAACGGATACCTGGATTGTGCGGACGCTGCTCAGCTTTGATTGGATGTACAGAGCCAGACCTGCAAATACGACAATCGCGATGACAAAGAAGGCTATGGCGAGCCTGATAGAGGTATTGCTCAGCAACGACTTTTTCCCTTGCGGTGGTCCTGAATTGCCCTTTGGACTTTGGCTGCCGACAACAACCTGATCTGCCATGATAACCTAACCATCAATCAAACTTCTTCCTCCTTCTTCCTGCCGGAGAAAATCCTTATGAAAATCTTTGTAACGATGTTGACATTCCCGCTGGTCTTCTTAAGCACCTTGTACACGCGGAAGTTCCTAACCCGCTTGTTTACCCTTATTGCGTACTTCATCGACTCAGCCCTTGAGCTCTATGTAGCCTAGAGATACCATTTTGTTCAGTATCTGCTCCACTCTAGGCGGCGTTATCTTGTACGTGTTTGAGAACTCGTTTATGTCTATAGTGCCGTCGTGCGTGTCTATCCACTCCTCGACCATCACCATCAGCGAGTCGTCCGAGTAGGTCTGCAGCTGCTTCAGCTGGTCCTTGAGCCCGATGTTCTCGTCATTTAGCATAGTGGCCTGCACTGAAAGATTCTTGTTGGATCTCGAAAGCTCGATATTGAGCCTCTTCAGTTCCCTGTATTTGTTGAAGAGGGAGTCATAGTTGTTGAACAGGGTGCTATAGTTCTGCGACAAGCCGACAAGCACCTCATCTATCGCCGAATCGATATTCTGCAGCAACTCTGCACTGTCCGCGGAATACAGGTCTGTTGTGAGCGAGAGCATCGCGATCAGGTTCTTCAGAACGTAGAGTCTGCGTATTTTTGGGCTCGAGTCCGGCCCTATCGAATAGTTCACATCGATGCCGTCCTTTGAAAACGAGAATATCATGAAAAGGAATGGCTTCTTCTGTATGTTCCTGCTCTCCACGCGTACGAGCGTGAGATTGTCCTTCGACCCCTTTATGGTGAAGAGCTGCAGCGAGGAGAGCCTGCTCGCCATCGCGTCGAAGCCGCCAATCAGCTGGCCCTTAAGCTTTATGTTTTCTACAACCGGCTCTATCTCAACAACTTCTCCCGCCAACTACACACCTCAACAGTCTGAGCACCGAAAATGCTTCCGAATTGTTATATAAATACCTTTCTTTGTGTTCTCGAGGAAAACCCAAGCGCCTGCGCTGTTCATCGCGTGTTATTCTGCCGCTGTGCCTTGACCTTCAGCGTGGGCATGTAGGAAAGAAGCGAAAGCGCGTACATGAATACTATGACAATGATGCTATACAGGACAGCGAGAAGCTTGTTCCCCCCGCCGATTACAAGCAGCAGCGACAGTATCACGCCCAGACCGACATAAAGCACCTGGCGGTTCACAAAGCGCTTCCTGCTCTTGGTATATATTGGGTAGCAGCTTTTACAGACAACCAGTTTGTATCCTTTTTCGTTCCTGGTTACATTGCGCTTGAACCATCTCAACAGCCCAAGTATTTGGTCTTCCTGTATCTCTATGCCATCGTTCGCCTTCCCGCATATCACGCAGCGCGGCTCGTTCCGTCTGCCCGCAGCCCCGATTGCGGTTTTCCTCTTTGTGATTTTTGCCATCCAAACACCGAAAATGCAATAAAACGGTCGGTAAGTAAATTCAGCTGAAATCCACACTGACGTCGAACAGCCTGCCCGATTCTGCAAGTATCCTCTGCTCATCGGCGGTGTCAAGTATGTCCTGAATCGTTATATCGTCTATTCCGAGCCTGCGCAGAACGTTGACTATCCTGTCGCGCGGGAGACCCGCCTTCTCGAGCATCGACGAGAAGGCGACTACGTTGGCGTGCCTGTGCGCCCTTTCTAGGGTGTTCAGCAACGCCTCTATGTTCTTGTCGCCCATGCCGAAAGCTATCAGCACCCGGCGCAGTTCCTGCCTGCTTATTATGTATGTTTCGAGCTTTGCCATCTTGCATCACTAATCGGCTCCCGCCCTCTGCACCAGCCTCGTTATTATCGAATCGTCGAGGCTGAGGCTCTTAAGGAACGACACTATGACAGAGGTTTGGACCTCCCTCGCTTTAAGTTCTCTCACGAAGTCTATAACCTTTATGTACCTGCCCTGCCCGTCCATCTTCGAGAAGAGCTCCTCTATCCCCTCGCTGCTTATATCGAAGTCTATGAACTTGTTCTTCAGCTCCTCTTTCTCGAACTGGTAGTCCTTCTGTATCAGACCGGCGGAAAGCTCGCTCTGTGTAAGTATATCAGAAAAGTCGACAGTGTATACGTAGAGAGGCTCTTCGCCATGTATCCGCTCGAGCATGAATGTCTCCGGGAACCTTATCGCCGTCTGGAAGGCCATCTGTACGGCAGCCTGGCCGACGCCGAACTTGCTTATCTCTGTTCTTATGAAGTCTGAGAAGTTTAGCGATCCCTGCAGGTAGTTGAGGAACTTCTCGAACTTTATCCGCAGTATGAACGACGTGCCCACGTTCGAGAATATCGCCTCGTTTATGTCGGTGGGGTTCTGCGACGCAACTATAAGCGCAAACTGGTACTTCCTCCCCTCCCTGACTATCGTTATCGCGTCACTTTTCTCGTCGCTCGCCACCTTCCAGGCTTCGTCAAGGACGACTATCGCCTTCAATCCCTTTATCTCGCTGAATCCCTCCGACCGCATCTTCTCCTTGAGGGTCTGGAGTATGAACAGGGCGCCGAGCGCCCTGAATCGCTCGTCCGGCAACCCCGAGAGGTCCATATCGACAAGCCCGGACTCGGCAAGCCTGCCTATGTCGAGAGTACTCTTCCTTGCGAAATAGTCTTCGCCCTCGCGGGCGAACTGCCTCAGCCTGTATATGGTGTTCTCCAGCTCCGCCGGATACTCGTATGTGCCCTCCTGCAGCTTCTCCTCCAGGAGCGAGATAACGGATTTTAACGTGGGCGCTTCCTTGCCTTCCGGCGCCTTCTCCGAGAGTATGAACCCGGCGTTTACGTATGACTGCTCTATCGCCTCCTCCGTAAGCCTTCTCTGCTCTGGGTACGTGGCAATGTCCGTCAAAATCTCGAACGAGTTCATTATCTGCTTCACACGGTCGAGTGGCTTCATCCCTGACAGGTCCATTATGTTCAGGTAGTCGCCCTTCGAGAACGATATCACGACTCCGCCGGTCTGCTTTACCCACGCTTTGTACTCTCCGGCCCAGTCTATTATCACTGCGTTGGTGTTCCAGATGTAGCTTGCCCTAAGGAGAAGGGTCTTGACGAAATAGCTCTTTCCTGCCCCTGTTATCCCCACTACAGATATGTGCGGGTTTGTGAGATTGGCGAACGTCCAGGAGAACGGCACGTGGAATATCTTCGTTATCCCGATGAAAAGCGACTGCAGCGGGTCGTTGACAAGAACCTCTGCCGGGGGCTCGGGCGGCCTGGAAAGGAACGGCCGCTTCGATATCTCACTGGTCATTATGTGCTGCAATCTCAACAATGTCATTTTCCAATCACCATTACTTCTGCTTGTCGAAGTTTGTCGCCACCTCTTCGTATGTCGTGGGCGGCGCATAGCCGAACTTGAACAGGGTGTAGAGCTCCCTGCCTACCACTCTCATCAGCTGGACGTCAAGGACACCGAGCGCTATCTGGAGCTGCTTGGTCTGGTTCGCCAGAGCGTCCGCGGCTGCCTTTTCGGTGACCCCCACAGCTGTCGTCTCTACGTACATGAGGGTAGCGATAGGCTTCTCCTCCTGCGATATCCTGTCTATCTGCGTCTGTATGACGTTTATCTTCCTCTGGATGTCGGCTATTATCGACTCGTTCGGGTTCGCGCTCTGCATCACTTTCGAGAGCTGGAACTCCTGGTACGACCTCTTCCCCTCTAGCTCGTCCCTTACGATCTGGATATCGAGCCCGGATGCTATGATGTTGAACTTGAATGGGAAGCTTATGCTCATCAGCGCCTTTTCCCACGCCTCCGGAGCCTGTAGCTGCCTCACATCTTCGCCCTCCTGGATGCGTTCCGCCTTGAACACATACGCGAAGAGGTTTGCGGTGAGATAACCGGTTGCATAGTAGAGCCCGTTGACATTCTTCAGCACCATGTCCTGTCCCTTCGTTATCTTGTAGTACCTTGCGGGCTGGAACGTTATCCCGAGGGTGCTCATCACCAGCGGAAATACTATGAAGTCGGCGAAGGTCCACGTTAGGAGGAATGCGAGCATCAGGCCAAGCAGAATTACCACTATGTATGTGTTAAAGCCGCCGCCGAAAGACGATACGTTAACCCATACTATGGCCAGCAGCATGGCGCAGAAGACAAGATATACGATCGTTTCTTCGTCCATTTCCTCACTTATCCGCTTTCTATTTGCCTGCTTCCCGTTTTCTTCTCTGCTTTATCTTTCTACTTTATCCGATTCCTATGTTACCTGCTCCCTGAGAGCCTTGCCCATCTGCTCGCTTATGGTTGAATATGGTATAAGGTGCTCGGGCTCTACCGCCTTCAGTATCGCCTCGCCTGTGAGTATGCTGGGGTTCACTCCGAAAACAGCGGCGATTCCGGACATCAGTTCCCGCGCACGCTGGTGCGCCATGCTCGTGGCTTCGAACTCCTTTGAGCCGATCGCAGAGACCGACCCGTAGAGGACCATCTCCAGTGACTGCGCGGCGTTGACATTATCGAACATATGCCGCCACATGCTGGCCTTTCCGCGCGCCCTGTCAAGCATCTTCTGAGGCGCGTTCTTTGCCGTAAGCTCCGCCTCCTCGTTTTCGACGCCACCTAATGTGGCGCGCAGTGAACTGAGGTACGCATCCTTGTTCATTATATTGACCTGCGTGGTAAACCTGATTGGGTCGCGGCTGAGGCTGACCAGCCTACTTATCTGCTTGGTGAAGTTAATCTTCTCGTCATCGTTCATCTCCGTAGCAGACACGTACAACGGAATCTTTACGTACACTGTGGCAAGGAAGTCTTCGCCTTCTTTGTGCACCAGCGCGTCGTTTGTGGTGGAAAGCCAGTAGGGATCCTCGTCGCTCAGGACTATGAAACGCTTCCTCTGCTTCACTATGGGGAGCAGGAGATAGGTGTAGTATCTCGAAGCATACGCCAGGGCGTCGAAGAAGAGTCCGACGATGAGCAGCAGTATCTTCAACGTAGGCGATATAGTGGTCGAAGGCGCAGAGACATCAGTAAGTATGATGGCGATAGAGGCGCCCAGGAAGCCCAGGAACACGAAGAGTTTCTTATCCATCCAATAAACCTGCAAGTCGCTTTAGGGTATGGAAATTAGCTTTTAATTGCTTTGCTATCCGTGGCAAGAGCCCGAATCATATGAAGCCTGCCCTGAGACGGCCTCCCATCTGCGCAGTAGCCCCTATGAGGTTGCCGAACTGCGTTACAAACACGTATGTCAGGCTTATGGCGAACAGCGGATAGAATAATATATATAGCCACAGCGGACCAAGAGCAGCTGTAATGCTGCCTGTGACTATCGATGTGTAGAAGTTCTGGTCTATCTGACTGCAGCTGCCAAGAGAACACGGCGGCGGTAGGACCGAGAACATGAACGCGAACAGCGTTGGCATGACAAGATAGAAGCCTATGCCTAGAGCGATAAGCATTCCGCCGAATGCTCGAAGTGGCAGGAAGGCTCTGAATATCGCGCCAGCAGCCACGAGTGTAGGCCCTATGAATGCGAAGAAGAATATCAGGTAATATTCAGACCATAGCAAATAGAGTGCGTCTATTATGAAACCTGCTGCGCCTATGTCCGGGAGAAGGACAGACTGCGACACAGAGATCTGCAGTAGTGGTCCGATGGGATTCCAGCGATCGAGAGCAGTAGCAAGATTGCTGAGGCTTATGCCCTCTACAGCGGATATGTTGTAATCTATGGTGGTGAGCGGGTGCACATTGACGTAACCGCAGATCGGCCCGTAGCAGTTAGGATACACGGTGTACCAGTATTGGTTCTGGAGGTCGTAGATGCTCTGTCCGAGGTACTGGCCGTTGAAGAGCTCATCGTAGATTGTTTCGGTATCGCCTATAAGTATGGATAGGCTTGTCAGCGTGAAGGTGTACGGATCTGTTT
>JAJZNR010000001.1 GCA_021811605.1 Microcaldota archaeon | reverse complement strand
GAAGACGCCTTGGCCGGGATTCGAACCCGGGTCGCAAGCGTGACAGGCTCGCATCCTAGACCTCTAGACTACCAAGGCATGTACTGTGCAAAAACAGTGTCACGTCAGCGCTTTACTAATGACGAATCTGGTTTATATAGGTATTGTTGCTATTTCCCGGCAATCTGCCTCTGCAGGGCGCTGAGCTCATCGTCTCCCGCTCTCGGTCCCATCAGGGTTGTCACGTACCCTGGATATCGTTCGAACTTTATCTCCTCCTTTACCACGGTCTCTATGAACTCCTTGCCGTAACCTATCGCAGGGTAAAGCTTTGCATGTAGGTGATTGATGGCAGTCCCCTCGAATACCAGATGAACCCTTCCAACCTTCAACTTCTTCTCAAGAAGCCTAGCCACCTTCCTTGTCGCTTTCATGAACCTGTCGTATTCAGGTACCTTCATCGCGAAAACGTTGCTGTCGATGTGCGCCTTTGGGATTACCAGGCTCTGCCCCGCTATGTTCGGGTAGATATCCAATATCGCCATGTAGTTCTCATCCTCCCATATCTTGTATGACGGTATCTCCCCATTCACCAGCTTACAGAATATGCAGTCCTTCATTCATTCACTCATAAATGCTCTTGAGCAGCGCTCTTATCCTCTCGTCCGGGTTTTTTATAACTTTCTTCCTCTCCTCATAGCCCGATGCCTCCCCACCACACCACAATCATGAATCCCGTCGGGGCGAGTTGAACGCCCAACCTATCGCTCTCTTCCTGAAAGCTCAAGAAGCCATCAAACTACAGGCGATCGCTCTGCCATTGAGCTACGACGGGTGTTAGGGATTATGTGCGGCAATATTAATAAATATGCCAGCTCATGAAAAGCTCTATATATAAAGAAGGGCGGAATATACTATCAGGGACGATGGGATGACAGGACCTTCCGATTCGGGCAGCTCTAACCCGCAGCCCAAGGCACAGTCCGCGCAAGCTCGGCAGCAGCCGAAGGCCAGGGACCCCGCTGTGAAAAGGGGTTCCGTGTCGCAGGAGGTCATAAGGAGGCACAGGAAGTTCGCCCCGCTCGGAAGCTACTGGCTGAAGGACAAACTCTCCAATCTGGCTTCGAACAACAACTTCCTGGACGCCGTTCTAGTGACCCTGATTTTCCTTTCCGTGGCCACCTCGTTCCCGTTCTACCCGGTCGTGATAATACTTCCGCTGGCTGTTGTGCTGTTCATAATCACACTTTTCCAGCCATTCCTCGGCCTTATGGTCCTGATAATAATCAACTTCCCTATATTCGCATACCAGACGCCGGTGCTCGCGTGGGCGTTCCTCCTTCTCTCGACCCTGATACTCGTATACGGCTATATGCATTACCGGGCGATGATTTTCGCTTACCTTTTAGCCGCCCTCGCATTCTCGCCTGCAGGTTTCCTCCTGGAAATACCCGTGTTCATATTGGGAGTCCTAAGCGTGGGCAACAAGCGCTCCCTACTTGCGCTGCTGTTCACTCTCGGCGTGATAATCGTACTTTCGGCCGCCACAGGGATACAGAACAGCGGATACATACTATATAACGCAGCCGCTGCACACAACTCTCTCGCGCAGAGCGGCATAGTGTCGCTTGACAGTGGTGCCAGGTCAGGATTCGGCATCTACAACTTCTCCTCAGGAATGCAGCAGGCGTCCTCCAGTTTTACGAACCGCAATGTCACCTCACAGATACAGGTGGCGATCCCTGCGATCGCAGATATGTTCTCAATACAACCTTTCGGATACCTTACACAGATGCTGCTGTTCGCCGTCGCAATCCTCCTGATAGACTGGTACGCCGCCTCATCGCGTTCCAAGTACAAGGGAGCAATCGCAAGCATATTCGGAATACTGTATCCGCTCAGCTTCATCCTTCTCTCCGGCTTCTTCGGGCTTGACGGTTATGTGAGCATGATAACACCCGCAATCAGCTTCCTGTTCGCTCCAGCCGCACTCTACATCCTCGAATCGCAGAACATTAGCTTTGTGCGCTCCCTCGAGGTCCGCAAGCAGGATACTAGGATGAAATTCGGCGAGCCGTTCGAGGATCTCAGCTACGGCAACGTCGACGAGAAATTCGATGACATCGGCAACTACGACCAGATAAAGAAGGAGCTGAAGGAGGCGGTAATATCCCCAATAGAGCAGAAGAGCATATCAAAGGCATACAACGTCCAGCCCTCGAAGGGCATACTCTTCTTCGGTCCTCCCGGAACCGGCAAGACCATGATAATGAGGGCGCTAGCGAACGAGATACACGCAAATTTCTATTATATCAAGACTACAGACCTCATATCCGCATACCCGGGCGAGTCGGAGCGCCAGATATCCCACATATTCGCCACTGCCAGGAAGAGCATCCCGTGCGTGCTCTTCTTTGACGAGATAGATTCTCTGGCGATGAGCAGGGAGAGCGCTGGAATAGATGACACTCACAGGCACGCGCTCTCGCAGTTGCTCACCGAGATGGATGGTTTCCAGAAGGTTACCGGAGTGATAATGGTCGGTGCCACCAACCGTCCCGACCTCCTCGATTCGGCAATCATCAGGCCCGGCAGGTTCGACAGGCTGATATACATGCCGCTGCCTGACAAGGACGGCAGGAAGAAGATATTCGAGATATACACCAAGAAGATGCCCATAGCCGATTCGGTGAACCTCTCCACACTTGCAGATAAGACAGAGCGCTACTCCGGCGCAGACATCAAGACGCTTTGCGCCAGTGTCTCGCAGAGCGTCTCGCGCATCGCCTCGGAAGAGCACAAGGTCCTCGAGATAACGATGGATGACATGCTCACTGCGATAAAGGCAACAAAGCCTTCCACGACCCTTGCACAGATAGAAGAATACAGAAGATTCAAGATGGACTTCGAGAGAAGCTCGTCGAAGGGCTCAATAAAGGAGGAAGGCGAGCCGGAAGTCCAGATGACAGACGTAATAGGCCTGGAACCTGCGAAGAAAGCGATACGTGAAGCGGTGGAGGTGCCGCTGCTGCATCCCGAGATGATAAAGAAATACGGGATAAAGCCGACAAGCGGCATCCTCATGTTCGGCCCTCCCGGAAACGGCAAGACCATGCTAATGAAGGCGACCAAGACCGACCTTGGCGGGGTGGCGATGCTCGAACTCTCCGGAAGCGAGATCGCCGAGGAGGGGATAGAACGAGCCAACGCCACCATAAAGGAGACGTTCGACCGCGCAAAGGAGAACGCCCCTTCGGTGATATTCATAGACGAGATAGACGGGCTCGTGCCATCGAGGGACGGCGCCAGCGAGATAAGCGTGCAGATAACCAGCGAGGTGCTAAAGGAGATAGACGGAATAAAACAGCTCCACAACGTGGTGGTAATCGGCGCAACCAACCGCCCCGATAACCTGGACCCTGCCATGCTACGGCCCGGCAGGTTCGACAAGCTGATATTCGTAAAGCCCCCTACGGCGGCGAATCGTGCTGCTCTTTTCGAGAAATATCTCTCCGATGCGCCTCTCGACAAAGGCGTCGATTTCGAGAAGCTCGGCAACCTCGCAAAGGGGTTCACCGGTGCAGACATAGAAAGCGTGTGCAGGGAGGCGAAGACTGCAGCGATGGAACAGGAGCTCACCGCCGGAGTGGAGGGTAAGGTGACGATGGACTCCCTGTCGTCGCTGATACAGGAGATGAAGCCTTCGGCCCCGGACTCGGTCATCCAGAACTACCAGGGTTTCCTGGAGAGATACGGCCAGAGATGACAATAAAAAAGAGCAGCTGTCGGAGGCCAGTGGTAAAGGGTCAGGGTAGCCAGGGCGGTCAGGGCGGGGTGTAGCCGTTCACCCACGAACTCCTGTACGCCACGACGACACTGTTTCCATTGTAGCCGTTCCCCGAGTAGTCGTTCGCGTTCCCGTTGAGCGGCCACCAGCCCACCAGGTAATTCAAGTCGATAGGCGGTCCTCCAATCCCCTCCATGTATATAGAATTCATATCTGTGGAAGAGAGGGAGGTGTTATACACCTGTACGTCCGCTATCATCCCGTAGAACATCCTTCCTGGGCAGTCAGTGGAGCCTATACTCAGGTTTTGCGCGCACACGCCGGAGACCAGTGACATCGGGTCTCCAGAAGAAAGCGGACCGCTCTCGCTCTGCCCGTTTACATATAGCGTGGCTGTAGTTCCATGGACTGTAACTGCAACAAAGTTCCATTCGTTGTAGTTCACTGTCGGGCCTCCGGACGGCACGTAGTCATTGCACCACGTAGCCATGCTCGGTCTTCCGCTGCTGCCCTGCAGGCTGAGGAGTAAACCGTGTCCAGGACAGCTCTCTCCGTCTATCCTGACTATGCCGGCATAGGTCCCGTCCCCCTGAACGGTCTGCGGATTTATCCATGCGGTTATGGTTCCGGAGCTCTGCCCGTTCGGGAGCACAACCCTGTCAACCGTGACCCAGGAATACTGGCTGGTGCTGTTGAAATAGCCAACGAACTGCGGCAGCTCGTTGTTGCAGCTGCCCTGCAGCTCAGCCACGCTTCCTGCTGGCCTTGTCACCTGGCAGCCGCCAGGGGCGAGCCTAGGCGAGTAGGCATTCGGATTGAAATAGCCTAGATAATACAGTATCGATACTACCGCAGCCAGAACGAGCATCATCCAGCCATATGTGGTCATGAACTCCATTGCAGACTGTGATTTTCCGGAGCGCGCCCTTTCCATTATAACACATTTATAGGAGAACTCTTCACGAATAAAAAGCTATCCATCCATAACTTGACGGCGGAAGCATGGCAGGGAAAGGCGGATGGATATACAATAACAGGGTGGCGTTAAAGTCGATGATAAGGGTTGTCTTTGGGGTTGTATGGCTCATAGACGGCTCCTTCAAGTTCCAGCCTGGCATAACCGACACATTCACGCAACTTATACAGCAGGCGGGAGCAGGACAGCCGGCATGGCTGCTTCCGTGGTTCAACTTCTGGTTCAACGTAGTCAGCCAGAACCCCGCGTTCTGGGTATACGTTGTGGGTCTTGGCGAGGTGCTGATAGGGATTGCGCTTATTTTAGGGGGGCTGAGAAAAATAACTTATGTTGTCGGGATGGTACTGAGCCTGTTCATATGGGCGGTGCCTGAGGGGCTTGGCGGCCCCTACGGACCAGGATCTACTGACATAGGCACCGGAATAATCTACGCCTTCGTGTTCCTCTCCCTGATGATATTCAACGCGATGGAAGGCCCGAGCAAGTACTCGGCAGACACGTACATCGAGAAGAGGGTAAAGTGGTGGCACAAGCTGGCGGAGTTTTCACCATGAAAGGAAGTGGGCCCGCGGAGAATCGAACTCCGGTCTCAAGCGTGTAAGGCTAGCGTCCTACCATTGAACGACGGGCCCAAAATAAGCTTACACTGACCTCGCATTTTTCCTGCAGAAGCTGTTTATCTTGTTTATTGCGTGTTCTAATATATCTTTCGGCGCAAGAGCGACAATCCTTACATGGGAGGGCTCTCCGAAACCAGAGCCCCACACTATCTGCACGCCTTCCTTCTTGAGGAGCGTGTCGACGAACTGGAAGTCGCTCTTGAAGCGCAGGCTCTTCAGGTCGATCTTGGGGAATATATAGTAAGCGCCGTTCGGCCTCACGGTCTCCATGTACGGATTCTCCTCCAAGAGACTGACAGCGAAGTTGACACGGCTCTCTATCTCCTTGACCAGGTGATGCACCGCTTTGCGGTGCTCCGCCGTATTGTTTATCGCCTCGACGGCTGCCCACTCGGATGGAGTGTTCAGGGATATCCTCACCTGCTCGTACTGGACAATCTTGTTCTTCAGCGCAAGCGATCTCCTGTCATCTTCGGGTATTATCACGTAGCCAATCCTGAAACCGGTGCAGTCGTAGTCCTTTGAAAGGCCGTTTATCACGGCATGCGGCACCCCCTTAGCGAGCTCGCTCAAACTCGTGAACCTGGCCCCGTTATATATTATTTCATCGTATATCTCATCGCTGATGAGGAACAGGCCATACTGGTTTGCAATATCCACTATCTCCTCCAGCACCTTTCTGCGCAGAACTGTCCCGGTCGGGTTATTCGGGTTGGTAACCAGCATGTATTTCACATGCTTGAGCTTATCCGTCTTTTTCAGGATGGAGAGGGAATGCCTGAGGTTTTCAATATGGACGTTCCAACTGTCGTTCTCGTTGTAACTCTCCATTACCACATTCCCTCCGTTTATCCTAAGCTCAGCCATATACGGCGGGTAATAAGGCTTGAACAGCACGGCGCTGTCTCCTGGATTTACCAGTGCGCTGTTCAGCACAAGCAGGCCCTCAGACACCCCGGTGGTCGACACGATGTCCTCCCTCTTAAGGTGCAGCCCGTGCATCAGCCTGTAGCGCTTTGCTATCGCATCGGAAAGTTCGTTTATGCCTTGCGCCTTCGAGTAGCTGGTCTTCCCCTCGCGGAGCGCCTCCACATAGGCCTCTATTATGTACTTCGGTGTCGGAAAGTACTTTGCCGGATCGCCTCTATTCAGGCTCAATATCCCTCTGCCCTTTTTTGCGAGTTCTTCAGCAACTACGTCTTCTACCTCTATAGGATTGAGCGCGTATCTGCTTCTATCGGAGAGGAAGCCCATACCTTAAGATGGCAGGCAACAATTAAACGGCTTATGGTGTGCTTAAGAGATGGCCTCCTATTGCACTCATTCCTATATATCCAGCCACCAGGCTTGCAGCGAGCAGCGCCAGCCAGAACAGGACTAGGCATATATACCATCCGAACCACGGGTTCTTCTTAAGCCCAGGCAGCCTGTCCGCTATCATGGAGACAGGGTACGCGAGTATGCCTGCTGCCCCATAGCAGAGGTAAAGCCCTAAAAGTGCTATAGGAGCCTGGGTGAGGCCTATGCTGTAGCCCTGCCAGCCGTAGAGAAGAGTCATAATCCCGACAAGGAGACCTAGGAAACCCGAGTACTCCAGCCTGACGTTGAACTTTATGGACAGCGCGAACGAGAGCACTACGATGCCGAAAGCGAGCATAGGATCATAGAACAGTATGTTGTAGCTTCCCGGAAGCGGCCAGGTGAACTGCCCCCACAGGCTAGATACCGTCATTATGGAGCCCACTACCGCCATAGGCCCCATGGCGCCAAGGAGATGCTCCTCGTAATCGCTCTTGCGGCTCCGGTAGACGAAATACATTGATGCGACCGTGTAAAGAAGCAGGAATCCCGCGAAGCTTATCAGGAAGAGCGAAAAAGCAAGGTTGTCTATGTACGGCATATTATCACGGGTACTCTCTCTGTCTCTCTTGCAACATTTAAAGGTTTTTGCGCTCTGCCTACAACTCTGTTATTTTTCCTGCAGGACTGCGTCGTCTATGATGTACATCCCAACCGAACCGCGTCTCTCCTTGTGCGCCCTGTTTATCCTTATCTGCTTCCTGAAAAGAGGGGCATCGAGGACGAAGGACTCGGCTTCCCCGCCTTCGAATGACATGTTGACCCGGTATTTCCTGTAAAGCCCCTTCAGTTTCTCTATCATCTTTCCGTCAATGCGCGCGCCGAGCAGGCTTTCATCGAATCCCTCCGCGGCTACCTGTGTGACGATGGCGTTGAAACTTGCAGATATCTCCGTAAGCTCCTCTAGAGGGTCCATCCCCCAGAGCGGGGAGTGGTGCGTTATTCCAAGACGTTTGCAGATATCGTTGATACGGTCAGCTTGGTACCTGCTTGCTACGGCGCCTGTGATCAATTCAGTCACGTCGTTCTGCTTCAGCGCGCTCTCTATATCGAGCAGTTCTTTCTCCTTCTCCCCTTTTGTATGGAAAAAGGTGTGTCGGACCTCCAGTGCTTCAGCCTGCAGCCTTGTCCATTCAACGTTAACTCTCTGGAGCATATAGCTGAATTCGTTCTCAGGCACTAGGGTTATCAATAGCTCCACCTTCTTACCCTGCTCCCACATCTTGTGGATTGCCAGCGTCGAATCCTTCCCGCCGCTATAGATGCATGCTATCATTTCCTCACCGTGCTCGAAGGGCAGAGATCATTGAGCACGCACCTCTCGCAGTACTTTCTCCTTGCGGTACAGACGTCCCTTCCGAGCGCTATAAGAAGATGCGTAACGTTTATCCACTCGTTCCTCGGAACGAACTCCATCATCCTCCTCTCGATTTTCTCCGCGTTCGTGGTGTTGAAAAGGAAGAGCCGGTTGGCGACAGTTATGCAATGCGTGTCTATTGCTATCCCCTCAGTGATTTCAAAGGCATTGCCCTGCACCACGTTCGCGGTCTTCCTGCCGACACCTGGTATCTGGACAAGCTGGTCCATGCGCATCGGAACTTTTCCTCCAAAATTATCTCTGATAAATCGCGCGGCAGCGATGATGTTCCTGGATTTGTTCCTGTAAAGGCCGAGAGTCCTCACAAATGGATAAAGGTCGCCAGGCTTCCTGCCGAGATAATCGGAAACGTAGGGGTACTTCCGGAAAAGCGCAGGCGTTACCTTGTTCACCTGAGCGTCCTGCGACTGTGCAGAGAGCATGGTCGACACCAGCAGCTCCCATGGGTTCCTGTAGCGCAGTTTTGTCCGCAGCTCCTCCGGGTATCTCTTCTTGAGCCTGGAGAGTATCACGCCTATCCTGTCTTTTGCGCTCTTTCTTTTCATCAGACCAGCAAATGATATATAGCCATATTGCTAATAATCCTTATGGCGGGTGACAGATTTCTAAGCCCAAAGGAAGCCGGCGAGCTCGTTTCAATCCTGCACAGAGAGTACAAGGACGCAAAATACTACCTAAACTTCAAGACACCGATTGACCTCGTCGTGGGGGCGATACTCTCCGCGCAGACTTTGGATGCGGTAGTCAACAGGGAGACTCCAAAAATATTCGCGAAGTACAAAACCGCAAAGGATTATGCAAACGCGGATGTAGACGAACTGGCGAAACTCTGCGGCAGCATCAGTTTTTCTGGAAACAAGGCGAAGAACATCGTCAACACTATGAAGATAATACAGGAAAAGTACTCCGGGAAAGTTCCCAACAGGATGGAAGACCTCGTAGAGTTGCCAGGCATAGGCAGGAAGACTGCCAACACGATACTAATCAACGCTTACGGCATAGTGGCCGGCATACCGGTCGACACGTGGGTGATAAAACTATCATACAGGCTAGGTCTAAGCAGGCAGAAGGATCCAGAAAAGATAGAACAGGACCTCATGAATGTGGTGGACAAGAAGTACTGGCACAACTGGGCATACGTGATGAAGGCACATGGACGCGCGATATGCAAGGCAGTGCCGGCTTGCAGCAGGTGCCCTGTTAACAAAATATGCCCGAAGAACGGCGTAACAAAACAGCTATGATCCCATGCGCATCAT
>JAJZNR010000026.1 GCA_021811605.1 Microcaldota archaeon | reverse complement strand
CCATACAGGCGCTGGAAGCGCGGTCCCCAGGTTATCCTTCCGAAGGACATAGGCATGATTATCGCCTTCACCGGAGTGAACAAGAACAGCGTGTGCTTGGACTTCGGAACCGGGAGCGGATGGCTTGCCGTAGCTCTGGCGAAGGTAGCGAAGAGCGTAACCAGCTACGATATACGCGAGGAGTTCACGAAAATCGCTGAGAAGAACAAGGAGATGGAAGGCCTTGACAATCTCACCCTTAAGATAGGCGACGCAGCAAAGAAAATAGGCGAGAAGGGTGTCGATGTTGTGACGATAGATATGCCAGACGCTGAGAAGGCGCTGAAGAACGCGCACAAAGCGCTCAAGGATGGCGGCTTCGTGGTCGGATATCTTCCACACACGGAGCAGGTAGGCAGGTTCGTGAGCGCGCTCAACAAGCTGAAATTCATCGATACGGTTACCCTGGAAGTGATTGTCCGCGACATACTCGTAAGGGAGCAGGGAATCCGCCCGTCCACCAAGGGAGTATGGCACACCGCTTACCTGGTCTTCTCAAGGAAGTGAAAATAAAAAGGATTTGTGAGGCGTATGTGAAACACATACGCCCCGGGTGGATGAGAATAGGGTTGTTTACAGAATACGCATGATACTGTAAAGCGTGGTATGGAATTAGAATGATACCTATAAATACCTTACGCTTTTGCGCCCTCCTGCGACGTTGTAGGATTCGACAGTCAGCTGGCCGGTTTTGGCTTGACGGTTGCCTTGTATCTTTGGATTAGTTCAACCGCAAGGTTGACGGCGCGCCTCACATCCGCGCTTGTCCTCGTACCCGTGCAGATTATCTTGCCGTTCTTGAACAGAAGGAGAGCTGCCTTAGGGTCGTGCACCTTGAATATCGCTCCGGGGAACTGCTCAGGCTCATAATCTATGTCGTGGGATATCTTCGCAAGTCCGTATAGGTCTAGATCAAGCTGCAAGTCTGCGCTGGCCACTATGTTCTCAACCCTATAGGTCGGCCTCAGGACAATATGTTTTCGGGAGGGCTTCGCCATTTTAGCACCAGATAACGGTTTGTAATGAGCACCTAAGGTATAAATATATTCCGCCTATAACTATTATCGCGTATTCTGCCATTTCGCAGTCTACTTACTCAGTGATATAGATGACAAAGAGATCGCATGGTCTGTTCGTTGGAAAGACCCGCCATCTGGCGAGGCATCACATGCCAAGTCAGCTTAGCGTAAACGCTCACATAAAGAAGTTCAACGTGGGCGACAAGGTTGCGATAATACCTAAGGGAAACTTCAGGAACATACCACATCCGCGCTACCGCGGCAGGATCGGTACCGTAGTCGAAAAGAGAGGATCCGCCTACGTGGTCGATGTTCGGATAATGAGCGCCAAGCGCACACTTGTAGTGCCAGTTGTGCATCTGGAAAAGGCGTAGGTCTAATCTCTTTTTCGCGCTGTCCCGATTTCTGTTCCTCCGACATCCAATGCTACCGTTACCAATGCAGACTGAAAAACAAAAAGCGCCAATGCGAGAATGCCTTTATGCAATATTTTCATCAAAAATGCTTTTCATACAAGGCATTTATTTGCTTCTAGAAAGTGTAATTTATTTCAAAATTTCTGAGGGGTCGCGTATGTAGGGCACGCCTCGCAAAAATTACGGAATAAGAATCCAGAATCAGTAACGTCCTCTGCCGCCTCCTCCTCCTCCTCCGCCATAGCCCTCCCTCTTCACGTAGGGCTTCGTGAAGACGTAGAACCGTTCCGTCCCCATGAGCTCGGCTATCACCCTATCTGTGATTAGCTTCGCCGGGTCCTGCAGCAGCGACACCCTCTCGTTTATGTCCTTGAAACTCTCGAATTTCTTCTCCTGCCTTGCCTTGAGTATCGCCTCTAGGTGCTTCTTCCCTATTCCAGGCAGCAGCTCAAGCGAGTGTTCCCTTATGTTAAGTGGACCTGCGTTGTTGAAAACGTCCACGAACTTCTTCTCTTTCTCGCGAACTATCATGTTCACTATCACCGGCAGCTCATTCCTTGCTGTCTGTGTCAGCTCGTTGTAGGTTATCCTGGTCTTTATCAGCGAAATCTTGTCGCGTTCGTCCTTCCCTATGTAGACCTTGTCTCCAGCCTTGAGCGTAATGCCCTCTCTCGGTACCGCCTCCAGAAGCGTGAACCATTCCTCCCCTATCAGCTGTGCCACTGGCTCGCTCTTTCCCGAGAAAGCCTTTCCGCTAAGTAGAAAGTCAAGTACGAATGCATTTTCCTCCCTTCGTTCCTCTCCCTGCAATCTCACACCCCTTTAAAAATCAATCAGGCCGCCGCCTTTATGGCCTCCATTATCTTCGCGACTTCGTCATCCCCGAATGCGCGGTTCTCATGCATAAGTATCTGCTTCAGCGTGAGTATGTTCTTCGGCATTACGTCAGCTATCTTCACGGCTGAGCGCTCGCTCACCCCAAGCCCCACAATCGCCTTCCGGAGCTTTTCCTCCTTGTCCTTGCTGAGCCCAGAGGCGAACTTCTTCGCATGCTCATATGCAAGCTGCTGCTCGTAGCCGAGCTCCCTCGTCTTCTTCCTCTCCTCGAGCTCGCCGAGTACCTGGTTGAGCGTCACAAGCTCTTCGGACTCCACGTTCTTTCCTATCATAAGTATCACTAACACTGCTCTGCTTTAACCCCAACTAGTCTTTGAAGTAGAGGGTATATTAAGGTTTTGTTTGCCTGAAACGGCACGGAACACCCGGCATCTGAACCCGAAAACTTTCCCGAATCACGCTTCCGCTAATACATTCACTACAAACGCAGGTTCATAATCTATTTAAATGCAGAGACTTAAGAAAATTGCATTGGTGATTGGATGAAGCTTTCTGACATCTACAGCATGGACATATACAGCGACGGTGGGCAGTACCTTGGCGAAGTGAGGGACGCGATAGTCGACCTTGAGAAGGGAGAGGTCAGCAGGCTCCTCATGGACGAATGGAGGAGCATGGACCGAGACGAGGTCAAGAGAATGCTCCAGCAGAAGAGCATACTGTTCAAGAACGTGAAGAACGTCGGGGACGTAGTGCTCGTATCCGGAACAGGCCAGGCTGCAAAGCCGCCAGAGACTGCGGCAAGCATGGAAGTCAGCGACCTTGCTTCAAGGCGCTGATTTTTATTTTTCCTTTTCTTTCCTTCATTTCTCTTACTTTCTACTTTCTTCTACTTTTCCCCACTCTCCTTATCATATCCTTCCATCATCGAAATGTTTTTATTAAAGTATAGTCAATCAGTCCTGTTATCATGAGGGGCAAGCTTTTCGTTATAGAGGGAGGAGACGGTTGCGGAAAACAGACGCAGTCCCGTCTGCTCGTAGACGCGATAAAGAAAATGGGAGCGGAGGCGATCTACACCGATGAGCCTTCAGCGGGCGGATTGGGCGACAGGATACGGGCCGATCTTGCCAGCACGGGCACACACCTGAGCGCACGTACCCTCCAGATACTCTTTACAGGAGACAGGTCGCAGCATGTCGAGGAGGTGATCGAACCTGCCCTAGAGAAAGGCATGCACGTAGTGGCGGACAGGTACTGGCCTTCAACCGTGGCTTACGGCAGCGCCCTCGGCATGAAGAAGGAAGAGGTGGAGGCGCTGATAAACATCAACTTCGGAATGTTCCCGAAACCGGACATGGTGTTCATATTGGATCTGGCTCCAGACACAGCGGCGAAGAGGGTGCAGGCACGCGGACGCCAAATAGACAGGCACGAAAAGGACATGAAGCTGCAGACAGCGCTAAGACAGACCTACAAAGAGCTTGCAAAAAGGTTCGGAGACGGCTGGCATGTCATAGATGCAAGCCGCACAAAAGAGGAAATCCACAGGGAGATAATGTCGTTCGTGGAAAAATCGCTCAAGGCTTAACAATAAATATGATTGTGTCTCTTATTCTATTCTAAGCGCTCCCTTCGTCTAGCTCGGCCAAGGACACGGGGCTTTCAACCCCGTAACTCGGGTTCAAATCCCGAAGGGAGCACCAAAATTTATTACGTGCAGTGCCAAGTGAAGGGTTGCAAAGTCGCAACATTCTTCTCGGATTTTATCGCCTTTCAAAGTCATTATATATTTCGTAATCCGATATCTATCATACCGATAATGCAATCAGCGTGATAAGATGTCCAAGGCTTTCAGAACGGTACGCCCATTGAGCGTGGAGTCTGCTCGCAAAATCGCGTCGCAGATCGAGGTGCCTGTAGACACGTTCAAGATAGCAGCACGCCACAGGGACGAACTCTATTTCTCGAGACCGCAAAGCGTGGCCGCAGGCCCCGCTTCCGGCAGCGGGGATCCAGGCAGCGTAGTGTCCGATTACACGGGTCACGTTACCTTCGATGTAGAAACAATCAAGGGTAAGGATTACCTTGTCGAGTCTTCAAAATCCGCCGCGGACGGCCAGCAGTTCCCGTACAAGGTGTATAGGCCAATCTACACGGGTGCTGACGGCAGGCAAAAACTCTGCAGGCTGACGTCTGAAGACGGCGCGCTAAGAGGCATAGGCAGGGAAAAGACAATGTTCCTTACAAGGTTCGGGCGCACTATCGGAATCAGCGAAGTGCCAGTGCCATTCTTCTGCTCAATGAGAGAAGCTGCGCAGGCTGCAAAGGAATGCGCAAAGCTGTGTGGGGTGAATTCCTCTTCCTACGTCAGAGGTCACAGCATAGTGTTCAGGATACATGGTGATATCAATTTGGACGAGGTCATATCCAGGATAAGCGCCGCGGAGAGCAAGTTGGCCGAATTCTTCAACAAAGCAGAGGAAGCTGCTCTCAAAAGGCTAGAAAGACAAAATCCAGACGGCGCATTGTAACGTTCTAATTTCCATTTATAACCCGCTTTTCGAAGGCTAGAGCAACCTATTTATACGTATTCTGAGAGTGTTATGCACCAATTCTGGAGGGTTTTTATATGAGGACCGCTATTCTGATAGGACACGGAACCTTCGACGCGAACGCGCAGGACTACAAGAAGTTCATCGATGACTTCACGAATTTTGCAAACAAGAACAAAGTCGACCAGGTGATAATATCCGGGGACGAGAAGATCAATCCGCGGCTGTCAGATTCGGAGTCTGCATTCCTCAAGAAACAGCTTCTCGGCAAGCTCGATAAGAAGATAAAAGTGGCAAAGGAGACGAAGTCCCTCAACGCGCTTCAGTCTATAAAGAACACCGCATCCATGATAAAGCCCCAGAATCACGATGACATAACCGTATTCTGCAATTCAACAATCGCCGTCAAGGTGATGTGGTTCATACAGCATTATTGGTTCGGAATGGGCAAGGAGGAGATAGAGAAGGACGCGCTCAACTTTGTTGCCACCCACTACTCCAAGAAGAACGGCATGGAGGACATGGGCAAATGGATCGGCGTCACAGGCGTGCACTACAAGAACGTGGAGGTGCACCCATGCTTCGTAAAGGCATCGGTGCACTCGGCGATAGCGCAGCAGCTCGTCTCTCTTGTGGACGTAGCATCCCTTTACAACGAGCCGCTGCAGAAGGAAATGGTCGAAGCCACCAAGGAGGAGTACGGGTTGAAGGGGTAGGTCTACCGCCTCAACAAAGATATTTATTAACGTTAATGCTACTTACGTCGATAACATGAGCTTCATAGGAATGCCCGATACGGACATCGTAGAAGTGATGGTTTTTGGAGATAGCATAGCCTATGGCGCATGGGACAATAACGGAGGGTGGGTCCAGAGGCTACGTGAACCTATCGATGTGAAGAACTTAGTCGATGAAGGCGTTGCCTACTTCATCTATAATCTCGGTGTGGTGGACGATACAAGTGCTGGAGTTCTCAAAAGATTTGAGAACGAAATTAACTCCCGTATATATCTAAATTCTAACCAGAAACGGATTATAATATTTGCAATCGGCGAGAATGATTCACTGATACTGGTTAAAGATAAGGCAAATCGGATACCAAAAGATGAATTCGAAAAGAACATAAACAAGTTGATAGACCTATCCAAGAAATGGGCTCACCGTATAGTTTTCGTAGGATTGACCCCTGTAGAAGAGGCAAAGGCAATACCCCTTCCGTGGGACGAAAGCCTTGCATACAAAAACGATGTGATAAGAGCGTATAATGCGATACTGAAATCTGTTGCAAAGAAACGGAACGTGTTCTTCATCGAGATATTCGACGAAATGATGAAGGTTGATTATAAGGAACTCCTGGAAGACGGAATCCATCCCAGCCCTGCTGGTCATCTCTTCATATATGAGGCGGTAAGGGATTTCTTCACTAAGCACAAACTGCTCAATTTTAAAATCTCAAAGAGCCGTAGATAGTCTCACTTTCCAATCGGTTTTAATTCATGGTCGATTGAATGGCAGTAGCAAAAGCAAAGCGCAGCAGGAAGTTCTCCGTGCTATTGGGCACCGCAATGATAGTTGTTTTGGCAGTGGCCATATCAATAATCGCAGCATTCGCCAGCTATAAACCACCAATTGTAACGAACGTCGAAAGCTGTGGAACTGTAGATGTTCATCTAACTCCATACAGTTCCAATTCGACCCAGGTGGAAGACTGCTTTATCTCTGCCTACTCCGGAACATACAATGCCATGATGTCGCTTCACTACATGGGTGTGGATACGGGATCCACAGACAACTTTACCGTAATTCACAGTGATGGCAACACCATCATCTACGACATCGTATCGTCCTATGTCAATGCAGGCGGTTACAGGACCACAATGTATGTGTGCAGCAATCTGGCTCCGTACTTCGACAATTCAACAAAAATAAGCGGCTTCCTCGTGTCGCGATGCACCGGTAACTACACCGTATTCATACCAGGCTCCCAAGCCGTCTGACTTGCGTGAAAGCCGCAGACAGAACGCAGTTATCTCCTGGCAACCCTTATTATCGCGGCAATCACGGCGGCTATTATGGACCATGCCACTACGTCTTCTATAAGATTAGTGTAATTATAGTTTGTCGCAGGCGGGAACGTGACCAGGTTGTACATGTACGCGCTCGGCCATCCGTACCAGGTCGCTCCGACAAGCCCCGTCGGTGTGGTACTGATCTGGCTTGAGTAAAGGGTCAAGACCAGTCCACCAGCCACTATCACTGCCAATATCGGAAGTATATTCTTCATGAGATTGAATGGATGGCAAGATTTAAAAAACACCATCAACCAAAGAGGAACGCTTACTTTCCTGATATCTTCTTCTTCTTCTTCCTGCCATCGCTCTGCACCTTCAGGGAGAGCTGGTTGTAGACAAGCACACCTGCCACAGTACCGGCGTAACCTATGAAGCCGCCAACCGCAGAGCCTGCAATCGGATTTGCGGCCATGAATGCGAGCTCTAGGATAAACACTACCACCGTTATGATTATGGCAAGGCTTAGAAGAGCCCACACCTGCCCTCTCGTCATGTTCCAGGCCTTCTTAGCACCCTCTATCGGTCCGCAGTTTCCGGCAACTATCGCGGTGTAGTATGGGTAGAGACGCAGAGCGATGTAGATTCCAGGTATTATCAGCGCCACAAGCCCAATGAGCACAACTATGGTGTAGACTATCAGCCCCGCAACAAGGTAAATCCATCTCCTCGCCGCAATCATAAGCCGCTCTCCTGTGCTCTTCTTAGGATAATAAGCCGAGGCTATTACGAATCCGGTTATCAACGGCTGCACTATTATCGATACTATCGCCACCGCCACGAATAAAACGAAGATCTGGCCTATCGACGCGGCGCTGATCTGCGAGGTTATCGTCTGAGGATTCGGCACAATAAGGTTCACCGCCACCACGAAAATCAGGCCGGCAATTGCACCGAGCAGCACGCCCTTATTCTGGTAAAGGGTCTTGAAGCTCTGCACCGCAGTCTCGAAAGAATCGATATCCATTACACCACGCTAGGTAAACGCAGGGTAGGCTTAAAAGGATTTGGGGTAGAATATGGATGGGTGAGACGATGTCTAATTTTGAAAAGCTCAGCAGGCAGGATCCTCACGTATACGAGGCGATAATGAACGAACTGAAGCGGCAGAGGGAAGGGCTAGAGATGATACCTAGCGAGAACTTCACGAGCCAGGCCGTTCTCGAGGCGATGGGCTCAATCCTCACCAACAAGTACTCAGAAGGATATCCCACCCACCGATACTACGGAGGCAACCAGTTCATAGACGTGGTAGAGAAACTCGCACAGGACCGCGCCAAGGCTCTCTTCAAGGTAGCCCACGTGAACGTCCAGCCGTACTCCGGCTCGCCAGCTAACCTCGCAATCTACATGGCTGTGTGCAAACCTGGAGACACGATAATGGGGCAGAACCTGCCGGATGGCGGGCACCTCACCCACGGGTTCAAGACAAGCCTTACCGGCCAGATATTCAACAGCGTTCCCTACCACGTCAAGCCGGACGGCTATCTCGACGTGGAGGAGGCGGCACGACTTGCGAAGGAGCACAAGCCAAAGCTCATCTGGATAGGCGCCACCGCATATACCCGCCCGCTTCCGTTCAAGGAGTTCGCGGGAATCGCAGAGGACTGCGGAGCATATCTTGCAGCCGACGTTTCACACATATCCGGCCTCATCGCGGCTGGAGCGCACGAAAGCCCAGTGGATTACGTTGACATAGTCATGACAACGACGCACAAGACGCTGCGGGGACCTCGTGGGGCTATGATAATGGTGACCGAGAAAGGGTTGAAGAAAGACCCGGATCTCGCAAACAAGATAGACAAGACGATATTTCCTGGCATGCAGGGCGGCCCTCACAACCACATTACCGCTGGAATAGCGATTGCGCTCGCAGAAGCATCCACCCCCGCATTCAAGGAGTATGGCCAGCAGATAGTGAAGAACGCGCGTGCGCTTGGAGAATCGCTGAAAAGGAGGAACATCAAGCTGGTAACTGGCGGTACCGACAATCACATGCTTCTCATAGACCTTACGCCCTTCGGAAGCGGTCTAGGCGTGTTTGTTCAGGATGCTCTCGACAGGGCAAACATAACAGTGAACAAGAACACGATACCAAAAGATCCCGCTCCTCCGTTCTACCCGAGCGGGATAAGGCTTGGCACTCCAGCTCTCACTACCCGCGGTATGAAGGAGCCTGAGATGGACGAGATCGGCGGCCTCATAGCAGACGTGGTCGATGAAACGATGCGGATTCTACCCTCGCGTCAGTTACCTGAGGACAAGAACACAAGGCAAGCGATGATAAGGGAGTTCAAGGAACAACTTCCTGCGAACAAGAGGCTTGAAGAGGTGCGGCAGAAAGTGCTCAAGCTCTGCGGGCGCTTCCCTCTTTATCCAGGAATGGCATAAGGGACTGTGTCGAAATAGTAAGCTATTTATTCTCTTTTTGGTCAGTGCTAGCGATAGAATGCCGGTAAAATCCCAGTCAGCGATGGAATACCTCATGACATACGGGTGGGCGATCCTCATCATCGCTGTGGTCCTGTCTGTGCTGTTCCAGTTGGGTGTCTTCTCTTCGGGGAACTTCCAGCCCCATGCGCAGGCCGGATCGTGCCAGGTATCGAGGACGGTCGCTGGTGTGTCTATGGAAGGGCAGTGCAATGGGATGCTGCCGCAGTATGTGGGGGCATTCAGCAATTCAAACGCAAACACCGGGGGCTTTATTTTAGGTCCCGTCGTGCCTATCTCGGAGAGCCCTATAACCGTAACTGCTTGGATATACATCAGCGGCGTGGCTACAATTCATGATTCTGGAATAGTTGGAAATGATGGTGGCAGTGCCGCTGAAGGCTTCCAGCTTCTCATGGGTGAGGATGGAAAACTGTATTTCAATGTTAATGGAGTAGGCATTGGCAGTCCGTCGCCTATGCCCATTAAGACATGGAACTTCGTTTCTGCTGTTTACAGTCCCAGTACAGGTTATGCTACGCTTTACTTAAATGGAACAGAATATGGCAACCCTTTAAATCTTGGGTCAGGCAGAACACTCGGTGCCCCCTATGATATGGCGATAGGTAATGATGCATGGCAGGAGGGTAGCGGCTATGATTCATGGTGGGGCGACCTATCAAATGTCCAGATATACAATACAACACTGTCCCAACCTGAGCTGCAGGCCATTTACCAGGAGGGCATCGGTGGCGCTCCGATCCGCCCGCAGAACCTCACAGCGTGGTGGCCGCTTAACGG
>JAJZNR010000006.1 GCA_021811605.1 Microcaldota archaeon | reverse complement strand
TTCGTAAGGGATTCAAAATCTTTATAAACGTGGACGGATAATAGAATGCACTGTGCCTCAGTAGCTCAATGGCAGAGCGCCAGTTTTGTAAACTGGATGTTGAGGGTTCGATTCCCTTCTGAGGCTTCTGATTTTCATTTAAGCCTCAGTCGCCAGTAAAGACATAAATAGTCTTGTTAAGCAGTACATTTATGGCCAGTAGAAAGCTTAAGAAGTATGGGCTGGAGGGCGCAGCAAAGATACTCATCACCATAGGATCGCTGCTTATTCTCCTTTCCTGGTTTACGGGAGTTTATTATTCCGGAATCACGGGCAAGGCAACGCTGTTCATAGTGCCATTCATATTCACATGCGTTCTGGCACTGCTGCTTTTGATGATTAGGTACAGGTACACGTTATTTGAGAAATACCCGTATCTCATGAATCTTCCATCATTGTTTTACCGTATCAGAAAGCGAAGCACAGGCAACCAGAGCATTGCATTCAGAATGATATTCACAGTGCATGCGTTGGTGATCGCCTTCCTAGGGCTGTTGAGCCTGGTTTTGACAATCAGTATAGGGTCTAGCATCCGGAGCGGCTCGACCTCTCCATTTCTATATGAATACATAGCAATAATTGCAATTCTGATCATATCGGTGCTGTTTCAGTACCGCAGGATTTACATCAAGTTTTCGAAGTGAGCCTTGGAGAGATCCAAGGAAAACCAGCACCCGGTCCGGTGCTTATCAGCATGGTCGCCTTACAGAACAAGCAGCTTCTTGTCGCGTTCATCTCTTCTTGTTTGCCTTCTCCACTTCGGCTTGTAGCCGGTCTATCTTCTTTTCTAAAGTATCAAGCCTGGCGCTCAAATCCTTCCATGCGTCAAGCACGATCTCGTGAGGCGGTTTTGGTCTGAATTCTGGAGGTATCGGTTTGGTTCCCTTAAGAAATTCCAGTATGTGCTTGTCCCTCAGGTGGTAGTATTTCTTTCCGCCCTCCCAGCTTGAGCTTACGATCCCAATGTCAGACAGGATGCCAAGATGGAAGTCTGCAGTTTGGGGAGACAGCCCTATCTCGTTCGCGATTTCTGAGAGGTACTTGTCGCCCTTAGATAGCGACAGAAGTATTCTCTGACGCACCTCGCTGCCGAGCGCCTTATGCATCGCATCTCGTTCCATTGTAATCCTTTTCGAATTATACAGAAAAGCCGAAACATATTTATATGTTATGTTTCATAATACTATATGAAACTCGAAAGGTGAAAACATGCCAATACCGCCACACGAAATGGAAAGGGAAGGGGAAAGAGAAGAGAGGGAATGGGAACAAAGACCTCCCCACGAAGAGGAAGAGGGACCGCCGCACAGGCGCATGCGTCCTCTGTCGCTTCATGAAGGTATACACCATCGTCCGCCATCTCCGAAGCCTCCAGGCATAACGCATGAGGACCTCGCAGACATGATAGATGCGAAGTTCGAGAGGCTCTACGGAGAGATTGAAGAGCTCAAGAGACGGATACGCTAGCCTTCTTGAGTCCACTTCTCTTTTGATATTTTATGACCTAGTCTGCGCGCCTTTGCCCTCAGAATCGTAGACTGCATCCTGTTCGAAGGAGCTATGTGTATAGATTCGCGCTCCACTTCTACCCCGGCGCTTTCTATACCTTTTATCTTCCTGGGGTTATTCGTCAGGAGCCTTACTGATTTTACCCCAAGCGCCTTGAGCATCTGCCCCGCTACCTCGTAGTTCCTACGATCGGTCTTATATCCAAGCCTCTCGTAAGCATCGTACATATTTATTACACCTTTGCTGTCACGCGCCTCGGTTATCCTTCCGTTCTTCCATGCGTATGCCTTGGAGAACGCCTCCAGCTTTGCAACGAGTCCGTTCCCTGCGCCTTCCTGATCCAGATAGATTATTACTCCTCTGCCTTCCTTCTTTATCCGAGCCATGGCCTCGCGCAGCTCGGCTGCGCATTCGCAGTTCGTGGCGTGGAAGATGTCGCTGCTCCTGCACGAGGAGTGCATCCTTGTGAGCACACCCCTCCCGTTGCCTAGAGAGCCCTTCTCCCAGTTTCCGAAGACCAGAGCGTCATGAGTCCTGCCCGTAGTATAGTCGCCGAACAGGACGTTGGTCCAGTCACCGTATTCCGTTGGCATCGGGCAGCTCGCAAGGATTTCTGCTATCCGCTTGCCTTTCATCTCCTTGAAGTTCTTTTCCATTTTTACCCATGGGCTCTTCCACTCTGCTTTTTGCCCTTTTTTGTTTTTCATTTTCCCACCTTTATTTATCATATCTTAGCACCCTTCAGTGCCTCTTTGCATGCGCAGGTGCGCTCTCTTGGCACTTCGGGAATCAGTCCGTAAATGAGCTTCTTGACTTTCTCGACGTTGTTCGCGAACGTCATCGCCACCTCGGCGTGGCTGACCGGCGCTATGCCGTTCTCGCCCTCAAGTCCAGCGTCGTAATCCGTTACCATCCCGATTCCGGAATAGCACATCTCACGCTCTCTCGCCAGCACCACCTCGGGGTACTGCGTCATGTTTATCACCTGCGCTCCCATTGTCCTGAACAGCATCGACTCTGCCTTTGTAGAGAAACGCGGGCCATTCACTACCACTATGGTTCCGGTCCCATGGAACGGTATGTTCTGCTTCTTTGCCACATCTATAGCGTGTTTCCTGAGAGCGTCGCAGTATGGATGTGCTGTGCTTATGTGAACGACCTCGTCCTTATCGTAGAATGTATCCTCCCGGCCGTGCGTCATGTTGACGAACTGGTCCATAAAAACGAAGTCTCCCGGCCTGTACGCCTTTACGAACGAACCTACCGCGTTCGTGGTTATAACTCGCGTGACTCCGAGCTGTGCAAATGCCTCTATGTTCGCCCTGTAGGGGACCTTGTGAGGCGGGATTGTGTGCTTCTTCCCGTGCCTGGCTATGAACGCAACCTTCCTGCCTTCTATCTCCCCGACACTCACTGGACTGCTTGGCTTGCCGTACTTTGTCGTGATCTCGGTCTCGCTCGGATTCTCCAGCAAGGAGTAGAGCCCGCTACCTCCGATAATCCCTATTTCTGCTTCCATCTACCCACTCGATATAACTTCGATACAAAAGGATTTAAAGGCAAAGAAGAAATGGATTTTGGTGTTTTCTACGCGAGTCATGATTCTGGGCATAGACGGCTATCTTGGGTGGCCGTTGGCTCTCAGGCTGTCTGCAGCAGGCCACAAAGTATCTGGCATGGACAACCTCTTCACAAGAAAGGCCGTGCAGGAGGTTGGCTCCGATTCCGGGCTGCCTATACTGACAATGGAGGAACGGGTCAGGGCTGCAAAGGAGCTGAAGGGCTTCAGGATAAAATTTTACAGAGGGGACATTACAAAGTATAAGAAACTCTACAGCGTGATAAAGAAGGAAAAGCCGGACACCATAATCGACTTTGCCGAAGAACGTTCTGCTCCTTATTCTATGCGTGACCACATGCACGCCGCGTACGCTATGCAGAACAATATCGTTGGCACAATTAACCTGATATATGCCGCAAGGGAGCTGAATGCCAATATTCGTATAATCAAGATGGGGACTATGGGCGAGTATGGCACTCCAAACTTTGATATTCCGGAGGCACCATACATGAAGGCATTGCTCGATGGGAAAGAGGACATAATAACCACGCCAAAGTGGGCCGGCTCGTGGTACCACTGGACGAAAGTCCACGACACCAACAACCTCCTTCTCGCGAACAAGTTGTGGGGCCTTACGGTAACTAACATCATGCAGGGCCCGGTGTATGGGACGCGCACTAAAGACATCACGGACCAGAGGCTGTTCACGAGGTTCGACTTTGACGAGACGTGGGGCACTGTTGTGAACCGTTACTGCGCGGAAGCGGTTCTTGGTATCCCACTTACTGTTTATGGGAAGGGAGGGCAGACACGTGGCTTCCTCTCACTTGAGGACAGTGTGGAGGCGCTTCGACTGCTCGTTGAGAACCCAGCCGAGAAAGGCGCATTCCGCACAGTCAACCAGTTCCGGGAACTATTCTCGGTGATGCAGCTCGCCGAATACGTTCAGACGGCGGCGAAGAGCGCAGGTATCGATGTGGGAATAGGGCACGTTGACAACCCAAGGGTCGAGAAGGAAGAGCATTATTATAATGTAGAGAGGAAGGTGTTGCCAGACTTGGGCTTCGATAAATTGAAGCACAATATTCGGGAGGAGCTCGTGGGAATGCTTATGGATCTGAAGGAACAGAGGCAGAGGCTTGAACAGTACCGCTCTGCGATAATGCCAAAGACAATGTGGAGGTGACCGCGTGACAATAAACGACATGAAATGCGAAGTATGTGGAGAGGAGCTGGCGGTTGATACTTATTATTACATAGCTACTGGAAGGCTTGCGCAGGGAGTGCAGAGCGATCCAAAGGCGTACAAGGAATACACGTTGTGCAATGACTGTTACACCAAGCTCAACACAGAGCTACTTGTTTCACTGCAGAAGGCGAAAATGAAGTTCCAGAAGAAGCCGGAACAGTAGCTAGATCTGCACATTGATTGCGTTCCCTGATTCATAGCGTCGTAGCCCAAACCTGAACACCGCATAAGCGACAATTGCGGATGCTGCGGTCGCGATAAACATGTAGCCCAGATACAGAGGATTGAAGTTGTTGAGTATCAGCACAGGCACACCAGTTATGAAACCCACCGGTATTGCGATGAGCAGGAGTATCTTAGCCGCGCCTCCGAATATGCTGAATGGATAGGTAGAGAGCAGGAGCAATGAGGTTTGTAACGTCTCCTGCAGCTCGCCCTGGCCGCCGATGAAAAATATCAGCGAGCCTATCACTACGCCGAAGCTTATGAGTATTATGGTGGAGAGCACAATAAGAAGAATAAACAAGGGTATGGAGCTTATCGTAGAGCTCAAGGCATACGTTCCAAGCACAAGCCCGAACAACATGTCCCCTACGCCTGCGAACGAGCTGCGGGTGACCAGCAGGTGGAGGAGTACAGGTTTCGGCAGTGTCAGGTAGTAATCGAGTGCACCCTTCGAGACTATGTCCGCTATCCGGTTCCAGTTGCCTAGGAAGAACGAGGCGAACCCCCATCCTATGGCGATTATGGCTTGGAGCAGTATTATGTTGTTGAAACCCCAGCCGTTTATGGTGTGGAACTTGCCATAGACTATGATCCAGAACACCAGGAACGCTACGTCGTTAAGGAACATGCCGAATGCGAGAATGATGAAGTTCAGCCTATATTCCATGACAGACTGCATGTTGATTTTGAAAGCCATGACTAAGAAGTCGATGAGGCCGTGCCTTCTCTGCTTGGTTTTTGCTTTAGCCGCCATTTATCGACACCCTTCTTGCACCAAGCTCGAACAACCCGAAAGCTATCACCCCTAGCGCTATGATCCATGCAGATTGCAAGGCGACCGTGCTTATGAAGCTGCTCATTGTAAAGTTGACAAACATATATGAAGGCGCATATGACATGTAGCTATACGGCAGTATCTCAGCTATCGTCTGGAGCCACTGCGGAAAGAAGCTCAACGGTATCAACATCCCTCCAAGAATGAATATCATCTTATCGGTTATCCACTTAAATGCAATTGTATCCTCGAACCAGAATCCCAGAATGCTTATCGAGAAATATAGTAAGAATTGGAGTATCAAGGCCAACACTACCGATACAAAAACGAAGGGGAGCTCGGTAATGCTGATTTGTGGAGGACCCACAAGGAACCATATAAGCGCGCTGCCCAGCACGAGGGCGATGCCCGTCCGTGCCACTGCGCTGCCTATTGTTGACCAGAAGCAGTACATTACAAAATTATACGGCTTACTGAGTGCCGGGGCTATGTTTCCGGACTTTATGTCGTCAGACAGTCTGTATGACACTGTATGGCCCTGGCTGCCCGAGACTACGGACTCAGACATCACAAGGTACCACAAAATACCCACCAGCGTAAAACCAGATATGACCAAAGTAGACGAATGACCATATATGGTGCTCCAAAGATTGTAGAATATGAACAGTACTACTACGATTACCACGTTGCGTATAAGCGCGGAAGAGACGGAGCTGAAGCTGTTCGACATCTCGACTTTTGCAATAGACAGGTATTTCGCGTACGCTGACACGTTCACTCTCTCACTTTTTGTATATGCCGACGATTATCTCCTCTATAGGTGGGTCCGATATGTTTATGTCTGCTACCTCGAAGTTGCCCGTCAGGTAGTCTATCAGGTCGCTGACGCTGCCCCTCTTCTGGTCAAGCTCTATATTAAGTGAAAACTCGTCCTTCTTGATTAGCTTCGCTCCGGGGAAGACTAGCGTCTTAGGCGCCTTCGCCAGCTTCACCTCAATCCGCTTGGTATGGACGTAGTCTCTTTTGAGACGCTCCAACGTGTCGTTGTACACTATCTTCCCATGGTTGATTATTATCGCTCGGTTGCACAGCTTTTCCACGTCGTCCATGTCGTGGGATGTGAGGAACACGGTGACATTCTCCTCCCTGTTGAGCTTGCTTATCAGCTCACGAATTTTCTGCTTCGCTATTATGTCCAGCCCTATAGTAGGCTCGTCCAGTAGTATTATCTCTGGTTCGTGCAAAAGCGATGCGACTATCTCCGCACGCATTCGCTGGCCCAGCGAGAGCCTTCGTACAGGAACGTCCAGGTAGTCTATCTCGAACAGGTCAACCAAGTACTTGAGGCGTTTCCTGTATTGACGGTCATCCAGCTCGTATATCCTTGACATCAGGTTGAAGGTATCGATTGCTGGCAGGTGGTACCATAGCTGTGGCTTCTGGCCGAATACAGTACCTATCCTGTATGCCAGCTTCCGCCTCTGCTTCCATGGTGTGTAGCCCAGCACGTTCGCGCTTCCTGAAGTAGGGTAGAGTATCCCGACGAGTATCTTTATTGTCGTGCTCTTCCCTGCGCCGTTCGGCCCCAGGAAACCAAGAATCTCTCCCCGCTTCACATCGAAGGATATGTCGTTGACGGCAACGTACTCGGAGAACCTTGGCTTGAACACCGACTTGAAGCTGCCGGCTAGCCCCGCCTCCTTGTGCTTTGTGAGGAACACCTTCCTCAGCTTCTCGACACTGATTATGGTCTCCATGCTAACAACGTTGTGTGGCTAAACACGCCTAAAGCGTATAAAAGGCTGCCGTACGATTACGCCTCCTTCCTCCAAGAAACCCCACCTTTTGTATCTTCCAGTATTATTCCATGCTTTTCTTTGAGTAACTTCCTTATCTCGTCAGCCTTCTTGAAATCCTTCGCCTTCCTCGCCTCCTCCCTCTGGGCTATCAGCTTTTCTATCTCGCCGGCTACGCCTTTCTTGTATTCCTGATGCTTTAGGATACCGAGCACCTTTCCTGCGGTATCATCGATAGAGTTTAGCACAGCCTCCTTTGTCACCACTCCTACTGCGGCGTTGTCACTTGCATAGCCTCTCATGCAACCAAGCAGTTCCATCAGCTTTGACAGCGCAAGCGGCGTATTGAAGTCGTTGTCCATCGCAGCTGCAAAGCCTTCGACATACTGCTTTGCCTTGTAGAGGAGGTCCTTGTCGCTATCCGGCTCTTTCACTGCCGTATTCATGGTATAGAATATTGAGAGTGCGTCGTACATCGCACCTAGCTTCTTCTTCGCCTCCTCGATTGAGCCGGGCGTATAATCAACGACCTTCCTGTAGTGCGTGGACAGAACCAGAAGCCGCAGCACCTCGGCGTCGTATTTGGCGAGAATGTCGCGTATGGTTATGAAGTTCTTCAGGCTCTTGCTCATCTTCACCCCGTTCACGGTAAGCACGCCGCAGTGCAGCCAGTACTTCACGAAGGGTTTCTTGCCGAACGCAGCTTCAGCCTGCGCTATCTCGTTGGTGTGGTGCGGGAACATCAGCTCTCTCGCCCCTCCATGAACGTCGTACTGCTCGCCGAATATCTTCCACGTCATCGCAGTGTCCTCTATGTGCCAGCCGGGCCTTCCGTTGAGCGTTACTTTTTTCTTTTCTTCAGTCACCTCGATCTTCCACGCGGGCTCGCCTGGCTTCGCTGCTTTCCAGAGCGCAAAGTCGTAGACATTCCTCTTCCCCTCCTTGGGCTCTATTCTGTGCCTCTCCAGCTCCTCCACCTTCATCCTCGAGAGCATGGTGTAGTCCTTGAACCTTCCAACGTCGTAGTAAACGTCTCCCTCGAGCACGTAGGCGTATCCCTTGTCGAGCAGCATCTGTATCTGTTCCCTTATCGCCTCTATGTAATCATGGGATCTTGGATACTCGTCAACCGTGTCCTTTACGCCTATGGCGGCCATGTCCTCCATGAACCGCTTCTCGTATTCACGGGCTAGCGCGGTGGCATCTATGCCGCGCTCCTGCGCCCTCTTTATTATCTTATCGTCGACGTCAGTTATGTTCTGCACGTACCTTACATTGAATCCGGAGGCGCGCAGCCAGCGCACTGTCACGTCGAAATCTATGTACGCCTTAGCGTGGCCTATGTGGGCGTCATCGTAGACTGTCTGGCCGCAGACAAAGAACTTCACATCCTTGCCGCGCATCGGCTTGAATGCTTCCTTCTTCCGAGTTAGCGTGTTGAATACTTTGAGCATGGTATGAACTTAGAGACAAACCTTAAATCGCTTCCGTATTGCCTATTGCCTGATGTTAACCTTTTAAAGCATTGTTGACATACTGTTTTGTGGGAGCATGCAGAAAGTAACAGCGGCTGTGGAGATACGCCACAGACGGGCAGATGTGACGCTGCCGTTCGTTTTCCTTCTCTTGGGCGGAGTGCTGATTTCTGTCGGCGGTCTTGTGACCCTTGCGCTGGGAAGCGTTGTCAGCATAGTAAAGGCGCTGGGCTCCGTGACCACATCGCTGCCGCCCGGCTTCGCTCTGCCAGACCTGACGAGCGGCATACTCATGACGTTGACATCGGTCGGCATCATCGGGGTTGGGATGGGCTTCGTTGTGGTGGCATCCGCATTCCACAGCAACGGAAAGCGTGCTCAAGCGTGGGGCATCCTGGCGGTAGCGTGTGCGCTGTTCAGCTTTGTAGACGGTGGTGGGTTCATCGTCGGGGGCATACTCGGTATCATAGGAGGAGCTATGACGACGCGAATAAGGTGAATTCGCACAGAACGCTTATATAGCAGTCAATCCCTCTCTTTTGAAGATGATGACGATGAGTGGTCACTGCCAAACAGAATAGCGGTAGAGCGGAGGTTCTGCACCTGCATAGCCTTTTTAATCTATTTCTTCTTATCAGTAATGTCTTTCTCTACGTGAGTCTATGAAAATCCTGCAATCAGACGTGAACATGATAAAATGGGAGCTCGTGAAACCAGAGGCCATAGTCTACGAGAAGGAGGCGGAGAAAGAAGGCAGCGTAGAGGACGCATTGGTTCTGTTTATTGCAATAGAAAAGGGAGACAGCGAAGCACTGGCAAAAACCGCGTTGAAAGAGGCAGTTGATTTTGCGGGAAAGCTCAAGAGAAGCACCCTTGTCTTGTATCCTTTCGCGCACCTGAGCTCAAATCTCGAGGAAATCAACCGCGCGATGGCACTCTTCAATTACATGGTAAAAGAAGCAGAAAAGACCAAGATGAAGGTGGTGCACTCCGCATTCGGCTGGAACAAGGCCTTCTCACTGGACGTGAAAGGGCACCCGATGGCAGAGCAGTACAAGAGCTATGGGGCGGAGGGTGATGGTAAAAAGGCAGTTAAGCAGCAACAGCCTGGAAAAAAACGGGAGATTGACACCTCCATAGTGAGAAAAAGCGTCTGGGTCGACCTTCCCGAAGGCGACCACCGCCTTATCGGGGAACGGCAGGACCTCTTCAGCTTCCAGGAAGTATCGCCTGCGATGGTTTACTGGCATCCTAACGGTCTCATAATCTTCATGGAGCTTCTCAAGTTCATAAGGGAGAAGGAGCTGGAATACGGATACCAGGAGATTAGCACGCCAGTGGTCAACAATATTGCGCTGTTCAAGGTGAGCGGGCACAGCGACCATTTCGCCGACAACATGTTCATCTTCGATTCCGATACCGGAACGCTGGGGCTCAAGCCCATGAACTGCCCGTCCACAATACTTATCTACAAGTCGAGGAAGTGGAGCTACAGGGAGCTGCCGTTCAGGACAGCCACTTTCGACAAGCTCTATAGGTCGGAGCTTAGCGGAGTGACCAGCGGCCTGTTCAGGGTGAGGGAGATGACCCAAGATGACGGCCACATATTCGTGAGGGAGGACCAGATGCAGGAGGAGCTGAGCAGCTTCATCAAGATGGTTACCGAGATATATGCGACTTTCGGAATCCCATACAAGGTATATCTTGCCACGATGCCAGACGACCATGCTGGCGACACTGCCGTCTGGGAGAAGGCGACCTCTGCGCTGACAGAAAATCTGAAGGCCAACAAGATAAAATACGAAGTGAAGGAGAAAGAGGGCGCGTTCTACGGGCCGAAGCTTGAGTTTCACATCACCGATTCGCTGGGAAGGGCGTGGCAGTGCGGTAC
>JAJZNR010000030.1 GCA_021811605.1 Microcaldota archaeon | reverse complement strand
TGCGACTGTCTCGTTCACGTTGGAGAAACTCTCCGCAGGCACCTCCTACAATCTCAATGCCGGGTGCTCAGCCACGGGATACAACGGCAGCATTGCCTATTATCCTGTGGGTGCGTATGGGTTGGCGACATCCAACATGAGCGCCATCTCCATTTCGAACGGCGAGAGCATCGATGTGGCCAGCCTGAACTGTAAAGGAATGATGGCGCAAAACAGCACGTTCTATCTTGGCGAGCCTGTGAGCGGGACCCTCTACCTGCGCTACACAAACTCCTCCGGTCCCGAGGGAAACTCCACGAACCCGTGGATCGCCTCCGAGATAGGAACTTTCTCCGCAAACGTGATATGACGACCGCCGCCATGCAAATTCCGCGCCCCTGCCCTCTCCATCATCCTCTTGTCGCGAAAAGTCCCGATCGATTATCAAAACAGTGAAGATCTGCGCGCACAAATTCACAATCAGCAACGCATAAATATCAGGAAAAAGCATTAAACACAGATAGCCATGGAACGCAGCAACGCCGCACCGCCTTCCGAGCAGCAACACCGGAAAAGCATAAACGAGCTGGCAGGCGCGCTGAAGCGTGCGAGCGAAGCTATGCCTCTGTCCGTGGTATTGAGGCGCGACATAGTCGACAGCATCTACGAACATCTGCTCAACACCGGCGGTCCGCCGCAGGCAACTCTAGCCCACTCATGCGAAAAGTTTGTAACTGAGGGTTTGCCCGACAATCCCGTTATCGCGAATGCGATAGTCGGCGAACTCCTCTACCGTTTCGAATCCGCGAGGAGCGAGATGCTCGGTGAAGTCGGCATGCAGATAATGCAGGCAGCCAGGGCAAGATACAAAACAGATTTCGCCAGCCTGTCCGAATTCTACAATTCCGCAAAGACCCCGGGCGATCTCGTCACCATCGATTTCAAGGATTCCGTATCGAGGATGCTCTCTGCATACAATGCCTCTGCAGTTGCACTCAAGAAAGAATTCCAGGCGCTGGCGAGGTCTCTAGGCTATGAGATATCCGATGAATCTATTGCACGCCTGACGCTGAGCGAGCTGGAGGAGACCATCGCAGAATACCTCCACGCGATGAGCGCACCAGACTCAAAGGATAGAGGTGCGATGTACGGACGCATCGCAAAGGGGACAGAGCGGGACTCCAACAGTGCGATGGAGCAGCTTATCCATTCGCCGGACATCCACAAGGAATCGTGGGACGCTTATATCTCGATATCGAACCGCACTGCGGGGCCTGCGAATGCGGCAGCAAACGATCTCTCCGATCTCATAAAGGGAGCGGACAGCAGCAGCGCCATGGTCGACATGCTTTCCTACTCGCTTTTCATGATAGGCAGGGACCATTATCTGGCGCTCGAACTCATCCGCAGGTTCGCCCCAGAAGAGATAGACGGCTACTCCGTGATGGGAGACCACGTGAACTCCATCGCAGAGGCTCTCGCCTCGGGACAGCCTGCAAGGGCGTTCTTGGCAAGGAGGAAGCTTCTTGCCATGATAAGCAGGAAGTCGCAGAAGGGCGGTGCGGTGCGGGCGCGCAGACATGGGCAGAAGGCATGACAAGGGCATACGCAAGCAATTAAATATGAGAATGCGCGCTATATATGTGGGTGTGCATTTGGCATATACGACAATGACAAGGAGGGAGGTTGAAAGCTGGAACAGCCAGATTATCGGCAGGTTCGAGAAACAGATTGTTGGAAAGGCCACTTCTATAGAGAAATTGAACCCGGACCACAAGAGAACCATCAACATGTACGCAAGCGCATTTGAGACAGAGGTCCGGGATATATTCAGGGAGTTGCATTTCTGTTCCGGAGTATTCGGCGCAGAACTCAAGCCCGTGGCAGATGAGGCCGAAAAGAATCTTGGTGCAGTCATGGATAAGCTGGCACTGGCCCTGGACGAGTTCTCGAAAGACAGGGACATAAAGAAATTCGACAGCGCTGCGTATGGCCTTCTCAAAGAGGGCGCTATGGCGGTATTCGACGCAAAGGCGGAGACCGCGAAGTACAGGGTAGCGAGCAAGGAGGTAGAGCCGGAGAGCGTGCAGAACTATGTGGCGCAGATTCTCGAGGAAAAGGGCAGGTAGCCGTCCGTTTCCTTCTTTCTTTATTTCTTTTCCTGTTCCTTCATCTTTATTCGCGTGCCCTATCGATATATCGTACTATCGATATCGATAGCGCTGGCGAGCCGAGTGTACCGTTCATTTCACCACTGTCCCTTCGCTCTTCCTGCCTTCTATTATCGCCTTTATGTTGGCCATGTTCGCGTCTGTGAAATATACCGTTATGTTCGACCTTTTCGCCAGTTTCGAGGCAACGAGGTCGAACACGAAGTGGGTTCTCGGAGCCCTCTGGTCGTATCTGTGCGCAAGGTCTATCATCTCGTCATGCGTCAGTCTCTCCAGCCTCTTTGCCCCCTTCTCCTTCGGATCCTTGTCATAGACGTAAGCAGTCTTGCTTATGTTGATTAGCATGTTGGAACCTGTCGCCTCGCACGCTATGATGGCGTCGGCGTCTGTGGTCACCCCCTCCAGCAGTCCGCCCATCACCACCACCCTGTGGGACGCGGCCGCCTTTCTCACCTCGCCTAGCGTATCTGGTATGATAGGGTGCACATCGCCCACCCTGCGCTCCAGAATGACCTTCAGCGCCAGCGCGTTTATCTTAGTTATCGCCATCCCTACCTCGTCTAGGGAGAATACATCGACAGAACCTCTCAGCGAGTCCACGTAGCTTCCGGCCGCGTAGCCGCCACCTGTCGCGATTATGAACCTGGTGTCCTTATAGCCGTTGAGCATCGCTGCAATCTCTTTCGAGAAATCCACGTCGAAGCCCTTCTCAGTCGACAGGATGCTCCCGCCAAGCGACACTACTATGGTTTTCATGCAATCGATGCTGATGCGCATGGAAAGTATTTAAATCGATGCAAAGGATGTTCAGAACCTTTAAATATTTCCTAAGCCATAAATCATATTGGGTGAATGAAATGGTGGGGAACCTCTTTGATAGGGTAGTCAGCGTAGCCGAGATCCGCGGCAGATCCGTGAAGGTGAATGCAGTGGTAAGGCACAAGAGTCTCGTATACACTACCGAGTCTCCGGACGGCAATGCCGGTCTCTTCGGAAAGTACAGGACCATAGTCGTGGACGGAGAAGCGGTAAGATGCGGCAGCAGCGAGTTCTCATCTGAGCTCTGCGGATGGCTGGGCACAAGGGACAGCCAGGAGCTTAGGTCTGCGGTGACTGAGGGCGACCTGGTTCGCGCGTATCTCATGGCCGTCAACTGCATAGCCCTGGGCCTCGAATCCGAGAGGCGCGACAGCGCAAGCACAGACCGAAGGCTGGAGATCGAGCACGACATGGCCAGGCTGAACAGCATAAAGCACGACCTTGTGGACAACGTCATGGTAACGGAGAGGAGACCGCAGACTGCAGCCAACAGCGGTATCCTCAATGCCTTGGCAGCCAGGGTATACGCATGAAAGCAGGAGCTGGAGCCGAAGAGCTGCACCTCCCCAAGCCCTCGATCAGGCTGGGGGTCATCGCAAGGCTCAGGCAAATATTAAATATCTGGAAGGCTAAGCAGTAGTATATGGCAGCGCTGACTAAGCCGCACGAGGCTAATCGTGAGCAGGAAGTGCCTTCTAGGCAAGACTACTCTTTCCATCAATTGACATTTGGCTCGATAGATATAGGGTATGCGAAAGCCAAGATAAGGGAGCTATTCGAGCAGAAAGGGATTGGCATGGTAAAGGATGATGGGCACAGCACAGTCGTGCTCTTCAACGGGCATGAGATAAACTCCCTGTTCAAGAGGACTTCAGACGGAGCGTCACTGACCAACCTGCAGATCGTCGATGCGCTGCGCATGGCGATAACCCCTACGAACCCCACAGTACTGTCTGATGGGAGCATCTTGCCCGGAGCCGGCATAATGATAACGGTTTCATCTGTGAGTGGCAAACGCATAGAAAACGAGCGGGACGAGCTCGCATTCGCGATAAGGTACATGGCTTACTTCATCGCCAACCATCTCTCTTCGTGCAGGGAGATGGAAAAGGAAAAAACCGCAGAAGCTGAAAAGTCAGGAGTAGGGAACATGCAATCCCCACACGGTGGGCTGCGCGCCTCCGACGACCATGCGGCTTCCGGAGACAACAAAGACGGATCCCAGTGGGAGAAGTCCGGAGCCAAGAAGCTCGCCCCAGGAGTATATATGACGGACGGGAAGCGCTGATCGATTGATTGGGTGACAGTCAGTTTTAAATATTGTGTCTGCAGTCCATAATTCATGGAAAGGGAAGGGTTTCGCCTCTGCATTCTCGCATCGGCGCTCCTGCTTGCGCTGCTCCAGGCCACAGCACCGGCACAGCAGCCGTTCAACCTAGTTCTGCAGGGGAACGTAACCATCGCCGCCGGGGCATACTATTCCATACCCGTGGTTCCGACGAACCTCTCCTTTGTAGTCTATTCCGTGTCAAGCGACGTCCCGGTATACACCTTGGTGATGAACGGCTCCGAGTACTCCGCATTCAAGGCACTCCCCAGCGCCAATGATTCCCAGATAGTTAACTATGCTAACTCGACAATCGAGGCAATGCTGCAGAACGAAACGCGCTATATCGTAATATTCTCACCGAACTCGGAAGCGAACGCGAGCTACTACATCAACGCGACGTCAAATTTCTCCCACTCCAACGCAACGACCTTTGTCGGCGCGTATGTGCGCATCAATCCATACGGCATGGCCTCTTATCCGTTGCATGTTGAAACCGAGGGCTCTCCATTCAACCTCACTCTTTTGGGAATCTCCGACAACCCGGTCTATTATTCCATATACGACAACACCACGGGCCAAATCGTCTTCAACACCACACCCCCTTCCACCATAACAAACCTCAACACGAGCGGAGCAAACATAACATACGGATACAGCCTGAGGCTGCAGCCGGGCAGCTATACGCTTAACATAACGAACGCTGGCGCTGGCAACGCGACCGTCTACTACACATACAGGATACATCCTGATTACGTCGATCCGTTCCTGCTCAACGGGTTCGATCTGTCTGAGGGGTTCGCCCCGATAGGGATAGCGTCGTTCGGGCTGCTGTACAGGAACGGCGTGCCCGTACCTTACAATGTCTCGACAACGCAGATTGTCGGATACTCGAACATCACCTCGCTGGAAGTGGACAATCCGACGAACTCCACCACAGCGAACATAACCGGATTCTCGAGTGGGCTCTCTATGCAGCTCAACGACGTCCTTGTTGTCACTGACAAGAACGGAGACAGGTTCGTGTACTGGCCTCAGGACGTGGCTTTCATAGTCACGAACAGTTCGACCACAGGGGCAATCCAAATGGAGGACAACATACTCAATATGAGCGGCGATTGCGCCGTTCTAAGCAACTCCTCGGTCTACTCCACTTCAGGAGGTTACGTATCGGAGCTTCCGATATCCGGCCAGTGCAGCCAGTTCTATTACGGTGTATACAACAAGAGCGCCGCAGAATTCAACTACACCCTGCCTCTAAGGCTCTATCTGGTCATGAACGCCTCTGTGCTGCCAGGCACCGGAACCGAGGTTGGTATGGGAGTGAGGTACGGGAACAACAGCACCGTATGGTTCGACAACGTAACGCTTCTGGACCCGAACGTCAGCGACGCTTATTTCTATGTGTCTGGAAACCAGTACACGCCCGCAGGAGCGTCCAGCCCAGGGGGCACGTACTATGACAGTGAGCTGGTGTTCGGAGGTCCGGGCAATGGTGCAATTGCGAACTTCACCAGCGCGAACGCGATGCTGCAGATGTACTACTTGAACTCCACGACACACGGGCTCGACACCTTCCCCTCCGCATATACTTTCGGTGCGGACACGTCTGAGACCTCGGCGAACCTCAGCGTTGACTACAGAGATGGATATGCGGTGCTCTCCCTCGGAACGCCAAGGTTCAACAACTTGTACATGAGCCCTCCGGAGAGCTTCTACCTGAAGAACGGCGAGTCGGTGCCTTCTCCTCTCTTGCAGTCGGCAGCTTCGGTGCAGAACGCGTCGTACCTGATTGGGTCGCTGCAGCTCACCTTCGGCATTGTCTTCCTCCTTGCGTTGCTTGTCTGGCACCACGTGAGGCTGACGCACGCAAGGAAACACGGCCTTATCCGGTCACCGATTAGCGCAAAAAAGTGAGCTCTTGCCAAGCCGGCAGAATCGTGGACCGCGATTCCGATTTTTGAGCAAAAAACAGCATATAAATATCTTGGAATATAATGATATATGCGTGGTAAAATGGCAATCTCAGCAGAAGTAAGGAAACCGACCCGCCCATTGAAGGAATTTGTGATAGACCGTTCTCCGGAAACAAGCCTTAGGGGCATTCCCCTGAGCCTTTTGTGTAAAGGGAATGGGAATGGCGAAGGGAGCCGGATCAATGTCGATTCTGGTAGCGATGGATCCTCTGCAAAGGTGAGCCAGTTGCCGCAGCAGGCAGAAGGAGCAACAGAAGGTACCGGAAGCGCAAGGGGTGGCGAACCTGTATGCGGCGTAAGCACAAGCATTCTGAGAAAGGCGCTTCACGATGTGCTCGGACCGAACATCATGATATACGAGAAACCTTACTTCGAGTAATGTGATGTGATAAAATGCCGTCTCCAATCCCAAAAGCCGCGCGAGCGCCATTTCCGTTCGAGACAAACCACAAGATAACCAGGAGAGCGGAGGGCAGGGATTCTTTTACCTACGTAAGCGAGAAATACGAGCTGGTGTCCGAGGTCATCAACTCCAACCCCGACCGAAAGTATGATGGATACGGGCCCAAAGCCCGCATGCTAGGTTCGGCGGAAGGTTTCGTCAGGACTGTACTGGAGAGGAAATTCGGCCTGATACCGGTCAGTATAGAACAGATACTGACAAACGGCCCGGAGTGTGATTATCTAAGGCTTCTGTATCTATGCATGGTGCCGGATAGGGACGAACCGGTCAGGCTTCAGGTCACCGTGAATCCAAAAGATGACCACGGTATCACGGTGAGCGGCCTTTCGGTCCTCTCGGCTTCAGATCCCTCGATAAACTCGGCAGAAGCGGTTTATTCGTACATAGGGCAGTTCCTGCGCGCGATAGAGCAGGCGAGCATGGAAATCTGCAGCCGCTCTCTTCTCCTCCAACGGGAAAAGGCGGAGGCGGGCACTGCAAGAGCAAGAACCGAAAAACGGTGAGACGTTCTCTGGCGTGCGTTTGTATGAACAAACTATCAAGGGCGTTCAAACCTGGGGTGCTGCTCCATTCGGGAACAGCCAAGGACGGGAGAGATGTCACAGTAAGGACACTTTCACGTTCGGATTCCGACATAAACAGCCTGGACAGCGCAGAGTACAGGCTGGATGTGAATTACGAACTTGAGGGAATGCGTAGGCGCGAGAATGTGTTCCTTGTCGCGAAAGTAGAGGGCGAATGCGCCGGGTATTGCAGGGTGGACAACCCCAACCGTGGAACCTACGCATACGTCCACATGGTCTACGTCGCTGCGGAACATAGGAGAAACGGCATCGGCGGCATCCTGGTTGACGCCGCGTTGGCCGCCGCGAAAGAGCTGGGAATATCTTCAATATTCCTGTACTCGGAGCACGCAGGCGCGAGGGCTCTTTACAGGAGCAGGGGTTTCAAGCCGGATAGGCTGCACGGGATGATGAGGGGCAGGGTGCACTGAGGGACTTCCTTCGGAATGCAACCGCAACCTATTTAAAAGAGTGGTCACATTGTATCCTCTGTTTCCGAAAGGCGATACTATGAACAACCAACGAGCTTTAGCTGGCGTTCTGATAGCAATGATACTCGCGGTGATACCCGCGTCGGTGATATACGCGGCACACGGTGGAGGACATTTCACGACCACTACAACCACCACGATAGCGCAGGCGCCTGCAACCAGTTATTCAGTGCAGTATGTCTCCGGAGTCAACTTCAATCCTACAACGCTCGGCTATCCGTATAACATTACAACACTGGCGCTGAAGCCGGGTTTCACGGATTACTACTGGACGGCATCAGCCGCTGTGGACATCGCTACGCACAACTATACTGTAGATGAGTACGCGCAGCCGCAGTACAACCCTCCAGTAAACGGATCCGATGCAGGCCACTCCTCGGCATCTACAGGAACGATAAGCCAATCGCAGCCAAATGCGCAATCGAACGACTTCCAGGGAATCCTCGCCGGAATGGGTGCGGATCTCCCATTCTCGAACGCACAGACAACGCTGTACGCGAATAACGGACCGCTCAGGTCAAAGAGCGTGACGCACACATACACAGTAACGCAGCCTGGAAGCTTCACCATAATAGATGTTTCCGGAGGCTCTGCGAACATGGCGCACTTCACATCTATATCTGTGCCCTCAACGTGCACTGTGCTGGAACAGTACATGACCAGCTTCAGCAATGGAAGCGTCGGCCTCGAGCAGGCAGTCTGCCCGGACCAAGCCGCCGGAACCTATGACATAAGCTGGAGCGTAAGCGGGAAGCAGGAGGGCGTCACCACTGCGGCATACACCTTCGCGCCATATACGGTAACCCTTGCGGTCAACCAGAGCGGTGCAGGGACCATAGAAACCGACTACCAGAATACTGCCAGCGGAACCATAAGCGTAATAGGCACAGGAAGCATTGCGGCTATCGCAGCCCCTGGCTACACGTTCAGCCACTGGGTGGTAAGCGACCCCGCGAACCTGATAGTGGGCAACGCAACTTCATACAACACGACGCTGACAGTGCTTGGACCTGGCACCATTACCGCGGACTTCGTATGACACAGCCAGGCGTGGTGCCATCAGGCGGTCTCGCCGCAGTTGCGACTGAGACAGTGACAGTGTTTGGGATAGCCGCAAAACAGCCGTATCGGCAGGTCTATATATCTAACTATTCAACAGTATATCACGGAGAAGAAAGTCAAAAGCTGATTCTACGTAAAATACAGAAAGAAAAGTGAATTGAATGTACCAAGACGAAGGAATGGAAGGAGGCAGCTCCAGAGGGGGCTACGAGAGACGCGGCGGAAGGAGAGAAGGCAGAGGAGGCGGCATGTATGCCAATTCCGGCGCCCCAAAACCGGTAAAGCCGGGCGACGAAGTCGAAGTTGAAGTCGAGGCAGTTGCCTCGAAGGGCGACGGAATCGCGAAGAAGGACGGATTCGTAATCTTCATCAAGGGAGCCGCACAGGGCTGGAAGGGGAAGGTTCGAATAGTAGAGGTCAAGGAAAGGTTCGCAACCGGCGAGATGATCGCCTAAGTGAATGCTTATCTGTTGTTTATTTTTTTTGTTTTTTTGTTTTTCTTCTTTTATGCTTCAAACACCGAAGCAATGTCATCAGCACAGATTGGCACTGACAGGACGCAGATGAGTTGTAAATATCACATTCTTCGATATCGCCTACTCCTGCCCCAAAAAACCCACCGATAGAGACATCTAAATATTAGGACGACCATAACATACATGTAAGCAAATGCGCAAGTGCAACAGGCTGTTTGCTTTCTTCTAGATTTCAGAGGTCGACGCATGCCAAAGATTCCAATCGGATCCAGAGGAGAAAAACCCGAAAAGGTCGTGCTTAAGATATTCGACGCAAGGGTCAGCGGAGAGAAGCGTCCGCACAACTGCAACACGTGCCAGGCGTACAAGAGGGAGATTGCGAAGGGAAACCCTGACGCTCTCGAGTTCTACAAGGCGCACATCAACGACTGGATAAGGAAGTACAACGGTGCGACCATTGTCCTCAACGCAAAGTCCTCCAAGTCGAAAGCGCTTCTGAACTCTGGTCCAGGTGCCCCGCGTCAGATAAGGATATGTTGAGGAGAACGCACAGAGCCAGTTGGTGAGCTTCTTCTGTTCATCTGCGCTGCCTCTCAGACAGGCTCCGCTATCCCAAGAGCTGTCAAGGAACAGAATAACTATGCTTTCTTGACGTTCTTCGCGCGGGGTCCTTTCTGCCCCATCTCGACCTCGTACTCCACCATGTCGCCGACTGCCAGGGTCGCTCCACCTTCTACTGCTGTGCTGTGCACATACACGTCCTTCCCGTCTTCGCCGGTTATGAATCCGAAACCGCGCGAAGAGTCATACATCTTCACTTTTCCCTTCATTATATCACTTTAGCGTTTTATATTGATTGCAAAGGCTCATAATAGTTGCTGTTTACGCCCATCTTGTGAAAAATATAAGGTATAAAAATTTAGATGGCAATAGCTTGTCATGGCTGAATTAGAAATAGACAGGGCCACCACAGCACTTGTTGTGATAGACCTGCAGAAAGGAATAGCTGCGATGGGCAGGCAATTCCAGCCCCACAGCGTAGGAACAGTCATCAGCAACGCAGCGGAACTTGCGGCTGCGTTCAGGAAGAATGGAATGCCCGTACTACTTGTTCACGTTGTGGCTTCTGAAGCCGAGAGGTTCACTCCTATTGCCGATGAGCAGCAGTTGCGTAATGCAAGCCCTCCGAAGGACTGGTCTGATTTTGTGCCAGAACTCGCACAGAAGGAATCGGATATAGTGATTACCAAGAAGCAGTGGGGTGCATTCTACGGCACGGACCTAGAGCTGCAGCTCAGGAGAAGAGGGATAAAGACCATTGTGCTGTGCGGAATATCCACTAATCACGGTGTGGAGAGCACGGCGCGTTTCGCATACGAGTACGG
>JAJZNR010000028.1 GCA_021811605.1 Microcaldota archaeon | reverse complement strand
ATTAGTCCCTGTCGGGAGGAGGTTCACGCTGCCTGGCGTGTAGATGTCGTTCGCCGAGGGGTTGAAAGCAAGGGCGTAATGTGTCGGGCTTGTCGCGAACGGGCTGTAATAAGAGGCTGCAACAGAGTTGTAGGGGTTAAGTTGCGCGTTTACCTCCATCACCGTATTGTAGGCTGTCCCATTGTTGCCGTAGATGCTGTAGTCCCTGTACGTCCCGCCCGGAGAGTTGCTCGTGAGCGGCCACCACCCGACCAATCCAGCCCCGCTGGTTATCGGGATCCCTGTGGGTCCCTGTTTGTAGAGGTAGTTTATCTGTGAGTAGTTAAGGAAATTGGAATAGAGCTGCACGTTGGATACGTTGCCTTTCAGCGTATCGCCGAAGGTTCCTCCGTAATAGTCGTCTCCTATGAAAAGCGGCGCATTCTGGGCAAGCGACTGCCCCGTGCCTATGTTGCTGCTTCCTAGAAGCGTGCTGTTTATGTAAACCCTGGCAACGCCGGTCCTGTTGTTGTACTCGCCAACCATCATCGTCCATTCGTGGTACGGCGCGTAGCCGCCGCCCTGTCTATATTTGTACTTACCGCAGCCAACTGCTATCGAGTTTACGTAGAACGGACACAGGGCCGGGAGGAGGGCGCCCGCGTCTCCTGTGGTGGCTTCGAGCTGGAATCCTGAGTTATCTTCGCCCCCATCTCCGAATACTCCCTGCTGCCCTGCGCCTTGTGTAACGGGATTAGGGATAGACGGCGATATATCAACCCACACTACCGCAGTTACAGAGCCGTTTGTAACGAGCTGGTTGAACGTTCCCGATTCTGGTATCTCTATATATCCCTCGGTTGCAGGTGTTCCCGCCTCTCCGTCGTTCCCAGGGAAGTTCGCAGCCTGGAAGTTAGAAACGTTCTCGTTCACCGGCATCCACATAGGATAGCCTCCTGCCGTGGAAACAAATGGAACATCATTGTATGAGCCGCTGAGGTCATGAGCCACAATGCCGCTGCCTTCGTCTAGCGGCCACCATCCGACAAGCTCTTTTGGCGAGGCAAGAATTTTTGTAGCCGTGAAGTTTCCGTTGAAACCGGTTATCACCACGTTGGCGCTCCCCGAGATCCCGTTAGAAGTTACGAAAAGGTCCGCGGGTCTGGACGACGCTGTGACGTTCATGTAGGAATTCTCGTTCGGTCCAGCAATAACGTTCCCTTGCGGTACAATGTCGCCAATGATTGCGTTGCGTGGAATCCCTCCCGAGGTGTTGAACGGGGTTACCGAGAACTGCGTGACTCCGTTGTATATCACGTTGTATCCTGCACCAGAGTCGCCGTTGCCACTGTAGTCGTTGGTGTTCCCATCCAGCGGCCACCATCCTGCCACATTCGCAGAGTAGGCCGAGAGCGGAGCACCTCCTATTCCTTCTGAATAGAGTTGCATCACGTTTGCTGCGGAGAGCGTCGCGTTGTATATCTGAACATCAGAGATAAAACCGTTGTATGTTCCGTCCCATGCACCTGGACACGGGACCCCTCCGCCAATCGCAGCTACTGCCTTCGATGCTGTATATACTTCTTCTTGCACAGTGTTTGAGCTGCTCAGTACACCATTAAGATAAATGCTACCCGTCCCTGTTCCGGTGCCGCCGTTAGCGAGTGTAAAGGTTAAGAACTGCCAAGACCCGCTCGCCAACTGGGTCGGCGAAGTCCAAAACATCCAAAAGCCTCCAGTGTTCACGTTCCACACGTTGACCTCAACATCTCCGGTTCCAGAGGTTCCCAGTCCGAACGTCGAGCACCCGCTCGCCAACCCCTCCTCATAAAGCGCCTGGCTTGTTCCCTGGTTTATTCCCAGCGGGTCGATCCACATTGACATGGTCACCGCTGGCTCAAGGTCAACACGTGCAGAGGGCAGGTATACGAAAGAATTTACTGTTCCTCCCTCGAAGAGCCTCGCCGCTTTCACGCTCGCAACCTGTGCAACGTTTATGTAATTGGTCTGGTTCGCTATAGATGGAGGCGTCATATCAACATAGACCGTTCCCCTGCTGTTCGTAAGCCTCAGCAGCCCGCCAGCCTCCGGTATCACATAGAGCTGTATGGCATTCGTGCTTGTCTGGGTCTCTGCACCATTTATGACCAGGGAGCGCGCCCCGCTGTAGGCGTACGCGCTTATCACCTGGCTGCCTACCCTTTCCGACGCTATTACTATGCCCGTGGTGGATATGGTGAGGTTGAACGGGACCGCACCTATGCTCCCTGCCATCGGTACTGACACGTTATACCCGCTACCCGCGGCTGCTGCCTGGTTTATGTAGCTGGCGACGTTCTGCGCCACCAGCTGGAGGGTTGTGTACTCCTGCTGGTTTAGCACTGCCGCGCGCTGTCCGGCTATCGCAACGAATAGCACAAGGAAGACGATAAGTACAAACGAATAAACCACCAAGAACTCGAAGGCGATCTGAAGCTTCAGACTCCTATCCGTTCTTGCGGTTCCCTCCAGCTCATTCATCGGATTATATACAAAAGAAAACAATAAATAGGCTATTTACCCTCTCGCTTTCCGCTTCTAACCCCTCAATCAAGAAAGCCCCTCACTTCTTTCCAAGACCCGCCCTCATCGAGGACAGGTTCTCGTCCACTTCTTCGAGCGCCTTCTCGAACAGGTCTTTCGCCTTCTTCTTCCCGGTCTTGAGGACAAGCTTTGGTTTTCCCACCTCCGGGTGGTCCTTCGCCACGCCGGCGAATGTCACGTCTCCGTTCTCGAGGAGCTGCGCCGCCACGAGATCCGGGATTGTGAGGTCGTGCGTCTCGAACTCTATGACGAGCTCGTTTCCTTCATCCTTTATTACATTGAATTTCATGATACCACTTACCGCTTACCATCTTACCATTAATGCAGACCAAGGTTACTTTTCCAAGAACTTCTTTATAGCTTCTGGTTGACCGTACAGTGTGCTTATCTTCCTAGATTCGGTATGCTCGCACACCGGGCACTTGAGCGCGTTCGGGCTGCCCTCTACTGTCTCGAGCCTGGCGCCGCAGAGCTCGCACTGCGCGAATACCACTCCGGTTTCAGGGTCGAAGAACGCCAGTGTGTATATGTCTGGGTCGTCGAACGCGATCTTCGCCAGCACCGCGTCTCCCACTCCACAAGATTTCTTCGGAAGTTCCCTCTCCGGAGGCCCCTCTCCATAACCCGTTCCGCTGTCGCGGAACCTGCCCCCTCCTCTCCTGTCCCCGCCGCTGTCCCTTCCCCGAGGCGGGCCCCTTGAGCCGAGGTTTCTCTGCCTGGGCGCCACTATCTTGCCGTCCTTCATCGCAAGGTATTCCAGGCCGTTGCTGTAAAGGCTGTCTATCTTGACGAACACTACCGACTTCACGTCATCAGTGACGGTGCCGAGTATGTACATTCCGCGCTTAAGCGGCCGTATCTCTCTCACGCTGTTGTGCACGCTTACCTTCCCGTCCCTTATCTCAACTGTCCCGGGTATGGTGGCCCGTATCGTGCCGTCGCTGTCCACTGTCGCGTTATCTCCTGGCATGAATTCCTCTTCCACGCCTATCTTGTCGCCAGGCATCACAATCTGCTGCTGAATAGTATCGCCCATTGCTTCACTTCTTTCCTCTTCGACGCTTTACAATATGAACACAAACCAAACCAGAGCCAGTCGCGCACAGCCAGTTCCGGTCAAGCCTTCTCTTCCTGCACGTGCGAATGCGAGGTTATCTCCGCTACGTTCTTCATGCTCTCGATCTTCATCAGAGCCTTGTAAGTAGCCATAAGCGCGTTGAACTTCGCCCTCGTCCTTCCCCTCGAGAAGCTCCACAGGTCCTTGACCCCTCCGAGCTCGAGCATCTTCTTCACAGGCAGGTTCGCCACCACTCCCAGACCCCTGGGCGCTGGCTTGAGTATCACCTCGACGCTTCCGCTCTTCCCCTTCGTGGTGACGGGCAGGCTGTGCTCGCTTCCGCAGGCGCACTGCCACGAGCCGCATCCCATGATTATAGGTATCACGTTGAGCTTAGCATTCCTTATCGCAGAGTCTATAGCCGCCTTTACCTCCACGTCCTTCCCGGAGCCGACTCCGACATGACCCCTTCCGTCGCCGACTATCACCGTTGCGCGGAACTTCTGCTTCCTGTTGTTCTTGGTCATCCTCTGGACGCTCGCAATCTCTATCACGTCGTTCTTGAGTTCGGGGAGGAGCGCGTCTATTATCTCGACTTCCTCTATGCGCTTTCCCTCGTGGAATATCTGGCTTATTGAGGTTATGCGGTGCTCCTTCACTGCCTTGCCTACCGCTGTCTTCGGCGTCCACGCATCCGGGTTGAATACAACCCTTTCCTCCCTGTCCCTTCTTGGTCTAAATCCTCCTCCTGGCAAAAAATCACTTGTTCTCCATTATCTTTTTCTTTGTCTCGGCGAAGCGCTCCACTATGGTCTTCGGGTCGAACTTCTCCTTTCCGTAGCCCTGGAAGTCCTGTCCGCTCTTCGCGTACTCGGCGATGTGCGCGCCGCTAAGCCTTTTCTCGTCGAACTCGATGTTGTTGAGAAGCTTGAGACCACCATCGGCAGCTCCCTTCCCCGCTGCGAAGACTACGGAGAACTTGCCCGGTTTGGCGAGCCCTATGTCCAGCACGACCTCCTTCAGGTCGAGCTTCTTCGCAGCCTGCGCCAGCATGAGGCCTGTGAGATAAGCGGTGGGTATGTTGCTGCGCGGAGCCCACTGGTACTTCCTCAGCGCATTGGAGCTTATGCTCGTGAGAACGCGGTCGCCGCCCTGCTGGTAGCCGACCAGTTGGAGCAGCACGCCCCTGTTGCTCTTCCTAACTACAACGCGCGGCCTGTCCCCCTTGAGGAGTTCCACGCGCTTCTTGTAGTCAGTGAGCGAACTGCGCTTCCTTTTTCTTATCATCTTGTATTTCATCGTAATCCACTCAGATGTGCCTCAATTCCTTCATGCGTTCATCGCTTATTGTCACGCCATGACTCTTTATGTGGCCGAGAAGCGACGCCTTGTTGGCGAACGTCCCGCCGCGCACAAGCTTATAGAACTGCCTGAACAGCTCGTTGTTTATCGTCTTGTCTCTCTTGAGAGCGAACAGCACGCGCCTTTGCGCACGGACCTTCTGCGGATAGTCGATGCTCGCCCTTGCCGCGCGCGTTCCCTTCTTCCGCCCTATGCCGCGCCTCCTTCCCTTCGCGCGCTTCTTCTTGAGCTCCTTCGAATAGAGGCTGAGGTTGTGCTTCTCCTTCTGCGCGTACACTCCGCCGGATTTTATAAGTTCGCGCACGTCCTCTCTGGTTATCGCCTTGTCCGCCTTCTCGAGGACGTCGCCCTTTATGCGGATGCTGCTCACCCCTCTCGAGAGAAGGTCCGCAGCTATCCGTTTTGTAAGTTGTACGCTCATAGTGCTCTCCTGTTTGCAACGTTTATCTTGCTCTGGTCCGCCAGCTTTATTATCTCAAGGCGCTTCTTTCTCGAGAGCGCCCCGGCGAGAAGCACCTCGTAAGCTGAAGCTCCCGGACCTGAAGCGAGTTCCTTCAGCTCCGCAACGTTGTGTATCACAACTGCACGCTTTCCGCTTGCCCTCACGCCGCGGAGCTCCTCCGGGTTCCTGTAGCCTATCGTGGGCTCCGACCCTGCGAAGTTCTTCTTCATCCGCTTCTTGTTGTCTATTCCCCGCTGCTTCCTCCATCTCGACTTCACGCGCGACCTTACGCCGCCGTAGTTCGGGATGTTGAAGTTCGGATGCGATTTCTTTCTGAGTGCCATAAATATCATCGTTTATTCATTTATTCGTTTATTCAATTGCATAATATACTCCGTCCTGGAATATCCTGCTGTCCTTCTTGACTATCTTGCACGCCTTACGCAGGTTCGCGGCAGTCTGCGAGACATCGTCTAGTCTGGTTCCGTAGAGGCGCATAGTCTGCCCCTTCACCTCCACCTTGGTGGAGCCGACTATCTTGCTGGTCCGCGGGGCGCGTTCGCCTATTATGTTCTTTATGTTTATGGTGTCTCCCTTAACTTCTATGGTTATCGGGAAGTGCGCGAACACCACCTGCATCTGTATCTCGAAGTGCTTCGAGACGCCGTTCATGTCGTTAGTTATCTCTTTGGCGAGAGACCTCTCCGCCATCATCGCCTTCTTCGCCAGCTTCTTCTCCGTTATCGGGGTAACCGTGAGCCTGCTACCGCTCTTCGCGACCTTGAGAAGGGCGTCGTTGAACCTCCGCGAGTTGGAGCCGAGAGCGCCCTTCGTAGTTATCTCGTCGCCCTTTACCTCAATCTGCACTTGCGCAGGTATCTCGATTTCCATGAACATCATTTCGTTTTTTGTCTTCGTTTTCCTGTTTCCTGTTTTGGGCCATCAGTACACATACGCTATGAGACGGCCGCCTACGTTCTTCTCCTTCGCCTCCTTGTTGGTCATCATGCCGCGCGGCGTAGACACTATCAGTATCCCGAAGTCGCGGCTCGGGATGTAGCGCATTTCGTATGTCTGTATCTCGCGCACGCCTACGGAGAACCTCGGCTTTATGACTCCTATGTCGTTTATCTTGTTCGCGAGAGTGACCCTGAGCTTCTTCACCCTGCCGTCCGCGAACTCCTCGTAGTCCTTGATGTAGTCCTCGCGCTTCATCACGTCGAGTATGGACTTCACGAGCTTCGTGGACAGGAGGGTGCATCCCTCCCTGCCTATCCGCTCGTTCGTCTTTATCGCGTTTATCGCATCTGCAATTCTATCAGTCATGAATATCACATCTCACATCGCATCTCAACCGTACTTGTGGAAGCCGAGGTCCTTCGCCACCTCGCGGAAGCACCTCCTGCATATGTAGAGCTTGTGCGAGCGGATAAGTCCGCGCACGGTTCCGCAAAGCTTGCACTTCCTCGTGCCCTTGCCCTTGTACTTGTCGCTTGCTTTTACCATCATATCACTGGATCCATCTGTTACTGCGCTTCAACCTTGAAGTTCTGCTTCAGGTACTGCTTTATCTCTTCGCGGCTCACCACACGGTGCCTCTCCGGTACGCTCGCGCGGCGCCTCTTTCGGAGCGCGACGCGCGCCCCCGCCCTCTTGAACGAGAGGTTTACATTCATCCCAAGCATTCCTATCTTCGGGTCGTACTTCACTCCACGTATGTCTATGTACTCGTGGATTCCGAAGCTCGCCGTGTTCTCGCGGATTCCCGAATCCTTGATGCGGTTCTGGACTGCATCGAAGAGCTTCTCGGCCAGGGGCTTTATATCCGCTCCGCGCACTGTCACGTACGCGGCTATCGCCTGCCCCTTCGATATCTTGAACGCGGGCAGACGCTTCTTCGAGATCCCCGGGCTCGGCTCCTTTCCCGTTATCACCTTGAGCAGCTTCTTGGCGTTGTTGTTCACGCTGTCTTCGCTCCCGGAGCCGATGTTGATGGTCAGCTTTTCGACCTTGATCTCGCGCATCTTGTTGTCTTCCATTACGCAGTCACCATGATGTTCTGTATCGTTGTCTCGAAGCCGTCGCCCTTCTCGGGCACTACCAGCGCGCTCGCGCTCGTGTGCATCGTGCCACTCTTCAGCTCCTTTATCTTTCCGCTGGCGCTGACGTGCACTCCGTCGATGACCAGGCAGTTCGAGCCAACCTTCATCGGCAGGACCTTCTTCACGCTCCCCTTCGAGTCTATAAGCACAGAATCGTTGACGTTCACCTCCTTCGGCGCCTTTGTTATTCTGCCGTCGTGGAGGCGTATCATTGTCTGGTTGGCTTTGGCCTTGTACTTGCCAACGACTTTGAAGAGCATGGCGTCGTAGTCTGGCTTTGCAGTTTCCACGAGGTCCGCTTTCGCGTACTGGTTTATGCCCACGGTGTAGGATTTGCCTGCGCCCTTGAGCTCGACTATGTCGTTGAGGCCCACCGGATACTTCGGAGCCTTCACGACCTTGCTGTTGACCAGAACAGAGCCGGACTGTATGGTCTTCCTGGCTTCGTTCGCAGTGCCTGAGAAGCCGAGCTTCTTCAGCACCAGCATAAGCGGGATGCTGCGCTGCAGCCTGTGCCTCCCGGCATCAGGCTTCGCTATGTAGCTCTGCTCCTTGTGATGGATAGCGAAGTACTGTGGAGCTGCAAGCCCAGTCATGTGTCTTCTGTTTCCTCGGTTTGCCATTAATATCACGTATCACTTGTTTGTTGTCTGCTGCGGTTGCACAGCCGCAGGCTGCGGCTTCTGCACAACTAACTGCTGCGCCTGCACAGGCTCTGGTTTTGGCGCTGTTGCGGCAGGCGCCGCCGTAGCGGCTGTTGCTGGCTGCTTCTGCTCCTTCTCGGCCTTCACCGGAACGACCGCGACCTTCAGCTTTGCCGCCCGCACCCTGTCGCCAAGGTTCAGGTCTGTGATATAAACGTTGCTGACAGCTATCGGAATCGGCAGCTCCTTCCCCTTCGCGTTCTTTCTCAACACCGAGTCTATGAATATCCTTCCCGTGCGGAGGTTCACAGCAATGACCTTGCCTGACGCGCCACGCTTCTTCCCGACCATCACTTTCACGGTGTCGCCCTTCGATATCTGCACCGCGCGTGTCTTGATCTTGAGCTTTGCACGGAGAGCCTTGTCTAGATGCGCGTGCAGGAAGTGCTGCCGCATGTGGAGCGGTGCGCTAAACCTGAAGCGCCTCTGTGTCCTCGGTTTTGAGCTCTGTACCATGCTAGGCATCATACCACCCTCTGGGCGATTCCCGCGAGCTTGATGTACCTTTCGACAATCTCCCTCGCCATCGCTCCCTTGACTTCGGTGCCGACCGGCAGGTTGGCATCCGTTATAAGTATACCGGCGTTGTCCTCGAACTTGACACGCATCCCGTTAGCCCGCCTTATCGGCGTCTTCGACCTTATTATAACAGCGCGCGCCTTCTTCTTGAGATAAGTCGGCGAGCCGCTCTTTACCGTGACCATCACTACGTCGCCAACACCGCAAGCCGCCATCCTTCTCCGATGTCCGGCCTTTCCTATCTTGTTGATTATCATCATCGTCTTCGCGCCGCTGTTGTCCGCGCATACGAGGACGCTTCCAGGGACGAGCCCCTTTCCGATTGTGGTTGAAAGTCCCTTCATGAACATCACTGCGATTCCTTAGCCTTCGCTTTCTCCTGCTTCTCCTCTGCCTTCTTCGCCTGCGGCTTCTCCTTCATGCCGAGCAGTTTCGTGACAACGAAAGACTTGGTCTTGCTGAGCCTCCGTGTGCCCTGGATGAGCACGTGGTCCCCGAGGCGAGCACCGATGCACTGCGGGTTGTGCGCAGCTATGCGGGAGTTCTTTCTCAGGCTTCGCTGGTACTTCTGCAGGTAAGAGGTGTAGCCGTGCTCGACTATCACGGTAGTGCGGAGCTTGTCGCTGACCACCACGCCCTCTATCGAGTAGCCGTGAGTCTTCACGCTTCCGTGAATCGGACATTTTGCATCGTTGCATTCCACGTTATCACGTATGTAGTGTGCGCCGGGGCGCATTTGCATTGTGAGCGAAAACCAGCCGAACCCTGTGGATTACAGCTTTCTTTTTTTGTAGAACTTCAGGGCCTTTTCAATCCGCTCATGGCTCCTGAAGTTAATCTCTTCTCCTTCAACAAGAAAGGATTCCTTTCCGCTCCTAAAGCGGAACAAAGATATCTTTTTCACAACCCTTTTTATACCTTGCGGCGTTTCGAGGATTAGGGTGTTCTTGGTCTCGTCGATCACCCTCCCCGAAATCCCCTTCTGCGAGGGGTCGCTGCTCTTCATAATCCTGCAGTCAAGCCCTATGAGCTCGTGAAGCACTATGGTCTTGTTGTTGAGAGGCATGAATATCGCCTTCTAGGCAGTAACGTTACTTATGCTCACGGATGGCATTATTCCGTTGGGCGGTTGGCGCCTTGAAAGATACCAATATATAGTCACCGGTCTGCTGAACGTGTAAGTGGTTCCTCCTGCGTTGGCGATTATGAGAGCAGGATATAGTGGATATGGAAGTCCAAAACCGCAGCTCGCGGTCTGCCTGTCTGCGTAATCCAGATAGTAATTCGTGATGGTTGCGCTTGTTGGCTCCACTGTCCAGGTAAAGTTGCCACCTGCAGAGTTCATCTGCGCGGTGAGGCTGCACGCCCCTCCATATGCGTTCTCCACGCCGTTTTCATATGAGCCGGAATAGCCGCTAAATATCCCAGTATTGTTGAATTCGTTTGTATTGAACGGCTTTCCAAATCCTATGCCTACCCAATTGGTGTTGGTCTGGTGCAAATCACCATAGAAATCTGCGTCATACTCACCAGGATTCACGCGCAGACCTGTGCCAATGATAAAGCCGTGCTGGCTCGGATATACGCCGGTCATCGTTATCCCGTTGTCTACAGAGTATGCTATATTGACCACATTGTTCCATTTTCCGCTTAGCGCGCTACCTGCAAAATTATCGTAGAAGTTGAATACCGAACTGCCGTCATCGTAGTAACCATATGATTGGCTGAGCTGTGGAGCCAGCCCGTTATTGTATTCATTAAACAAGTTTGTGTTCTTCGCGGCAAATCCGTAGTAGATTGCTATTGTGCCATTAGGAGCGATGGCGCTTGAAAGCCTCACGAAGTAACGGGTAGCTGAGGATACGGAAAGCCGATTTGCCGACGCACTGGAGTAAACTCCGGTTCCGGACTCAAGCCACGAGGGTATTATCGTGCCGTTCGCGTAGAAGAATTCTGTGTTGTTGAGCGATGGTGCCTCGAGAGCCGAGTAATTGGCGGAATCCAGGATAATCTGCTGCTGGAAGCCGGACTGGATTAATTCAGCTTCGCCGTTATGTATTTTTATGCAAGCAAAACTCGTTATCGCCGCAGGCTTTATGGGAATCGTGCAGGTGGACTGAGGAGCCGTAGGTGCGCCCACAGTAATGAACGGTGGGCTACCTTCTATCGGATCAGGCGTATGCTCAAACAGGTAATTGACAATGTCGGGAGTCCCGCCAGCGTAGTGATCAAATCCGCTTATCGGGCAGACCAGATATCCATAACATAACGCAGGCATGCCATGAAGTATAAGATGGCTGTTGTTGAGATAGGTATCTCCATACGGCTCATAGTAGTTTCTGACAATGGAATAGAAGTACCCTATTTGTTGCGCTTCGTCTATGCGCCCGTTTCCTGAATTATCATATAGTGTTGTAGAGCCGAGGGTAAAGTTGCCCTTGATAGAATTGAATCCGGGTTCAATCAAGATATCGTTATGGATGTAATTGTCGCCTGCGCAATACGCGTTTTGATTGGACATATTGTATGTGTAGGTGCTGCCAAAGCTATATGAAAACGATGAGCATCCCCTCACAAAAGGCGGGTATCCGCCCATGCTGAAGTTTATCGTGAGATCGAATGGCGAAGTGAATAGTCCTGCCTTGGTCGCAGGCGAGCTTGGAGCGCAGGCTGTATATCCTTGTCCCAGATAGGTGCACTCGCTGGAGTTGTACAGATATATTCCATTGTCTACAGCGCCTTCCCATTCACAATTTATGTTGTTCGCAGGGTCTGGGCACTGCCATATGTTCGTGTTAAGATGCGTTCCTGCAAAATCGTCATAGAATGGGAAGACAACGTTGCCGTTGTCGTATTGGGCGTACACGGTATTGGAAGCAAAATTCGGAGCAAGGCCGGTTTTGCCGGAACTGTTCAGGAAATTGGTGGTAGGGCTGCCAAAACCTGCATAGACCGTGAGGTTGCTATTTGCATCGAGGCTGTTCCCGATGTACAGCCATGTCACTTGCGGGGCTTCTATCCACGAAGGGATGACTGTTCCATTACTATTAAACCATTCGATGTTCTGGTACGGCACTGTCGAATTCTCAAATTGTGTGTAGTTTGCGTAATTGAACGGAATCGCGAGGTCGTAGTTTTTGGGCGAAACGGGGGCGTTGTTGGTTATGACAACAGGGACGTAGAAGGTCACATTGTACGGCATGGTGACTCCGCTTATCACTGTTACTGTATC
>JAJZNR010000027.1 GCA_021811605.1 Microcaldota archaeon | reverse complement strand
GGCATACGTGATGAAGGCACATGGACGCGCGATATGCAAGGCAGTGCCGGCTTGCAGCAGGTGCCCTGTTAACAAAATATGCCCGAAGAACGGCGTAACAAAACAGCTATGATCCCATGCGCATCATTTCAGATTTCCACATCCACTCGAGGTTCGCGATGGCGTGCAGCGAAGCGATAACCATACCTGGGATAGACGTAACGGCAAGGGAAAAGGGGATAAATCTCATCGGCACCGGAGACTTCACGCATCCAAAATGGCTCAACGAGATAAAAGAGGCTCTCGAGCCCGCGGAGCCTGGTCTTTTCAAAGTAAGGAACTCGCAGACGGGTACCCGTTTCATCCTCTCTACAGAAGTATCCACCGTATACGACAAGGGAAACCGCTCGAGAAGGGTACACCACGTAATATTAGCCACTGATATAGAGACCGTTGAACAGATAAACGAACGCCTATCCGAGAAGGGCGAACTTGCATCCGATGGGCGGCCGCAGATATCCATGACTGCTCCCGAAGTAGTCGAAACGGTGATGGGCATTAACAGGAATGCGTTCATCTTTCCCGCTCACATCTGGACTCCCTTTTTCGGGGCCCTTGGCATGCGCACCGGCTTCGACTCTATCAAGGAGGCGTACGAAGACCAGGAGAAACACATACATGCTGTGGAGATGGGGCTCTCTTCGAACAGCCCCATGAACTGGAGGGTATCCGAGCTCGACAAGTACACGCTTCTTGGTAATAGCGACATGCACTCTCTTCCGAAGATAGGAAGGGAGATGAACGTATTCGATATCGATGAAAAGACGCTTTCTTTTTCCGAAGTGACCGATGCGATAAAAAAGAGGGACAAGAACGTCTTCAAGTTCGTGCTCAAGTTTTATCCGGAGGAGGGGAAGTACCACTTCGATGGCCACAGGCAGTGTGTCGTGTCAGTAGACCCGGAAAAGTACAACATAAGTAACTGCCCTGTCTGCGGGAAGAGGCTTACAATAGGGGTGATGCATCGCGTTACCGATCTTGCAGACCGTCCACACGGCTATGTGCCGAAGGACGCGATACCGTATGTGAGCGCAGTTCCTCTCCGTGAGGTGATAGCATACGTGATTAACAAGGGGGAAGCTACATCCGCGGTCGAGAAGGTATACCAGAAGCTCGTGGCCGGCAGCACAGAGTTCGATGTCCTGGTGGACATGGAACCTGAACAGATAGAAAAAAGGTCGGACAAGGATATAGCCCAGGCGGTCCGCAACATGCGCTCCGGTCAGATAAACATAGTTCCGGGTTACGACGGAGTGTTCGGAAGGATAGATCTTCTCAACAAGGAGAAGGCTGCGCCTTTGTCTGCTTCATGGAAGCAGCGTATGCTCTAGCCGCTCACTTCACCTTAAGCCTCATCCCATAGTACTTTGCAAGGCACTTATCACAGACGGACACCCCTTCGTATAGTATCATCTCCTTGTTATGGTAACTGCACACCTGCTTTGTTTCTGGAACGTCCATGTCAACACCCCAGCACGTCTAGCGTGCCGTTTTTGTAATAGAGGACTGCGTCGAACTCTGTGAACCTCTTCCTCACATAGTTCACGACGTTATTGGGCTCCATACCGTCGAAGAACCGTATCTTCATGATGAATCCCCTTCTGTGGCCTTCGACGGGCATGCCTGCAATCCTCGTGTCGTGCACTCCCTTGTCCATGAGCTTCTCTGGATCGATAACACCTGCATTTGCCCAACCTAGAAACTTATGGCACATCCTCCTTGTTGACGTCTTCCTTCCCATTCCCCCACCCATTTCTCTTACTTTGACGCGCGAAAGGTGCTCATGTTTATCAGCACTCCCGCTTTTGCGTATGCACACTCGTTCACGTGCCAGAGGAGGTCGTTCGCGTTTGTGTGCAGTCTTCCACAGACTCTGCACTGGTATATCTCAATCTCCCCTCTCGACAGATACCTTATCAGTTTTCCTCGTATTCCAAGTTTCATTATCCCACCATCTTAAGCGAAACATAATGCTGGGCAAGCGCCCAGCATGGGTGACTGGATGGATATGGATGAGAGAACACCTGGGTGACGGGTGACTTCCTCAGCAGAAGATTGGCGCTCCCCACCCGATTTCATTTATCCACCTTATAACATTACGGCGTACCTTATATAAATAGGCTTTGAAAATACAAAATATTGTAAATATTATTTGTGGTTTTCGTTTTGTGTCGTCGACAAAATATCGTGTATAGATTAGTTTAATAATCTTCGGTGCAATAAGTTATGCATGGAGATTAGTGTCCTATCAAGGAAGATACTCAGAGAGCTCTGTACAAACTCGAGAGTGTCGATATCCGATCTGGTTAATAAATATAATGTAGACTGGCACATCATAAAAAATCGGATAACCGCCATCGAGAAGGAATTTGGTCTATTCTACACTCTGGAGCTCAATAGCACCGCATTGGGAATAACTACGCTGCACGTCGTCATCATAAACTTCGTTAAAAAACCGTCATTCGAGGAGTTCAAAAAATTTGCAGAAGGAAGCCAAAACGTCCAGTTAGCTTTTACCACTAAAGGTGACTTCGATGCGGTTCTTTTTGCCATTGCTGCAACACCAAAAGCGTATTACATGTGGGAAATAAGCTTGATGATGGAGCTAGCCAAGTATGGCGTTTCCATAAGATCCTCTGAAGCCACAATGCCGCATATAGGATTTGTCCCGCTTAACGATGAGCAAATACGAAAATCCGATATTGATGCTGTATACAAAAAGATGCTACTTGTTCTAAATAGTGATTCTAGAACCACAGTTCGAGAACTGAGCAAAAGAATAGGCATGAAGGAGAACATAACTAGGTACTATTTAGGTAAGTTAGAAAAATCGAATATTATACGAAGGTATACGGCGTTAATTACAAAGCCACCATACAAATTCAACATATTATATTTCACAAATTATACAGTAAGACTTGGTATTGATCGGAGAGTCGGAAATGAGAGAAGACTCCAGTACTGGAGGAAGACGGACAACTTCCCGGTAATTAATGAATTTCAGATGATGTTTGGAATGTGCGGAGGTGAGAACTCACTAAACTGGGCAATATACGAGAATCTAGAAGAAGGCCTAAAACAAAGTGTAGAGCTACATAGAAAGATATACGATGCCGATTCACCAGAAGTCAAGTGGGCGCTAATAGACAAGGTTGCAAAAGGTGTATTGCCGTTAAGAAATATTGACATGAAGGATGGATTTGATTTTGCATTCAGTGAATCAACAACACCAGGCATCACAGCGAAGACCGATTAAATAAGTTCTGATAGCTGTTTATGCACCTCTACTAAACTAGTTTCAACAACTGCCGGTTTTCCGACACCAAGTACGACCAAATCGTTATCCTCGTGCCCGGTTATATCCTTGATAAGCGCATATTCGTCAGGCATTATCTCTGTGTTTGGTAGTTTGTTGGAAAAGATAGCGCAATCTGCCTTATTACAAGCGTTTTTTACTGTCCCTATGTATTTATCTGCTCGTGTCTCATTTTCCAAATGTTTGCAGAATGCTAAAACCCGCCCTTCTCCCATAAGATGATAATATATCAGTTTACTTCTTGTATTGGTAAATGCGGCAGAAACGTCATATAAGTTAGGTCCTCGGACTTTTGTTTTCGAGATGTACGTCGAACTCTTAGGCGCAAATCTCTGTACTATCAGACCAAGAAATACGGAGCCGGCGATTACCAGATACGACAATTGTATTGGCTCGCCAAGTAGAAAGTAGCTAAGTATCATTGTTACAAATGGAGGAAACATCAGGGTTACTGATGCAATGCTTGTTTTCACAATTCTGAATGCTAACGGAAATAGGTAAGAGAGCAAAACATTTTGCAGTATGCCGATAATTAGCGCAGGTATGAGTATTCCAAGGCTAAGCGGGATGTTAATCGCTCCGAAATAAAGCGCCAGCGGCGTGATGATAGCCAACCCGATAAGGTTTTCTATGAAGGTCGCACTTGACAGTTCATATTGATATCTTTTCTGGAAACCACTTTGGAAAGCATCAACAAAAGCAGCAAGGAGAATGATTCCAATGTATGGGATCGCAAAAATAGGTATGCTTATTAGGGTATTAGGCATCAGGGCTATGGCCATGCCTGCAAATCCTATCAGTACAGCAGAAAAATCCCATTTTGTCATTTTTTCTTTTAGCAATAATGGAGATAACAAAATCAAAATCAATGGCCATGACCTATAAATGACGGCAGCAAGAGACGCGCTTACATAATGCGTGCCAGAACTCATAAGGAATGTCTGTGCAAGAAAGAAAAACCCTATCGCTATGAATACCCATAGATGTTCCCTTTTACCCATGTAGCTCCTAATGTTGGTGTGCGAACCTCTCCCAATCATTACAAAAAATGACATTATAGTTGAAATCAGAAACACTAGAAATACGAATCCCAGCGAGGTGGTCGCGCTGCCAAGCTTATAAGCTAATGGAACTACTCCCACTATCACAAGCGTTAGTATTAACGACAGGTATCCTATTGCCTTGACGTTTATCTTCATCAAAACAAGTTATCTGTTGTGATTTAAATATGCATACTAAATTATAAAAAATAGCGAATATTATTTGTGGTTTTCGTATGGCGTAAAGCTACAGAATAGGCACTTGATGGGCACATGCGAAAATCAGTTATTCGACAGCATTGAGTTCAATAAGAACTCTGGATCTGGCGCATCATATATCTAGGGTAACAATCCTCTTCAGTATGCTTACAACTTTCCACGCCACGCTCTCTGTGTGGTACTTGTTTATGAAGGTGTTGAGCATGAACGCCTCTATCACTCTCCTGTAATGCCTCACCGCTATGAGCAGCGTGAACAATATCGTAGCTATGACCACTTCTGCGAACATGAGGTATCCCGCAACGAGAAGCATGAACGACGAGCCTGCTGCGCCCCTCATGACCAGGAGAGTCGCAATCGCAACGAAGAAATCAAGGCCCACGGAATAGTAAGCCAGGCGTTCGAGAATCCTCCCCATTCTCCTCGTCTTCTCGAACTCGTTGTAGTACATCCATCCACCGTGGTCGCAAATACTTTTCAAAAGAAAATCTTTTTAAAGAGGTGTGCGAAGTTCTGCTAGTGGAAGTTCTGTTTATCCTACTTTTCAGAGCCAGCTCCTCCAACTTCTTTCCCTTCGCCTCGCCCCATTAAAATAACTCTGCGGCGCTCTGGACCCCAGAACACTGCCCCGAGTGAATCGCCACATTTCTGGGTCACCGTCACCTGTGCCAGCGGCATCTTACCGCGAGCATGATTGCATTACGGAGCATTCCGGTATCGCATTAAATATCTGTTAGAATCAGGTTCCGTTCCAGCCAATAGTAAGGATTATATACCTATATACTAGATAAAGATAAAAGTTAGCAGTCTCTTTTTCCAGAGATATGAATCAGCGATTTCTATGAAACAGGCTGAATTAATGGGCAAGATTGTAGCAGCAGTGCGCGTCCGCGGCCGTGTCAACGTCCGATGGGACATAGCGGAGACGCTCGTCAGGCTAAACCTCAAGAGAGTCAGCAACTGCACCCTCCTCAAGGTAAACGATGCCTACCTGGGTATGCTCAAGAAGAGCGCGAACCAGATAGCATACGGAGAGGTGGACGAGCCGACTCTCGGAAAGCTCGTCTCCAAGTTCAAGCTCAATGTCGACCCAAAGGCGCTCATCTCTGGGAAGATGGACGCTGCGGAGCTTTCGGAAATGATGCCGCTGCGCCTTCACCCTCCAAAGCACGGATACAGGGCGAGCGTCAGGCTGAATGTCAAGCAGGGCGGTGCTGTCGGATACATGGGCAAGGACATAAACACGCTCCTCAACAGGATGGTGTAATCATGGTAGTCAGGAAACAGAAGAAGAACAGGAAATACCTCGGAACCAGGAGATGGGGAGTCGGCAACATAAAGAATGCCAGGGGCGCAGGCGACAGAGGCGGTATCGGGGAGGTCAACCGCCTGAGGAAGCACGACTGGACGTACATAACTGCAAAGAGGCGCGACCTCATCAAGCAGAAGGGATTCGCGCCCCCGAAGAAGGCACGCTACGAGGAGATAACGCTTGAAAGGATAAACGCCATGGGGAAGAGCTCGGTAGAGCTTCCCAACCACAAGGTGCTAAGCAACGGCGCTATAGACAAGCCCATCGTGGTCAAGGCGGCTGCGTTCTCGAAGATGGCTGCAGAGAAGATAAAGGGTGCAGGGGGGCAGGCGATAACAATGGGCGAAGAGACCAAGAAAGCCGCCGCAGAAACACCAACAAAAGCGTAAGGTTCGCTTTCTACTTTTGCCAATTCCAACACCCTTAAGTATCTTGGATACACTATATTATCACATGGATTTCATAATAGACTACGCGCCGGATGGGTCGGACGGCATAGTCGCATTTTAAAGCTTATTCAGGCATTATAGACACAGCACAGTCAAAGGACAGTACATGGAGACATTAAAGATCGCATTCTATACCGACTCATTCCTTCCAGCACGTGACGGAGTAGTCACCTCGATCATCAACACCAGGAGGGAGCTGATGAAGCGAGGGCACGAAGTCTACATCTTCACCAGCGGCGACTCCCGCACGCGCAGGCTGGTCAATGGCAGCAAGAACATCTTCGTGATACGCGGGATGAAGCTGCCAAGGTACCCCCAGTACAAGGTGGCTGTGCTGCCGTTCATGACTACAGCCAGCATCTCCGAGATAGACCCCGACATAATCCACACCCACACGCCCTTCTTCATGGGCACCTGGGGCCTTGCCATGGCGAAAATCAACAAGATACCGATAGTCAGCACCTTCCACACCCTTTTCAACGACAAAAGAGCGCTTGAGATGTATGCTCCAATGCATACTGCCAAGTTTGCGGAGAAGTACTCATGGAGGTACGTCCGCTTCTACTACAACAAGTGCAACGTCGCCATCGCACCGTCAGAGACGATAAAGCAGATGCTTGCGAAACACGGAGTGCGCAATATCAGCGTAGTCCCTAACGGGCTGGACATAAACAGGTTCAATCCTCACGTGGATTCTCACCGCCTTCGGAAGAAGCTGCAGATGAGGAAGGATGAGCGGATAGTCCTCTACCTCGGCAGGATAAGCAAGGAGAAGCGCCTGGAGACTCTCCTCCGTGCGGCGAGGCTGCTCAAGGAGCAGAACGTGCGGTTCGTATTCGCCGGCACAGGACCCGCTCTCGACCATTACAGGTCGATGGCGCACCGCCTCCGCATAAGCGACATAACCGACTTCGTAGGGTTTGTCGAAGACCGCATTCTGCCTTCGTACTACAAAGCTGCGGACGCGTTCTGCATCCCGAGCACATTCGAGACCCAGGGCATAGCCGCGTACGAGGCGCTTGCCTGCGGCACACCTGTGATTGCGGCAGACAGCCTTGCCCTAAGGGAGGCAGTGCAGAGGGGCAGAAACGGTGAACTATTTAAACCCAACGACTTCCACTCGTGTGCGAGGAAGATTGATAAAGTTATAAATACTAGAGGGTTGTATAAAGAAACAAGGAAAACCGCGGAGAACTACTCTGTGGAACGGACTACGGACCGGCTCCTTGAAACCTACAAGAGAGTGATAAAAGAAGCTACAGTGTAAGCACCGACTTACTTTTAATATTATTATCGATACAGGCGATTTACTGACAAGTGAAGCAGGCGAAGCAGCAGGACAGGTACAGGAAGCTCCTCCTAACCAGAATACGCATGCGCCGAATGGCGCTGTCAGCGTGGCTGCCCAAAAGCAAGAGAAGGAAGGGCCAAAGCAGAAGAGAGACGAGCGAAGCCACGGGAGCAGGGAGGGAGGCCAGCACATCTCCCCGTATGCACAGATGCTCAACGATGCGATAAAGGAGTCAAAAGATCCAGAGGTGGCGAAGACGAAGGAGGCCATCGACGCCGTGAGGAAGGAGCGTTCCGAAGTAATCGGGAAGGTGAAGGAGGCGCGCCGCAGGCTTACGTACAAGGAAGCTGAGGACGCAGCACTCAAGCGGCTTCTCGACATAGAGAAGGCTAAGCCAGAGGCCGCCGAGAAACGCAGGAAGATAGGCTATCTGAAGAGGATGAAGAACAAGCTCGAGTTCAGGATTTCCACCGAAGCGTCGTCCCTTGCCGAAGAGAAAGGACTGGTCCGCCAGATAGAGGACGTCAACAAGCAGCTCAGCGAGGCCTACAAGACGATAAGGCTCGAGAGGAAGGCGGAGCTCGTGAAGAAAGACATAGAGGAGTTCAAGAAGACGCTCGCAGACGGCGAGGTGAAAATCACAGAGCACGACAAGAGGCTCGACGAACTGTATGATACGCTCAGAAAGTTGTTAGGCATGGATAAGGGCCGCGGCCCGAAGCAGCAACAGCAGCATCAGCAGGAGCACAGGAGGAGACCACAGCCTCAGCCACAGCTTCAGGAGATAAACCTGGAGGATATCGTGGTGATAAAGAAGAAGGAGAAGAAGCCTGTCGATGCCGACGAAAGCGCGTAAGTGCCTAACAGCAGAATAAGACAAAGTATACAAAAAGAAAACAAAAAAAAACAAAAAAAAACAAAACGGAAGACGAAACAGAAAAATAAGAAAACAAAAGACAAATAAGATGATAAAAAAACAAAAAAAGGTAATGCAATGACAATAAGACTTTCATTCCTAGGCGGAGCCGAAGAAGTCGGCAGAAGCGCCATATTGGTATCCAGCGACAGGGCAAAGATATTGCTCGACGCAGGTATAAAGATAGAGGGGCCGGACCAGTATCCGGTGATAACAGAGAAGGACGTAAAGGAGCTTGATGGCGTTTTCATAACGCACGCGCACCTCGACCATTCCGGGTTCATACCCCACCTGTTCGCAAGAGGCTACAGGGGCAAGGTCTACGTGACCAAGACCACGATGGAACTCCTGGCGGTGCAAATAGCCGACTACATGCGGTTATCCGAACCAAAGGAGATAACGAAGGAGGCGCTGGCTCTTATGCAGAAGAGCTTCAGCATAATAGAGTTCAGGCAGCCACTGCAGGTCAGGGACATGAAGGTGGAGTTCCTCGACGCCGGGCACATAGTCGGCAGCGCGTTCATAACGGTCCAGGCCGGTGACAAGAAGCTGCTCTACACTGGTGACATAAACCTGGCGAAGTCTAAGCTGCTCGACGGCGCGGATTTGAAGGACCTGCGCGCAGACGCACTGATAACGGAGAGCACCTACGGTGGTGACGACGACGTCCACCTCCAGGAGAAGGAGATGGTAAAGGGCATGGTCAAGAGCATAAAGGAGACCATCCTGAGAGGGGGCAAGGTGATAATACCGAGCTTCGGCGTAGAGAGGGGGCAGGAGGTGCTGCTCTACCTAGACGATTTCATGAACTCCGGAACGCTGCCAAAGGTGCCGATATACGTCGACGGCGTGATAGGCAAGGTTATGCGGATATTCAGGCATAACGTGATATACTGCAGGAAAGAGATACAGAGCAAGATATTGATGAGCGACTACGACCCGTTCAAGAGCGACAACTTCATCTTCGTGGAGAGCAAGGTGCAGAGGAAGAAGATAATAGACGGCGACGAGAGCTGCGTCATAGTCACCACAGCGGGAATGCTTACGGGAGGTCCGGTGGTGGGATACCTGAAGGGGCTCGCCGGGAACTCCGCGAACAAGCTGATACTCGTGGGATGGCAGCCCGAGGGGAGCTCGGGAAGGAAGCTGCTGGAGGGGCAGAAGGAGATAGACTTCCACGGCTCCAAGCTCAAGGTAAACTTGGAGGTGGAGATGCACAAGATGTCAGGCCATGCCGACAGGAACCAGCTTGAGCTCCTCCCGAAAAAGATACAGGGATTGAAGGAGATATTCATAGTACATGGAGAGAAGAAGAAGCAGGAAGCGCTGAAGAGGGCCCTGGAGAAAAGTTACAAGGTAGTGATACCTAAGATCGGGGAGTCGTTCGTCCTCGGCTCCGGAAGCCAGCAACCGCAGCCCTCCCAGCAGTCCGTGCAGCCAAGTCAACCGCATCAGCAGAGGCAGCCGCGCCAGCAACAGGTGCAACAGCAACCGCAGAAGCAGCAGCGCCGCCCACAGCTTCAGCAGCCGCAGCAACACCAGCAGCCACAGCGCCAGGCTCAGGCTCAGGCACAGCAGAAGCAGCAGCCTCAATCATCGCCACAACCGGGGAAGGAGCAAAAACCTGGTCAGCAGCCGCCGCAGCAGCGCCGCAGGCACCGCAGGCAAAGGCGCGGGTCGCACGGGCTATCGCAGTCCCACTCGCTGCTATAGTGCCTCCCCAACACGCAGGTTTTTCGGTTTTCCAGAATTACATACGTTAATTGGCGTAAGCTACTAATCTGTATTTAAAGCCTCAAAAGGAAAGCAGCAAGGCATAAATAACCTGACTTTTGATATGATAGGTCGTTCAGGGGTGGACACAAAATGGCCGAGAAGAAAGCTAGAGGGAAGTATTCGAAGGAGGTAGAGGAGATTAGGAGGCTGCAAGATCTAAACAAGATACTCAAGGCGGGCGACCTCGCCAATGCGGTGCTGTCAGATTCTGCTAAGGAGAGCGAGACAATGTCAGGAAGCGTTCTCGACTCGCTGTTGGAGCAGGCCGACACAGAGGAGCACTCCAGCGGAAGGGGTTTGGAGATAATCGAGAGGCTTACCACGACCACCCCGGATTCAACGATAACTAGGACAAAGAAGACAAAGGTGAGCAGGTCCGGAAAAGGGAAGGTGAAGGTGCAAAGGGCGTTGCACTTCATAAAGAGGCAGAAGAAGGAACGGAAGCGCTGATCCTTTCGACAGAACAGAAACAACAAACAATAAATAACCCTTAGCAGTAATGCTATCTACTACGGGCTCTTGGCTCAATGGTAGAGCGCCCGCTTTGCAAGCGGGAGGTTGCGGGTTCGATTCCCGCAGAGTCCACTAAATTCTGTCGTAGTGGACAGGTCCACAAAATTTAACTATTGGGGGCTTGTCCCTACTCTATTTGCTGTTTCTTTTATAGGCGCGACTATAGTTCAAAACACAAAGAAATATAAATAATAGTTGCCAAATCGTTTAATGCCTGAGATAAATCTGCTCTCCAGAAAGATACTTCGGGAGCTGTGTTCCGATTCTAGGATTACCATAACAGAGCTTGCCCGCAAGCTCGAGGTTTCAAGGCCGGTGATAACCAGGCATATTGAGGCAATGGAACGTGAACTTGGCCTGCGCTATACCCTTGCGCTCAACTATAACTCTCTCGGCTTTACCAAGATGCATCTTTATCATATCACATTTTCGAAAAAGCCAAGTGACGAAGCAGTTTTGAGCTTCCTTGAGAAAAGCGATCAAATCCAGCTTGCGATTAAGACAAAGGGGGACTTCGATCTTGTCATGTTCGTTTTGTCTGGAGACGAGGAGGAACATGCAAAATGGAATCTTTCCATAGCTCTTGAATTCGCGAAATATGGAGTAGAGGTGAACAAATCCGACGTAGACATAGTACACCACGGCTTCATACCTATCGATGAAAAAACCCTTGCAGGAGCGAAGATTGACAACCACTACAGGAAGATGCTGCTTGTGCTCAATGAAAACTCAAGGGTACAGAACAGGACGATGGCGAAGAGGCTCGGACTTCACGAAGAGATGGTTCGCTACTATATGTCCAAACTCGGCAGCTCAGGAATAGTGCGAAGGTTCACTACTGTTATTACCACACTGCCGCCGCAATGCGCAAACGTTCTCTTCTTCGCAAGATACATATATAGGGAAGGGCACGTCCAGAGGATTTATGATAAGCGAAAACTAGTCTACTTCAAAAAGGAGCAGCAGCTTCCTGTCTGCAACGATTACCAGATGGTTCTCTCGATAAGCGGAGGTGAGCAGGATTTCGCATGGGGTACGGCGTCTACAGTGAAGGAAGCGCTAGAGGAGCGTGTTGGCTTACACGCAAAGATATTCAGGAAGGACAGTCCATCCATCCGCTATGGGATTGTAGAGAAGGTGTTGAAAGGTTACATGCCGATGAGAAGCGTCGACATAAAGGCACGGTACAGAACCACGCAGTGGGGTTCTGAGCCAAACTATATTGGTTGACTATCCGCTTCGGATCTCGGAGCAGCAAGCCGCTCTATTCTTGAAAATCCGCTCATCACCGTCTCTGGTTCTCCGCTTCCAATAATTATCGTGTGTTCCTCTTTCGCACCAGTTATCTCCTTTATGAACTCGAGCTCATCCGCTGAGATGGCATTGTGTCTGTTCGTTAACATCACACACCCGTCGCCGTTAAAGCTTGTTATCTGTTCAGCTGAGATGCAATCGCTTGAGCTTTTATCCAAAAGTATGGCCAGAACCCTGCCGTTGCCGCTCATCATCTTCGCTACTTCCTGGTTAATGGTACCTATAAATGCGCTGGTCACGTCAAAGACCGCGCCGGAGGGGCGCACGGCGCCCTTTTTGGATATGATGAAGTTTCCGGCAGGTTTAGGCGCAATCTTCTGCACTGCGATGCCCAGAATAACCGAAGCGGCTATTACGAGGTAGTAAGGCTGCACGGGCTCCGCGATGAAAAGTCCGGCCAGGAGCATTGTCAGGAACGATACCATTATGAACGCAGTGCTGGCTATCGAGGTCTTTACCAGCCTGAACGCGTCGTAGAACATATAGGTGAATACCGCTTCGGTGAGCACTCCGAGGAAAAGTATGGCAAAGGTAGTGCTTGTGTTTATGATCGTGAGCTGCCATGAGCTCGTGAGAATTGCAAGCGGCGCGAAGACCGCAAGGGATATCAGGTTAAAAACGAACACCGAACTCGTGAGCTCGTAATTGTAGCGCTTCGATATCGCGGTGGAAAGCCCCTCCATTAAGGCTATGATGAGAACCAGAGCGACGAAGGGCAGGGCCGTCAATGGAATGCTTATTGCGGTACCGGAGAGCGCTGTCGCTCCGAGGCCTGTAAACCCTACCACTACGCCGAGTGCATCCCATCTCGTGATTTTTTCTTTTATGACTGGGGGTGCCAGCAAGACCAGGAACAATGGCCATGTCCTGAACACAACAGCCACGAGGTCCGCGTTTATATGGTGAGTGACATATGCAAGACCCAACGGCTCAGCAGTGAAAATGAGGACACCTATAGCAGCCACGGAGAGAAGATGTGTACGGTCGTGAAGCATGTGTTTCAGGTTTTGCGTGCTTCCTTTTGCAAGCATGACGGCAAACGACGTCACGGTGCCAAGCAGCGAGATGTAGAAGAGCAGTGTAGTAACTGGAAGAGCACTGCCGAGCTGAAACGCTATCGGCATGCTCGCAGCTATCAACATCGCCCCACCAAGGAGCGCATAGCCGTAAATCCTTTTTTTGTTCATCAATTAGGCTTCTTTTGCACCTTTTAAATCTATTTCTAAAAGCTGCAGAATGTGAGTCGTTTATCTGGATCTTGAACTGTGCAAAACTCAGAATTTATGCTCACTATATTTACAATATAGATTGGTATATAAATTGAAAATCCCATAATACTATTGGTGGGAAAGGATGGATGGAGAAACCGAACTACCTCTTCTGGGGTCGTCACCCGATACCCAAATGGTTCTCTCATCTGTTAAACCATCATCACCCATGCTGGGCGCTTGCCCAGCATTATGTTTCGCTTAAGATGGTGGGATAATGAAACTTGGAATACGAGGAAAACTGATAAGGTATCTGTCGAGAGGGGAGATTGAGATATACCAGTGCAGAGTCTGTGGAAGACTGCACACAAACGCGAACGACCTCCTCTGGCACATGAACGAATGTGCATATGCGAACGCTGGAGTGCTGATGAACATGAGCTCCTTTCGCGCGTCGAAATAAAACAAAAAGGTGGGGAAATGGGAAGGAAGACGTCAACAAGGAGAATGTGCCATAAGTTTCTAGGTTGGACTAATGCAGGTGTTATCGATCCAGAGAAGCTCATGGACAAGGGAGTGCACGACACTAGGATCGCGGGCATGTCCGTCGAAGATCACAGAAGGGGGCTCATCATGCGGATACGTTTCTTCGATGGTATGGAACCACGCGACGTAGTGAACTATGTCAGAAGCAAGTTTACAGAGTTCGATGCAGTCCTTTACTACAGGGACGGAGCGCTGGACGTGCTGGAGTGCTGACGTGAACGAACCGGAAACGGCAAGGCAGATGTGCAGTTACCACAACAGGGAGCTGGTGCTTTACGAAGGGGTATTCGTCTGCGATAAGTGCCTGGCGAAGTACTACGGGATGAGGATACACCTTCAGTGATAGTGGAACGAACCGACCGGCTAACGTAGCGGTC
>JAJZNR010000021.1 GCA_021811605.1 Microcaldota archaeon | reverse complement strand
GTGGCCGCTCAACGGCAACCTAAATGATTATTCAGGAAATGCCAACAATGGAGCATTTGATGGTGTGACATTTAACAGTTCGTGGGAAAACAGCTACACGGCACCGTGATATCATGATGAAATCCCAATCAGCAATGGAATACCTGATGACATACGGGTGGGCAATCCTCATCATCGCAGTGGTCCTTGCCGTTCTCTTCCAGCTGGGCGTCTTCTCATCGGGAAACTTCCAGCCGCACGCGCAGCCGGGCGCGTGTCAGGTCAGCAGGACTGTTGCTGGTGTGTCCCTAGAGGGGCAGTGCAACGGCCTGCTGCCGCAATATGTGTTAAGTCTAAATGGGTTAAATCCCGAGGTGGTGGGTCCGACAATGACAGTCGACCTGAACACCAATTCGTACACGATGTGTGCGTGGGCGGACACGCTATCCACGAGTCTTACACCGGCATATGGAGACCTCCTTGTAGCCATCCAATATGCAAACACTGGAATGGTAGTAGATACAGGCGGTCATGAGATTGACGGATACATGGCCGGTCAAGGCGCCGGTCTGGGATCTCCAACAATGGGTACTTGGCAATTTTATTGTGTCGATTATGCAGGATTTGGCAGCACTTCAAGATCGTTGTACGTCGATGGCGCCTCCCTTGGGGCAATCACGACCGGTTCCACAGGAGTTTACACGGGGCAGATGCAAATCGGCAACGGTGGCTATACCTGCTGCGGTTTTACGACAAACCCGCCAGACTACGTATCTAATGTCCAGATTTACAATACCTCACTTTCACAGCCCGAGATCCAAGCCCTTTATCAGGAGGGAATCGGCGGCGCGCCGATCAGGCCTCAGAACCTAATGGGCTGGTGGCCGCTCAACGGGAACGCGAACGACTACTCGGGAAACGGTAATAACGGTCAAACGTATAACAGCGCAGTCTTCATAAGTAGCTGGTCTAGTGGCTACACAGCACCATAATCACATTTCGCGCTCCGCCTTTATCGCCTGCATCAGTGCCCTCAGGCTATCGTTATGGATGTATATGCTGAGCCTTGCGGACATCCCAGCCGCGTCTTGGTATTGCCCCAATTTTACCATCGACCACGTGAGATAGTAAAACGCGTTTAATGGGAATGACATCGTCCTTATCAGTTCCGCTGCAGCCTTTTCCGTGTCGTGCGGCAGGCCGAGCTCTGCTGAGAGCACCATGTTCTCGTACGCGACTACGCTTGGAGTGTTGTACCTTTCCTGTATCTCTATCGCCCTCTTTGCGGTCTTCGGCTTTCCGAGCTTTATTGCGAGGATGAATAACGTGTACGCCAGGAACTGGTTGCCGCCTGCGTTCGCAATCTCGTCGTTGCATGCCACCAGCGCTTTGTTCATGATCCTTTTCCACTTTGAATGGAGGGCGCTAGCCCTCTCCCTGTGCACAGCGTTCTCCTCCATGAAGCCTGGCCTGTCGTACCGTATACACGATACCTCGTAGTTTGACTGCTCCATTATGAGAAGTGCATACCTGTAGATGTATGCAGGCTCGTTGTACTGGCTCATTATCTTCTCATACGCCGCCAGCGCCTCGTCGTACTTCCTTTCATCGATAAGCTGGTTCACGTTGTCGAGAGCCGGGAACAGGTTTGGATCCCTCAGCGTTCCCGCGTAGTTTATGTTCTCGCACACCGTGCATATCCAGGTATCGTTGACCGTCCTGTTTTCATTTCCGCAGTACACGCACTTGGATATCTGACCTGCGGCTGCGCGTTCGAGGAGTCTGACGTACTGCTGCATGCCGATCTTTGCCATGGTGTCCAATCCAATTGAGTAGCGCAGGATAAAAAGCTTGCTTCTTACCTCTTCCTTAGCACTGCAAAGAGGTGCGCGCTGTCGTATGGCTCCAGGCTGAGCTGCTCCAGGATCTCGAACGTGTTCTCAAGGTAGTGGAGCACCTCTTTGTACACTTCCTTCGGTTCCCTGGATATGTCTATGCTCTGCGATTTTATGGCGAGGTATGCGTACCCTCCCTTCTTAAGGAACACTGCGTTCTTCTCCAGTATCTCTGCCTGCTCCTTCGCGGAAACGTCCTGGTATATGATGTCGCATGACCCGTTACCGACGACCCCGGAATACGACTCTATGCGCCTTGCATCTGCGAGCAACGGCAGCATATTCTCCCTTTTTTCGCATAGCGCAACGAAGTCCCTCATGCTGCGCTCGGATATCTCAACTCCGAAAAGCCTGCCCTTCTTGCCTATTATATCGCTTACATGGCTCGGCGTTGTTCCGTTCGAGGCGCCGAGATAAAGCACGGAGCTGCCTTCCTTGAACGCGAATGTCCTTAGCTTGTTCATCACCGCAGCGGCGAGCTTGCTCCGGTACGGGGTCCACATCCTGTATTCAGTTTTGTCGACGGTTACAAGGTTTTCGCCGTAGACCGACCGCCCCTTCACCAGATTCCTGGTGGCCAGCCTGCCGTCTATCGAATACACTCCAGGGAAAACTTCCTTCGCAACTGGCATATAGCATCATCGATACGAAAAGCTGTCCTGCCTTCTTCTTTGTTGGCCTGTTCTTTATATTTATGTGTCTATGCTATGCCCGCTCCCGCGTATTCCAACAGACGCCGTACCGCGTTGTGCTTCTGCACCACGCTGTCGTGCTCAGCCCTGTCCGCCTTGTGCGTCTGCTCGGATTCGTCGTACTCCAAAAGGCTCTCCTCCTCGAGAAGTTCCGAGCTCTCGTCAGGCATTCCTATCAGTTCGTTGTACATGCCCTCAGGGAGTTTTGCCTGCTCCGCGAGATACTCTATAGAGGCGTCCTTTGGCGGCGCCCTCTTCTTGTTGCTCGCCACCATCGCGCGCAACACCTTCTCGGTTGCCTTCCTGTACAGTATGGATGCGGTCATGTATTCCTTCATGTCGCCGTAACGCTTGGCCAACTCGAAGTCAGCGTATGCCTTCTTCACAAGTTCCGCGTGTTTTCCCATTTCCATCCAGACAGAATGGGGCATGTCGGCTTTTTATAGCTTGCCTGCATATTTTGTAGTTGACTAACCCAAAAATGCCGCTTGTCTAACATAGGTTGGACAATGGTTGTATGGGCTTGGCTGTTGTGGTCGCATGGCTGCGGTGCAAGAACTCTCTGTGAGCAGGTTTCTCCTCGACATAATACCGGTGGCGAGCGCGTCCGTCAGCGAAGAGGAGATAGTGGGCACGTTCACGAAGTCTGTGGCGCAGATCTTTGGGGTCGACAAGGCCGAGATCGATGAGGCGAAGCAGCGTGCGGGCACTGAGAACGCGCTCTATGGATACATACTCAACACTAAGAAGGCGTATATAGACAACCAGCTCAGCGAGTACTCCGCGTTCCCGGAGCTGATAGAGTTCCGCAACAGCGGCTACCACAGCTGCGCGGTCCTCCCGCTCATCGGCGATGGGAAGGTGTTCTCGTTCCTTAGGCTTCTCTCGGTCAGGGAGAACAAGTTCAGCGACGAGCTGGTCAACAGCGTGGCATTCGGAGCCTCGTTCGTGAGCTTTGTCCTGATGTACAAGTCGGAGATGGCGAGGAACCTGCGGCTTGCCGGCTACTTCGATGCCGCGTTCAATAGCCAAACCCCGCAGTTCATAGTGAACGACAGCGGCACGGTAATCAAGGTTAACAAAGCTGCGATGAGGGTGTTCGGTGCCGGCGGACCCGGCGTAAGGAAGATAAGCGAATTCATCCCGCTCGATTATTCTGGGCTCTCCTCGCTAACCGAGGGGGCAGGCACAAACGTGGCGCTCAACACTAACAGCGGCAGGAGGCTCTATGCGGTTGGCGCCGGCAGGATAAATGAGAGGCTCATACATGTTGCTGCGGATGACATCACAGACAGGTCAGGGTGGGGCACCCTCAACGAAATCCTGGCGAAGGATATCGATACCTGCCTCGTTACGACTGACAGCGAGTTCATGATAGCGAATCTTTCGCAGAACGCGGACAAGCTCCTCGGCTATTCGAAGGGCGTGATGCAGAACGGGAACTTCGTAGACCTCGTGACCAGGAACGAGCAGAACCAGTTCAGGTCTGCAGTGGTAGCGGCAGGGCAGAGGCAGGGGACCTCTTTGGGAAGCGTCACCATTGAAATCAGCGGGATTGGCAGGAGGTACTTCCATTACAACGCAAGAAGGTACATGGACGGTTACATGATACTACTGACAAGGGCGGAGATGGAGAAGGCCGTCCAGGATACGCGGGCAGACCTTGAGGAGTTCATGAACACGAGTTCGGACATGGTATTCGGGGTCGACGGTCTCGGCTACATAAGGAGCTGCAACCTTGCAGCTGAAAACATAACCGGGCTCAGGAAGGACGAGCTGATAGGCCGCGAGATAAAGTCAATGTACTCAAACCAGGACCAGTCGGTGCTTGACAGGGACATAAACTACGTCAGGAACGGCAGCAAGGTGGATTACTCTTCGGTGACGCTCGTCGACAAAAAGGGGGAGCCGGCAATACCGGCCACGCACTCGATAAGGATGGTCAGCGGTGGCGCGGACGAGAGCGGGGTCGCCTATCTCATAGTGGTGAAGGAGCTCGCCACAAAGAGGAGGATTGCAGAGATGGAGCAGGACATGAGGAAGATGGAGGGCAGCATGAAGATAATGGAGCAGCAGGCGCAGCTTAAGTCGCAGTTCATCTACAACATATCGCACGAGCTCAAGACACCGCTCACTAACATCATGGGCTACTCGAAGCTGCTGCTGAATGGAGATTACGGTCCGCTCAACGACGACCAGAGATCATACATCGACACCATCCAGAGCGAGGCTAACAGGTTCCTGCTCATGATACAGCAGGTGCTCGACGCAGCGAAGCTGGAGTCGAAAAAGGTGAAGCTGGAGTTCAAGGATGTGGATCTCCGCAACCTGGCGAACAACCCGTCGATAAAGTCGCTGGAGGATTCCGCCCTGTCAAAGGGGCTTACGTTCGAGTGGAAGGTGGACTTCGACGTTCCTGAAAAGATATCCGCAGACCCGAACCGCCTGATACAGATATTCGTGAACCTGATAGGCAACGCGACGAAGTTCACCGAGAAGGGCGGAATAGTTGTTCACATATCGCTGCAGAGCAAGAAGAAGGTAAGGTGCGAGGTGCTTGACACCGGAATAGGGATAGTGGACAGCGACAAGAGGAACCTTTTCAAGAAGAAATTCTACGAGGCGCAGAAGAAGGGGCTGGTGCAGCAGCCTGGAGCCGGAACCGGCCTCGGCCTGTCGATAACGAAAGACCTCGTGACGCTGCATGGGGGGAAGATAGGCTGCGAATCGATGATAGGGAAGGGCTCGACGTTCTGGTTCATACTGCCCACTGCGCAGAGGCCGAAGAAGAAGGAGGCGACAGACGAGAGGAAAACTGCTGCAGACGACGCGGCTCAGGAGCCGGAGGCTGATTCCGTATCAAAGTCCGTGTAAGGCGGCAGGCATAATGCTACGCCAGTGCGGGCCCGGCACGCCTGGGATTGGAGGCGCTAGCAGGTGGCGGACGACCCTCCGAGCTGGTAACACTGCGTCGAAGTGACATAGATTCCGCATGCGTTTCCTATGCCAGACGCCTTGACCACTGCGGTGTTGAGTTCGCTGGCATTGAGCTCGTAGAACACTCCTGAAGTGACTGAGCTCGTTATCGTCTTTGTCGCGATGTCCATGTTGATCGTAAGCGCAGTCCCTGTAGTCACGGAGGAGTGCGATGTGGTTGACCATACCGCCTTGTACATCGTAGCCGTGCTGTTCGTTATCGAGAGCTTCATCGAGTAAGGGACAAGTGAGCTTACGTTCTGATAGGAGTCTACGCCGCTGGGCTGCTTCCCGTAGCGCTGGAACATCGTGTTGTCGTACATGGTCGCCGTGCAGTTGACGGTGTTGTTGTAGATTATCGAGTAGTTTGCCATCGCGGGGTAATAGGCGCTCTGCTTCAGAATAGACCGCGCTGTGGCGTTGTTCGCCCCTCCTGGCGTGACAGTGGTACTGCTGCTGCTACTTCCTGTAGTGGTGCTGCTCGTTGAGGTGCTCGTGGTCGTAGCGGTCGTCTCGTTTATGGACTGTCCGGGCGCAGGCAGTATCGTCTGCACCAGCCTTATGCGCGCCGCATCCGGAACTATCCCGTAGTCGACAGGCACAGGAGTTATCGATATCTCGGCGTGCTTCGTGCTGATGTTCAGCAGACGTATCTGCATATTCGCGTACGTGCCGACGCCGTTGACGTTAGTGTTGTTGTGGATATAAAGGGTAACCATCATAGTCGGGTTTATGAATACCGGAAGCCGGGTTATGGCAACCACCACGGTTGGACTGCTAGCAGAGACGAATTTCATGGAGTACTCCTGTCCGTTGAGCGAAAACAGGGTTGTGCTGTTGGTTACGTTGAAGTTCGTGGGGCCGTTTACGCTCGCAGCTCCGGGAGAGATGAACATCGTTACAATGAAGTAGAGCACTACTATGACTATAAGGGCTGCTGCTAGCTTCGGAATCGTGCCAACGCCTCTATGCGGCTGTGATGGCGCCCTGGCTATGGCTCTCTGCTGTTGTGGCGGTACCATCGCTATCGATAACGTAACAAAAACAAGGCTTATATATGTTGCTGGGAGTTTCGGGCTGCGTTATAATCGGTTGGATACGCATCGGGGCCGCAGACCTCCACATTTTTATTGCTTGATTTACAAGCTTGTCTGGTCTGATGGAGAGGTTACCTAAAAAATCGCAGGTGGCAGTGGACTTCCTTGTCAGCTACGGCATAGCCATACTCATCGTAACCGTCTCGATATATGTGGTGCTCCGCCTCGGCGTGTTCGGGGGCACCCTCACCCCGTCGAGCTGCAACCCGGCTCCAGGGTTTGGCTGCACGGATGTTGCGCTCTCGCAAAACGGCCTCATGATAATGGTATTCAGCCAGGCGACCGGAGGTGCGATAACGATAAACGGGGCTGCGTGCTCGACGGCGATAAACACAACCGGCAATGGACCGCTTTACGGCAACACGAAGGTGCAGGCGAGCAGCCAGTTCAGCTCCGGTTATTCTGGCGGCTCGTTCTCCCCGATAACCATGTACAGCGGCACCTCTGCGAGCATACAGATCGTGTGCTTCAGCAGCAGCGGCGGCGGCATCGGCGGAGGTGTGCAGACCTCTACGATAGGCTCGACCCAGACGGACTATGTATGGTTGAACTATACCACTACTGGGCTGCCTTCCGGGGTGTACACCGTACAACGGGCGTTCCAGTTCACGACAAAGGCATCCTGATGCCTTTTAAAGGTTGATTGTCAATATCTAGAAAAGAGGTAAGGAGAAATCCATGAGGATGCGATTTGCCGCGGTGTTCCAGTTGCTGGTGCTTTCTTTGATCATAGCCGCAGCGGGGGCTAGCACAGTGAGGATGACGGAGCCGTACAATGCAACGATAATGGGCAATTCCACGGTATACCTTGGAAAGGTAGGCCCGGGCCAGACCTTCTACGTGACGATATCGGCGAACACCACCAACTCTACAGGAGCGGTGTTCCAGAGGGGATGGAACGAGCTTCTCGCCACGGATCTGCCTAGAGGGTGGATAGCCGAGAATTCCTCCCTTTACAACGCTTATCTATCCGTTAAGGTCACCCCTCCGGCTGACGCGGAGAATGGAACGTACTACTTCAACCTCACGGCAGTCAACGCGGGGAACTACTCGAAACTTGGAGCCGCGCACTTCATAGCAGAGATAAACGTTACGCCGAACGTCTTCAAGCTGCAGGTAAGCCCATCTACAATAAGCACCGGCCCGGGGGAACCTACCACGATATACATAACAATAAACAATACAGGAGTGTCCGACAATCCCTTCCTGATAAGCGCGCAGGGTCTTCCGGCTTGGAACCTCACCAAAGAGGTGATAGCCCTGCACCACACGAGCGAGGTGTTCCAATACCCGCTCTACCAGGATGAGCCAGGCGTTTACCAGGCGGTGATAAATGTGACGTCAACCGCGAGCCCGCTTGTGACAAAGAGGAGCACGGTCAACCTGACAGTCCAGGCGTCTGTTCTCAATGACTACGCCGCGGTTGGGGAGGGAGCTGTAGGGTTCCCGATAATCTATGAGCCGATTTACGCCATAATGCAGCTTATAAGCAGACTGTTCCACTCCTCCTGAGCTGATGGAACGGACAACTGGACTGGGACTAAGAACTAAAACCGACAAACGACCAACCAAGACGTGTTTTGATGGCAAAGCCGATGAAGAAGAGCGGGAAGGGCAAGAAGCCGGAGAAGATACAATCGTACTTCCTGGAGGTAGCGGGCCTCGCTGACATAGCGCGCAATGTATCGACGTTCGGAGAGACGGTGAAGCCGCTCTACGCCGTGAAGGAGGGCAAGGGTTTCAGGCTCCTCTCCCACAGCGTGAAGCTCGGCGATGGCAGGGTGATGCTCTATTTCGACACGGACGAATGCAGGAACTTCCTGACCTATAAGCCCGGGACCTCTTCGGAGAAGGAGACGGTATGCTTCAAGGACACGATATTCGCGGCTGTTCCTGGCCAGGACATACAGAACATACCGATTCTCGAGTTCGCGGCGAACCCGTTCGAGACTGCGAAGGAGAAACCGGATGTGATGTGCCTTGAGGTCAAGCGCTACAGCGCCGTGGTGAAGGGGGTGATAGGAAGGGCGCTGGAGAACGGCGGAATTGGGAAGGCATACGTGTTCAGGAGCGGAAAGGACTGGTACGTCGGTTCCTTCTCGCTGATAGAAGAGGAGGAGGACACCCGGGTGTTCGCGTTCGCAAGGCTTGACGCAGATGCGAGGCATTCCTTCTTCAGGTACAACTACAATACTGACAGGGTGGAGCTGACGGACTCGTTCGGCGAACATTCATATATGTATGTGAGGATAATCAACCTCAAGGAAGCCCCCAAATTCTTCAAACCAATGCCCGATTAGCTCAGTGGTAGAGCGACTGGCTGTTAACCAGTAGGTCGCAGGTTCAATCCCTGCATCGGGCGCTCACTTGATATAAACACAGCAGTGACCGCCCAGGAAGATAAAGCGATACATGGAAGACGCGTTGAATTACCCGAAGCTCATCGAGGATGTGGTGTATGCGTATCTGATGAAGCAGAGAGAAAAGAAATAGGATGACTCAGTCCCAAAATTTGAGAAACAGCTCAGGAATGACTTTAAAACTTTATTCGCTTAACTCTTTTTTGTGACTTCTGATTTAATAAGCTCCTCCAGTAGTTCAGAGGCGGATTTATTTGAATTCATGGCCCTAATTCTAAATCTCCTCCACAAATCCCTATCAATCAGAATAGTTGTCCTATAATAAGTTTTTGTCATAAATCAGATGCGATCAAAAGGTTTATATATTTATGTATAGTAATAATGTAATAATTATGCATCATTAAGATTTAAATAGTTTATAGTGCATATTATAGTGATTCGATGGCTAAGCGACTGACCCTGATAGATTTCTTCTGCGGTGCGGGAGGCTTTTCCGAAGGCTTTAGGCAGGCAGGGTTCGATATAGTATATGCAACAGACTTCTGGAAACCAGCCATAGATACATTCCAACTCAATAATCCAGGCACTGAAGTCGTGCGCGCCGATGTCCTTCAACTTGATGCAGCAGACGTACCGCATGCAGATGTCATAATAGGCGGCCCTCCTTGCACAGAGTTCTCTGGATCGAAGCGAGGAGGCCACGGCGACTTCAAGAAAGGGCTTATACTGGTGACAAGGTATTTGCATTTCATATACAAATTGAAACCTAGATGGTGGATTATGGAGAACGTGCCGCGGTTGCTTCAATCCCTGCCGCACAAATTTACCTTGAAAGAGCTTGGGATTGATGAGCCAGGGTATTTCGAAATCCCTAAGTTGAAGGTTTTCACCGCAGCGGATTTCGGCGCACCACAGAAGAGGACACGATTGTTTTCAGGTAGGTACCCGGACCCAATCCAGACTCACGCCGAGACACCGCAGGCTTCGCTTTTCGGAGGGAGATACAAGAAATGGGTAGCGATGCGCCACGTGATAGAGTCTTATCCGGACCCATTCGGGAAACCATCGCCGAACGGAATGGTTAAGGATCCCAATTATGATATAGATGTAAGCGAACTGGAGTTGACGGACCATTTCGGAGACCATTCTTTGATGTCGATGGAAGAGGCGGAGAGAAACAAGCGCCAGAAGGTAGCACATCCGTACTACGGTAAGATGAAATTTCCCGATGACTTGGATAGACCTGCTCGCACGGTAATGGCGACGCAATTCAATGCATCTAGGGAGACGATGGTCATAGAAGCGAAACGCGGTCGGAAGACGGTGTATAGAAAACCTACCATTCGCGAAGCCGCATCTTTGCAATGCTATCCGATAAACTACAAGTTCGTAGGCAACAACCCGACTACGAAGTACAAGCTCGTTGGAAATTCCGTGCCGGCCAAGCTCCCTTATGCAGTGGCGAAGGCGATATTGGAAGAAGCAGGCATCAAGCCACCCAGGGTAGCCTTGAATCCACCAATTCAGTCCGAGTGACAGCATGCCGGATAAATTCTCTAAATACATACGTAGCAGGATAATGGCAGCAGTCAAAGGAAAGGACACTTCACCGGAAATCGAAGTGAGGCGCGCTCTTTTCTCAGAAGGCTACAGGTACAGGAAAAACTACAGGATTGGCAGGAAAACGATAGATATCGCATTCCCGAAGAAGAGGGTGGCTGTGCTGATAGACGGTTGTTTCTGGCATGGGTGCCCTTCCTGCTACAAGGCGCCGAAATCAAACAAGAAGTATTGGAAGAGCAAAATCGAGACGAATATACTCAGGGACGAGCGCACGGATAAGGAATTGGAACTTGCAGGTTGGAGAAGCATCCGGCTCTGGGAACACGAATTGAAAGAGGATGAAAGCTCAGCCCTAAGGAGAATCAGTGGTTTACTGGCCGAGTCTACGACCTAAGCCTTCCACCAGCGGCCCTTGTGCAGTCCCTTGCCTAGGTACCTGCTGATTATCATATCCATGTAGATGGTCTTCAACCTGAAGGCTTTCTTTTCAGCAGGCCTCCTGTTGAACGGCTGTGGCGACTTCGATTTCTTATCCTTCGGATCCTTGAACCTCCCGTTGTGCTTAGGGCAGAGCGTAAGGTACTTGTTGTCCTTCTGGTGGATATCACGTGCCTTCCCAGCCTTAATCATGTCTATGATGCGCCTATAGTCAGGTGTGAGCTCCTTGATTACACCGTCATCGATCTTCCAATAGAAGACATACCTTACCTGGTACTCTGACCGTCTTTTCTTCTTGTCATGGATATAGCAGATGAAGAGCACGAGCTTGTTCTTATTATAGAAAGACGAGTCGACGATCCGCGGGTGCTTATGCTCTTCCATGTAGTTTATCATGTTCAACGAGAGCGGCTCCTTTACGGAAAGCATATCCCTTTTTTCATCATACTTGAGCGGGCAGGTCTTCAGCTCTACGCCTAAGTGTTTTATGTCAGGGTAAGGTGATGGGTTCTTCGGTATGCCGAAATAGCCTTGCTCTATCACATCACCTACACTGCCCTTGGTATGTACTCGCGATGCTTTATCGCTCGATTGTATTGCCTTACTCACGTCCTTGAGCTTCTTGCCTTCCAACCACTTGGCTTTCTTGAGCAACGCACCTGTGCTTCTTATCTTATTGACATCAAGCATAGAATCAACCCTAATACTAACAAAGTATTCGTATTTAAATCATGCAGAAAGTGCAAGGACACCCAGCAAACCGAGAAGCGACGAGATGGGCACAGGAACGACAATCATAAATATGTTTCCAGCTTTAATTAATTACTAGTTCTCTAATTAGGGTGTGCAGTTTTGGAGTAAGCACCAGAATATTACTCTAAAGGTATAGGAATGATTTGATGGAAAATACTTACACTAAAAAACAGCAGCGCTGGACAAAAGCATTCAAGCAGTTGTAAGAGACATTGACCCAGAGATTCTTAATGACTTTAAAGAATTCGCTGAAGAATTTTTAATCGGCACATACGAAAGAGAACTAGAACTCCATGTGGTAGTCGATACGCAAGCTGTTATAGCAGAGGCACATTCTCTTTTAAAAAACAAAAGGTCCTATTTGGTTGAACTTATGAAGTCACCGTTCGTTAAATTCTTTGGACCGACTTGGCTATTACAGGAACTTGAAAAGAAAATTCCGGAATTTTCAAAAAAGATGAGGCTAGATGAAAAGGAGTTCAGAACAGCAGTAATGAAAGTGCTTGAAGGTATATCGATTGCAAATGCTTCCGAGGATTTAAATTGCAAGCCTTTTATGGCAAACCTACGTAGCAGGGATGCGAAGGACTTACCATATGTAATTCTCTGTGTTCAAGAAAAGCATCATGGTGTGTTAACAAGGGATAAAGACATTATTGAGACAGGGGGTGTTAGGACTTGGTCCAAACCAGGAAATCTTGGTAAAATAGTTAGAATCTTCGAAAAAGGTGCATTTGCATATGCCATTATTGGCAATATGCCAAACATTTTAACTCTTCTCTTTGAGCTTTGCATATCACTACTTAGAGTGCTATGGGGGCTAGTCACAGAAGCGCTATTAGCCATTGCAGGCGTAATAGCCGGAGCAGCAAGAGCCATTACAAAACTACCCGATTGGTTGAAGGTCGCGGCGATTATAGGAGGTATCCTCTTATTGGCATGGGAGGATGGGCGTGCGTTCGTAAAGGATATTGTTATGGAAATATCAAAGGGCATCGCTTCCTTTCTGAGTTGGTTGTATGAGAGCATGAAAAATATGCTCGGAGTCCTATGTGAACTTTTTTTTGAAGGAACCTTTGCCTTAAAGGTCTTATATGCTGAAGTTGACGATACAATAAAAACATATCGGGAGTTAAACAGCACTCCGACTTCAAATCAACATTAGGAAACCGTAGCCGCAGGCACGAGGCGCGCTAGCGCCGAGCTGCGTCGGAGGCCAATAGACACTCAAAAATGTGCTTGCTTCCTCAACCGTTCTCGCACTCCGTGCTCGTTGATGGTCTCGTCGCTCGCAGGAATTTGCAATAAAATTCTAGCACCCAGAATCAGCGTTTCGGCGGTTCCCGCTGCTCGACTCGCCCAATAGCTAACGCATTATGGCTCGCTCGCAGCGACCGCCTCAGACGGTAAGAAAACATAAATATCACAAGCGCGTATCTATTGGTTGAATGTCAATTCATAGTTCAAGATGTACTGGAGCAGAAGGCGATATTTGCCACTGTTGGTGTCATCACGCCTTTCATGGCTCTACGGCCGGATTTAAGAGTAAATCAGCTAGACGCAAAGTAATCAAGTCAATAGCAACAGCAACTGCGGTTGCTGGCACAGTTGGTGCTATCGCTGCTACTGGAGGAACAGCCGCAATGTTTATACCGCCACTTTATAAAGCATATTCAGCAGCTAAGTTTGGCACTGCAGTATTTGATATTCTGAATAACTGGGACAAAGCCAACAGTTTGAGCTTGAACAAAGGAGAAGAAACAGTAAAGACACAAATAATTAGCGGAGCGGCAGATACTGTGACCATGCAAAATGCGACCCAAACTGCAGACAATATAGTGCGTATGGCACAATCTAGTGGCGCGCTGGGCCGCATAGCGCTAGCAACAAATGTTGATCCAGACCTGTTAGGGTCCATGTTAGAAGGCAGTATATCGCAGGGACTCCAGACTGGCATTGGCAGTCTAGCTGCTTTAGCGTAATGGTTGATAAAATGGAGAAAAGTGAAAAATTCATGAAGGTCGCTGGGATTATTGCCTTAAGGAAGATTGAGCTTTATCGAACCATGATAGCAGAGTTCGCTAGGCAAAATAAAAAACTTGACTATGCCGCTGAAGTTAAGATCAAGGAGTATATTTCTAGATTAGACAATGGCCGTCTTTTGGCGCCTTCAGAAAAAGTAAAAATAAACCCTAGCTTTACGCTTAAGGATTTAAATTTAAATATAAAAGGTATGATAAAGGAGCTGGGTTATTAATAAGTCCAACCCCTTAACTCTATAGTCCACATCGGTTGAGGTGGACTTCCAGGTGGACTTGGCAGCTGGACTGATTGCAAAGTATATCATTCCATATATAATGATATCGAAAATGCGTTGTGCTACAAACGCTCGGTCTGCATCGGGCGATGCGCTTCAGGTTATGCCCCCGTACCACAACTACGATTTCCCACTGCGCGCGCCTAGCGCCCACTGCACGAATGTCAGTGTCTCTATGCTCTTCTCCACAGTAATTGCTTTGTCTACCGCATTGAAAGTTATTAACATGCTCCTTTTGGGTTTAAGTTCTTTCATGGCACTTAAGAGGGGGCGCAGTTCTCTTTCTATGTTCTTTTGATTAAGTTCGTAAGTTACCTGCATAAGCTCCGTAACTGATCCGCCTTCTGAAATCACAAAGTCAACTTCACCTTCTTTGTTATTTAGGTAATTTATCTCCAT
>JAJZNR010000003.1 GCA_021811605.1 Microcaldota archaeon | reverse complement strand
GGTTAACCCATCGGCATTATTGCAAAAAGAGACCAAAAGAAAATGGGTTTATTCGTGAGGCATTATTTTAGCTCGATATTTTGGAATGTAGAATACCGAAACCCATAAATTTGAAAGCATGTTTTAGAATACCTGGAAACACGACTTTAACACGTCTTCGACGGAAAAAATATGCTCTAATTTGCGTTCTGCTGCACGATGTATTTGCTCTTAATTATTTACATAGGACCAATATATAATACTAACAGACGCAAATGTAGCGAATATTTGATTTCACTAGAAAAATATTAGAATTTCTAAGAAATATTCTCTTTTATGAGTTTGCCGATGGCTAATATGGTCTTTACAACTTCTTGATTATATTCTACAGGATATGCTTGGCAATATATTTGTAAATACCCCTTTTGTTCATAGAATGTAGAAACGTCCTTACCGGTCAATCTTTTCAGTCTTTCTCTGAGTTTAATTATCTCTTCTGTTTCTACTACTTTAACCATTATCTCTGGATTGCTTGTTTTGATCCTGAAATAAATGGAATTATATTTACCATCTTGACTAAGCCAACGTACCCACGCACTTACGCCCGGTATTACATCTTCCCCCACTGGTGCTCCCAACTCCGTGTCGATAGATTTTGCTTGTTTGCCCATTGTGCGTATATTGGCATTTCCAAATGGGTTTTTTGAGTTGTTTAGCAGGAAAGCAAGCGTATTGCTTAGGAAACCGAGATAATTAATATCGGCCATGTCAGAGTGTATTTCTGTAGGCCAGTAAAGTTTACCTTCGCTGTCAAAGCCAACTGCTACAACTGGTTCGTCCTTCTTTATAATCTCCACTGAGCTGGCGCAGACTTTAGCGAATGACGTTACAGCACGCAAAGTCTCTTCGTCTGGAGCATTGGAACACAAAATAACTGCTTTCCTAAATTTTACTCCTTCTGCTCCCGTTTCTCGGATTATGTTCAAAAGATAATTTTTTCTTGTAGCATCTATGTGTGACAAGACGATAGCATCATCGCTTATAAGCGCCAAACCCACACACACACTCAATCCGGATGTCTCAATCCTATCTACACCAAGGCATCTTGTGACGTCTGGTCTTAGGCACCCAACCTCTGCCTGGCACACATAAAGAGCCTTACTTTTCTCTTTTCTACGGGACACAGGAGGCGTTGTATATGTATTCCCGTTATTCGATAGTGTTTTTTGATTAATCGTAATAGTCACCAATAACACATAGTGAAGTTCTAGATATTTAAAACTAATGATTTCTCGCGGAATAGATAAAGCATTTTACGCTTTTGCAATTCAACCCTTCGATTTGTGGAAACCTAGCGGGTGTCCCCTTGCTAGGAGAAAGTGAGAAAAACTAATACTATGTTTAGGCAAGAACGCCTTCTTGTCTTAGAAGGGCTGAAGCGGAAACTGCGTCTTGGAACCGTGCAGTCGGCGACAGTTTTCCTTCTGCTACGAGCCGTATCAACTCATTTATCGCGCCTGCGAAGCTCATATGTTCCAGCTCACGGAGCTGCCTGCCGATCTCTTCCTTCGCGTCCAAATACATAAGATTATCGATATTACTTGCCTCTTTATTTCTTGGCAGCGGCTTGCTCAGCTCATCCGCAATTTCCTTTACTGATGCCTCGACGTTTCGAAACATCATCGTTGTTGCGTATAGCCCGACTGCATCGCAAATTCCTTCCTCAATCTTCCATAGAAGGTCGCCAGCGTCTGATCTCCTTCTCAGATAACCTTCGATCGTCCTGCTCAGATATAGATGTGTTAGCTCGTGTGTGGCATGAAAAACAGCAGCTACGCCAGTTCCTTCTCGGTAGTGCGCCATTATGAGAGGCAATGACAGTTGCACCTCCGCGCTGCCATCATCTTTGAATTTAAGCCTTCCGAGTGTATAAACATCTTCTTCTCCGAACTCGCGGAATGCAAGGCTCGCAGGAAGTTTTACATTAAAGAGCTTTTCAGAGATTTCGACTGTTTTGGGGAATCCCACTCTCATGAGCCCATCCGCGAGTCGCCGCAGCTGTTCAAGCTGCACATAGACAGTAGGACATTTCGATGAAGGCATAGCCGGCCTCGGCTGCACGCCTTTAAAAGCTGAATCTGGCACTAATACCACTTAATATATTTGCGACTTCATTGATATTTAAAACACGTGAATTCTTGCAAATTCAACAAGCAATCTTACGCTTTTGCAACCCCTCTCCCTCGGTTTGCAGAAACCAGTGATGTCTCCTCTACAGGAAGATTGGGAAAGACTAAAAGATCATATGTCTACATAGACATCCTTGCGATGTCCAACCTTGATTACAAATATCAATGGCTTGTTTCTCCTTATATCCAGTATCACCCGGTAGTCTCCGACTCTTAAGCTAGAAAACGTGACACCAGTAAACAAGAACAATTCGTTTAGGGTAAAAGCCGAGATGTATTTCCACTTTCACAATGCAGGAATTACTCTCCCGGAGATGCTATGACTACGCACATCTCTATGCCGTAATGTCTGCATATGTCCATCACAAGAAGCTGCGCCAGCTCTTTTACTGTGTCGTAGTTCTTCTTGCCATACGCTTCGAGAACCCATTTCCGCAATTCCGACGCGCCGACAACCTTTTCATCCGCCCAGAAGTCCGCAACGTACTCCTTTGTGGGCATCTCCTTCCTACTCACTGGATCGTTGATTGTCGCTCTTATCAGAATGCTTATCCTGTTCCCCTTTCGGTACAGTTCAGATACCCTGTAATCTGTTCGGAGTGTGTTCTCCGCCTTCTTCACCATAGGCTCGTATGTATGGATAGGCATATGGCTTGCTGTGCTCATCATAGTTAACACTGCCAGCTTTTCTTCCCTCCAGATATTTAAAATATCCGGACGCGCCTTTAATCTTCCTTCCTGATGGATTTCCTATCGCGAAGTCCGAGGGCGAATACCGACCCTCCTCCGCTAAATCCCAGGACAGAAGCCAATGCCGCGCCTCCATCATGAAGCGCAGCTGCCGCTGCAAGCCCTAACGCGCTTGCTGCCGTGAAAACTCCCCCTGCCTCCGTAAGTGCCTTGGCGGCTATTGCCTTTTCCTCAGCCACTGACACTCTGGTGAATTTGCTCAGAAAACTCCTTGCCTTCTCCTCCATGTATCCCAGGGTCCTGCTTATCTCCTTCCTTGTAAGATGAAGATATAGGGATATACCGGTCTGGATGCCGACGTAGGTAAGGGCAGCGACCGCGGCAAGATCGTATCCGAAAATCCAGCCGGGGAACAGTATAGACGGCTGGTTTATCACATTGACAATCCATCCAAGCGCAGTGTTGCCAAACTGCCCAGCTCTCCATGTGTAGTCGGCAGGCGGCAGGACCGAAGTGAGATGGCCGTTCTGCTCGTAGTAGGTTATCTCGGCAGAGGTGAAGTCCATAGTGACCAGCGCAGGAAGCACCATTATTGCGTTCAAAAGGTTCCTCGTCCATTCCCAGCCTTTCTCCCTGAATGTCCATAAGGTCCCAATCGCGCCGGCCACGGTGCTGAGGATTAGCCAGGTCTGGTACTCCGCGTTTATCACGAGCGCAGGCGTGAACGCCGGGCTCGGATGCAGCAGTGCATTCAGGAGATCTGCGAAATACTTGTTATACGGGAAGTACTGAGGCAGGTGGAGCGTGTCGGCATACCCGAGAAGGGATGCCACACCTATGAAAGCCATTGCCTTCTCTGCTGTCTTGTGCAAGAAAGACGCATCGCTGCAGCTTGCGCCTCGCTCATACTCAGCCCTAAGCCAGCGCAGCGGATGATCGCTCCGCAGAAGATGCAGGTAGTGAGGTTGGTGATGGAATAGGCTGTACTGATTGCGCACCGCCTCCTGCTCCTTTCCCTTTGTGACCGGTGTAGGCGTCATGATACTATTGCATCCGCTCCTGATATTTAAAGAAATCGGTTCGTGCAGAACACACGCACGTTCACGGGAGGGCAGTTACCTGGCTCGGCGAAGCCGACTGCGTGAACGCGGATTGATTCAGCGTTATTCCAACTGTTGTGTTGCCAGTTGGCCCAAAGTTGTATACCGCACCTGCGATGTACCTTGCCGAGTATGTCTTTACTCTCATTGAATACTGTCCGGCGTCCTGCATGCACAGATACATGAGGTTGGAGGGCTCGTCGTTGGAACCTAGCGCGTAGGTGACTGACTTGCATCCGGATGGGACTGTCACAGCGCAGTCCAGAGAAGCGCATGCCAATGATATGAGCAGGAAGGAGTGATTTGCCGACACGGTATAGTTCATGTAGTAGGTATTGTTCTGCATGGCGGAACCATTCGGTTCGCTGTCGTTAGCCACCTGCAGCGTGCTCGCCAGGGTGTATGGCGGCGGATCAAGAAGACCGATGGAGGTGAGCATCGGACCGCCGTATATGGGATACTGATATGAATTGGCGAAGTTCCAGAGTTCGGAGTAGTTCTCTACCGTGCTCGCCGATATATTATCTATAGTGATAGAGTCGCTGTAGCCCGCCGAAGTCACTACCTGCTGTTTGAGCCAATCGTAGCTCTGGTTCGGTTGGATGTAGTGGAGCACCTGATTGGTGACATTGCATCCGTAGAGGCTTGCGCACGTAATCACGTAGAGGTTGGATTTCTGGATCTTTCCGTGAAGCGGAGCGGAGAAGGTGTTGTTGCACCCGCTCGAGTCCAGGCACATCGGGTAGAACCTCGCGCCTGTGACGTTTTCGCAGGCCACATAGAATGTAGATTGATGCACGCATGCCTCGCCATAGGTTACCTTGTTTATCATATAGGACGATTGTGACAGGGAGAGCGTATTCAGCTTTGCATTTGGCTGGTAGAGCGATGCGGAGCAGGTGCTCCCGTTCTTGTGCCCCACGGATGCGAAGTTATTCTGATAGTAATTCAGCTGTGGCTCTCCGAATCCGCCTGGCGCTGTCTGCGGCGACGGCGTGATAGGATGCGTTGTGGGTTGCGGCTGCAGCCACGTGGCGTTATACGCCTGCGCGTCCGTAGTCCAATTTAAGACACCGCCGCCACCAGTGCCTGCGCAGAAATATTCATTATACGTTGGTGTTCCGCTTATTACTGCTTCGCCGGTTAGCATGGTCTGGTTCACGAACTGCCTGACGTCGATGTTGGGATTCGAAGGGACTGCCTCGTACGGTATGCCCGTATCATGCGCTGTGAGGTTCGCCGATATGCTTACCGGCAGGTTGTTCTGCCCTGACAGGCACGCGGTGAAGTTGAGCGTTGCGGGAGTGTATGCATCGCTGCCGAATGCACCTACCATAGAGCTGTTTACCTCTATGTTTCCGCTCCCGGAGATTGAATAGCAGCCTCTTCCGAAGTCGAGGCCATAGCTCTTTATCGTTATGTTGCTCAGGCTCGTGAGGTTCACGAACGCATTCAGGAAGCCGTCTATGATCGAGGTGTTCCCATCTGTATTCAGGCAGTAGTATGGGCTCTCCCATCTGCCGAACGAGCGCACGGCTTCCATGGCGGGGCTATCGGAGAATCCCCCGTAGCCGTAGTCGTTGAGGCACATCGTGCCGTTCATGCCAGCGCTGCCTAGTGGGCCGCTGCCTATGAACAGAATCATCACTGTGCCGAAGCCCGTGAGGTTCTGCGCCGTAAGCGAATACCTTACATGGTTTCCCGATTTTGTGAACGAGAACTGGAACGGCGGGTCGTGTTTTATCGTTATGGTGCCGCTGTAGTTCGCAGTGGCGTTCGGCATCGCGTTGACCTTTTCGAACATCACGCTCTGTAGCGTTGTGCTGTTCGGCTGCTGCCCTGAAGAAAGTGTTGAAGCAAGAGACAATGCGAGGTTGCCGAACTGGACGTACAGGTAGACCAGGAGTATGGCCATTATCAGCACTATGATCCCGACAACCTTGAATATGGGATGCCCTTTCTTCTGTACTGGTGGAGCGGTTTCCCTGTCAGGAGCCTTCGTATTCCTTGCCATGATTAGCTTTAATGTATTGGATTTAAAAAGATTCGTATCGGGCGATTTTCTACCGGAACCGTTCCAGAAGGGCGGGCAAAACGTTCAAATATCAGGATATGTTCACACATATTGAACAGAATGGACAAGAAGCAGGAACTCGGGAAGGCGGATGTCGTCAAAGTTGAGGATACTGTGGACACGATACTATCGCAGAGCACAGAGAGGCTCTCCAGAGAGATAAGAAAGGTCTCGATAGAGATCGGTTATCCGATATACTGCTCTGCAGCTTACACCGATGAACTGTGGCTGTGCAGGGGTGTGGAAGATACCGGGGTGAAGCTTGCACTCCGTAAAGGCGGGGAATCCTTGAGAGCCAGACTCTCCAGGATATTCGGAGCCAGAACTTTTTCAGGATCTTTTCCGGGAAGGGGAGACAAAGCGAACCGGAGAGAGGCGTTGGTTGGGGTGCTGCGGCTTGAGAATCTTGGAAGTCCTAACGTTGATGGAAATGCGCCATGGAGCCTGGAGGTGTTTGGCGAGAACAACCTCCCTCATCTCCGGAAGATAATGTCGGAGCTTGAGGCCATCCATGGAAGAAGCATCCTCGTTGAACTTACCGGAGACGAGATACGTATGGCCACCATCGCCGAATACAATGCGCACATCCAGAGGCAGGACAAGGCAGAGCTGCTGCGGTGAGAGTATGCCGGAACGCAGCAGCGTGAGAATAAGGCTGGAAGAGTGGAGAACCAGCCGCTATGTCAAAAAATGCGCAGACCTGGTGCGCAGGTATGGTCCTGACGATCCCCGTGTTTTTAGTGTGGAGGCCAGAAAAGCCGAAGCACTTGCTAAGATAGAAAAGCTTTCGGAAGAGGCTTTTGAGAAAACGGAGAGGAAGAGAGCCCGTGATTACTGGATGAGCATTCGCGGCAGCGGCCGCCGTTAGCAAACCTGAGTTCACGTCCTCAGGTATTTCCCGTACCCTTCCAGATATTCGCTGGCCTGTTTCCACCCTATCTCCTTTATCCTTGCCATTATTATCTCAGGTCTCTGCAGCAATGCTACCAGCGTTTTCTGTATGTCAAATCCGTTTTCAGCGAGATATATGAGAGCGACTGTCATCGGAGCCGCACGTCTGTAGATGAATCCTGAAGCTGCGTATGAGCGCTCAACAGCAGACATGTAAGACAGTGATATCTCCGGAACGTATATGGCTGGAAGAACCTTACTGCGTAAAAGTTTAATGTCTCGCCATCCCTCCATTGACAATAGACCACTCACCATGTCTACATTTGTGCGTCCTGAACCTGAACCGGCCAGCTGTGAGTAGGCGCCATGTAGATAGGCTCCTGCCTCTATGCCTGTATCGCAGAGGAAATCCAGTTTTGCTGACCACTGCCCTTGTGATAGCAACGATGTCGGCGGATCGGTTTCAGCCGAAGGATAGGCTTTGGCAAACTTAAGCGAAGTGACGGCATCCAGTATTCCGACCTGCTTCTCCAGCCAGTGATACATTTCGTGGGATGCGATCTCAGAAGTTACATTCATAGGTCCGTAAAAGACTACTCTGTCGCGTGTCCCTAGCTCACTCATGCCAGGAGCGAACTCGGCAGCAGAATGTCCGTTGTAGAATGGCATGATGGTCAGTTGCGGGCCTGCAATTCCAACAGGGCATATGCCCGGATATGTCGTCTCGAGGAAGCGCCTCGCTCTGTATACCTTGACATGTTTTTCTGCTTCTGCGAGCGTCAGCATCCACTGGTGAAGGCCTTCTGCCGCTTGTTCCTTCACCTTTGCAGCGACAACATCTATCCCAGTCCGAAGCATGCCGCACTGCAGAGCATGGTATTTGGCCGACGTAACGCTTAAGTTTGCCTTAGTCCCCGTCTTCATACCCATCCCTTTACCTTCTTAGCATCCCCCTTCAGGAATGCCATCCTTCCTGGTATGGTTATAGTTCCAGCCATGCGACCACTGTATGATTAACTATGCGCCATTCCAGATATTTAAGCGGTCTTTTTTCTACAAAAATAGAAAACGGTATTCACGATTTTGTCAAAGGCGGCGCGGCGCGGCGTTTCAGCAGGGCGTGCTCCTTCATGACCAGCCTCCTCTTCTGCCGAAGGTTTAAATTATCGTGCTCACCAGTGGATGCATGCAAGACAGGGAGGTACTCTACGGCCGCAGCCTTCTGTTCATAGGCGCGCTGCAGTTCGTAGTGTTCATGGCGGTAGTGCAGATTGCCTTTCCATGCTCCTCCTCGTCCTCATGCTACAGTATATTCACTAACCCCATAAGCGACCTCGGGAACACCTCGGTATCGCCGTTTGCAATGCTCTTCAACTACTCGATAGTCCTCTTCGGGCTCCTCCTTATAGTCGGGATTCTCTACACCAGGGGGGCCTTCAGGAAGTCTCCGGTAGAGGACATCGGCGTCGCATCCCTTATTGTCGCGGCTCTCGGAGCTATGGGCGTTGGCGTAGTTCCGGAGAACACCGTTCTGGCGGTACACAGCATGTTCGCCGTGATCGCCTTCCTGTTCGGCGGTGTCGGAATGCTGCTCATCGGCATAAACGACCTAGAACAGAAAAACGGCAGGCTATTCTCCTGCTATTCCATAGCATCTGGGATTGTGTCGATAGCCCTTCTTCTCGCCTCAGTAAGCGGTATAATCCACGGCCTCGCCATGTCGGGTCCAGGTTTTGGATTCGGAGCAGTAGAGCGGGCGATAGTGGCTCCCATAATCCTCTGGGTGTTCGTCGTTTCGTTGGCAAAACGAAGCTGATTCAGACCCTGCGTATCATCAGCTCCCCGAATCCATTTTCCGGAGCTTTTTCCTCAAATCCCTTCCTGAGATACAGGCGCTTTGCTACGGAATCCATGCCTTCGTCGCTGTGCACGAGGAGCTCTACGGCTGATATCGATAGATCCCTGACAACACGTATGGCTGAGTCCACAAGCGTTCCGCCGACTCCGGAACCTCTCTTTTTGGGCAGCACATACAGAAAACAGATGAATGCCGCTTCGTATTTCTTGTACGGATCGGCATCGAGCGCACAGCTTCCCGCATACCGGCTGCCCATTCTCGCCACGAGAAACACGGATTTCTCCTGTTCCATGTCGGATAGCCACCTATCCAGCATCATTGGACGGGCTTGCGAAAAAAATACGTCTCCCTTGTGCAGGTCTTCGGCAGAGAGGTTCCTTATGGCAAGATTCCTGCTTTCATCGACATGGACCAGTCTTCCTGGAGCGAATATCTCTTCCCTATTCAGTTTTTGGGTTTTCATCGCCGCACCTTTGCATCATAGGGCATTCGTATCGCATCTTAAGCTCTATCTGCCGCCTGGAGGCGGCATGATCCCGTCTATATCCTGTATCCTTCTCCGAAGGCGCTCTATTCCTATACGGTGCCCGGCTATCCCTTCCTCACACCTGCGCCGGTCTTCTGCAAGGCACGCGGCTATCTCTTCTTCCTTTTTGACCCGCTTGCCTGTTGTCTTTTCCAGTATGTTCCGTAGCTCTATTGTGGTGGTTATGCGCCCCTCAAGTTCCTGGATCTGCATGGGATTTATCTCGTGCCAGTCCAGCCGCTCGTCCTTCATCTCCAGCGGTGCCCTTCCATCGGAGCTTACCGGCCGGATGCAGCTCTTGTAGAATGATAGAAGCTCACCCAGCTCTTCCAGATACGCCTTCCTGAACCTGCCCTCCGCGGCGAGCTCGTTCAGATACTCGATCCTTAGGATGGGATGGTGTTTCATCTCGGTGAACTTCTCCAGGGGCACCGGTGAGTCCGGGACCTGCTCAAGCTCGCGTATTAGCTGAGGGAGAGGCCTTGAACGGAGCGCGCGCACATGGTTTAACATCACAATATCACATTATGCAGGCATAGATATCGCGGATATTCAGATATTTAAAGCGATCTGAAATTGACAGATTGATTGGCGAGTCTAGCTATTCTGAAACTGTGAATTGGATAGTAGCGGAACGGCTGTGGCGCAGAATTATGCCCTTGGGTTAAGCAGCTTCTGCTTTTGCCCTGATTGACCTTCCGCTGTTGTTTCGTGCTGCACACCGCCTGTTCTTATGCCTATTCCGTTTGCTGCCGGCTGGTTTCCCGTGGCTGTAAGTTCCGCAAGTTTCTCGAGATAGCGCGGGTTTTCCGGATTCAGCTCTAGTGCGCTCTTGATGCATGCTATAGCCTCTTCCCGCCTTCCCATCAGCATCAGAACCTTCCCTTTCATATAGTACGCAGGCGAAAGCCTACTGTCGAAAGACAATGCATTGTCGAGAGCTTCAAGCGCCTTGACCGCCCGCCTCTTTGAGATTTCTGGATCCTTCTCTTTCTCCACCAAGCCGCAGAGAACCTCTCTCTTTAGCGACTGTATTTCCGGAGAAGACGCAATGCGAGTGATTTCATCAGCGGCTGCCTCTGCGTCATCCAGCCTGCCGGTATCGGAGAGGTACCTTGCCTTCAGAAGCCAGTTCTCCCATATGCGCGGCTCGGTCTCCAGTGCGATGTTGACATACCTTTCCGCAAGCTCGGTGTGCCTCAGCATTGACACGGTGTCGGAGTTGGCCCTGTCCTCCTCCATCATCTCCATGTAGACCTTGGCTATCGCCCTGTACGGTTTTGACATGCCTGGCGCGAACGCTGCCGCTTCGTGGAGCAGCGACAGGCTCATAGAGGTATCTTTGTGCCTGAAGGACTTTGCGACGCCCATCATGCCGTATGCTATCTTTTCGTCAAGCTCTGCACCAAACCTGTCTTTTACGGTATTGAATATTGACTCCATCTCCGCCAATTTCCGTGAACAATACGAATCATGGAGCAACCTCTCGGCAAGTTCGTGATTGGCGATCTTCACCCTCTGTATCATCAACCTCAGCCCGCGAATAAGCAATTCCACCTTTTCGCTTTCGGAGAGCTCATGATAATCCTTACGCGAGGCGATATCCTGCTGCTTTACCCTGCGCTGCGATGTCGGAGAGGCACGGCATCCCAATGCACTCTTGCCTTGGGAAGGCGACAGCCTCCTGTCCAGGTACTGCGCGAGTCTGCCTCCCATGACTATGACTTTAGTGCGCTTGGGCTCGAGGTCGCTTAGAAGGCCCATCAGTAAGCTCATCATGGCGGAGTCCATCTCCGCCTCCTTCCTTACAGTTTCCCAGGCCCCCTTCGCAAACTGATCGAATTGCTTAGAGCCAAACATCCTTAGGCTGTTTATCTCGGCATCCACGCAAGCCCTCTCTATGTCGTCATTCCAGATGAGGGTGGTCGTAACCCTCTCTGGAGGCATGCCCTGTATAAGTTCCTTGAACTGCAGCGGTGTGGTACTCGGATCCTGGAGCCTCCCGATTTCACCGGAAGTGAGGCTGTGAAACACTTTCATGGCGGCCTTGTTCTTATAATATGCAGAAACATCTACAAGGATCAGGACGATATCCTCTTTCGGTACGCCGCGTTCAAGAATGCTTCCAATCACATCTGCAATGACGTTGACATCCTGCTGCCTCATGAACGAGATGTCGTCACCGATAGGGGCTATGATCGTATCGGGGGCTGCCATGCTATCGCTACTACTAACCGTTATGTAATATTTATGGTTTGTGCACCCGTAAACCAGACCCGTATAAAGCCTTAAATACATCGCAGGTGGATAGTTGGTTGATTTCATGGCAAGGGAGAAAGCGGTTCACACAAAGACAAGGATTAAGCCAGCATACATAGCAATCGCTGTTGTCGCGGCTGTAGTGATTGTAGGACTTATGTACGCAACCAGCAGTTCGGCGCAGACCGTAGCAGTTGGCGATAACGTAAGCGTCTACTACACCGGAATGTTCACCAACGGCACTGTGTTCAACACGAATGTCGGTGGGCAGCCGCTCAACTTCACTGTAGGCGCAGGGCAGTTGATAAAGGGGTTCGACAATGGTGTCGTCGGGATGAGGCTCGATCAGAACAGGACTATAACCGTACCGGTTAACGAGGCCTACGGTCCGGTAAACCCAAGCCTGATAATAACTGTGTCACGAAAGCTGTTCGGGAACCAGTCGGTATACGTCGGGGAGGTGGTGACCAACTCGCAGGGGCAGCAGGGAAGGGTGACCATGGCGAACGCGACAAACGTGACCGTGAATCTTAACTCTCCGCTTGCAGGGCAGACGCTGATTTTCCGCATTGAGGTAGTGGCGATACACAAGAAACCATAAGGATACGACATACCGTGTCTATATCTGATGCCCATGTTGTCTGCTAATCTATCGACTCGCCTGCCCTTTCTTTCCTAATCTCTGTAAGAGTTAGAGCCATAAGACACTTCCAAGAAGAACTCGAGGTATCTCTTCTATACGGTATTGAACATCGGTGTCAGCGTGACATCTTGAGGTTGACCTCCGGTATTGGTATCTATAGTGGTCACCAACTGATCCGATATTGTATTCACTACCGTGATAGTGCCAGGGTTATTGTTCTGCGGTATGTAGATGTACTTCCCGTCTGCGGTAACGGCTCCGGTTATCGAATTGACAGGAAGCGACAGAGTATTGGAAATGACATAATTTGAGGTATAGAGTGTTAACAGATTAGAATTTCCATTGCTAGCCGATTCAACGATGTATGCATATTTCCCATCTGGAGAAAATGAGGTGTAGATATACGGGTAATTCGCAAACTGGATTGTTTTCACTATAGAGTAATTTGTAGCGCTTATCACGTCGAGAGTGCCAGCCGTCAGAGCTGGTTCGTTCACCATTCCATAATAGATTAATGAACCGTCGGGAGTCACCGATATCGAGTCTGGCCCGGACGAAGAGAACGTGGTGCTGTATACGACCTTATTCAGCCCCGTATTGACCACGCCGAAAGGTGCACTATCGTCACTAGAATAAAAGCCGGTGATATATAGATTTGCGCCAGTGGGGGAAACCGCCATTCCGTAAGTCTGGAAAAACAATGCTCCGAGACCTATCATTCCGGTTACTTTGTGTTGTATGACGTTTATGATCAGGAGGTCACTTGTCTGATTTGGAAATTCGATAGGGAAGTATATCACGCTTCCATTCGAGCTTATGGCTCCTGAACTATAACCGCACAAATCATAGTAGCCGAAATCGGTGGAGGCGGAAGAAACGATATTCAGCGTGTTGGCGATATTAAAATCCGTGGTATTGATTGTTGCGATAGTACACGTACCTGGATTAGTTTTAATAATGGAGTATATGTCATATACGTAACCGCTGTTTGGAGACGCGATGATATATGATGACACAGGATAGTTAGTACTGGGTGACGTTGCGAGCGTGAGCGTGTTGACCACGACATTGTTATACGGATCTATGGCCTGGACGGATGTCGCGGATGGGTTGTAGTTGCTGAACTGGCTTGTGGTTACGAACAGCATAGGGGTAGGTTTCAGTGAAGTGCTGGCATAGTGGGCTATAAAGCTGCCTGCTATCGTCTGGTTCTGTGCTCCGGTGCAGATGTGTGTAGACGGATAATTTGGAAGCAGTCCACAGTTGCCGACCTGGATATATATAGAACCCGAAAGGAGTTGAGATGATCTGTACGTTCCGGTAAGATTTATCTGGCAGGTGGCGCTCATCCCCGGCAGCAAAACCGCCGGATAACAAGCGAATTCGGAGGTATTCACGTCTCCGATCGCCAGATACGCTATTGGATGGGTCACTGCGTATTGACCTGTATTTGTAAATGTTACGAATACGGAGTTGGCGCCTTGTGGATTTGTACCTGCAATTATATCTTTGCAGAGAACGGTACTGCTTGAAAGGGTACAGCTCGATGGCGCAACCGAATTCGGTAAGTTTACATAATATAGAATGATTGAAACGACTATTGTGAGTATCAGCAGCCCCCATGCATACGTGGATATGAACTCTAGGGCAGACTGTGCGCGCGCCTCTGCTTGCATGACGATAAATGTTGTGTTATATATTTAATCCTATCGACGGCGTGGCGCAAGAGGCGTTACCATACTTCGCTTATAACACGGTAATATTTTTAAACTGGTGCTGAGATATTTCAGCGGTGATACCATGTGTGATACATGCGCAGCGCACAGCTCCGGCAAGGGCAAGAAAAAGAAGATGTGAACACCTTACTTTTTGGATAGCCTGGGGCTATCCATTTCTTTTTATACGGCTGCTATCGGATTGAAGATTTGTCACCGATTGTAGATGGTTCAGCCATAGTACCCTCCGCTTGTGCCGTACACCGAACAGTATGCGTTGTAGAACGGCACTGGATAGGGATAGTGGCCTTCCAATTGCCGGTTATCGGCCCGTTCGCCAAGAGCTGGGCATAGTATGACTGCAGGTTCTGGTTCGTGCCCATGCAGTATATGTACCCTGGAAGGTGAGGCAGTCCGCATTGGAGAAAGCCGTAGGATAATTGACGGTTTGCGTCCAGTTCCCTATGCCCTGCGGATAAAAAGAAAAAAGAAAAGGTTAAATATGGCTAGAACCGACTCGCTGTGAGAAAATGGCAGTTGCAATAACCGTGCATGCAGCAGAGGCAAATAAATCGGCTGCGTCTCTGCGCACAGAGAGCCGTGTTGCGGTAGCGCCTATGCCTTTCGACAAACAGCGCACAGAACCCCAGACCAAGGAGAGCGGAACAAAAGAACAGGGGCAGACGTCTGCCGAAAAAGAGGCTGCGGAGACTACAACAAGAATCGACACTAGCACTGCCACGAATACAATTACAGCCGCGAGCAGTAGCACGCAACAGGCAAAACCAAGTAAGAAGGGGATGGCGAAACGCTTGATTTACATTGCT
>JAJZNR010000016.1 GCA_021811605.1 Microcaldota archaeon | reverse complement strand
TTTCCGTTCCGTATGCTGTACAGCGTGTACGACCTCTTCGGCTTCAGCTTGTAGAGCATGAAGAAGTTGTTCGTCATGAGCTTGTCGCTCGTGTACACGTCGAGCCCGTTCTCCTTGTCCTCCACCTTCGTGATGAACGCGCCCCTATCCTCGATGAACACGCGGAGCTTTTCCATCATCTTGTCTATCCGCGCCCTGTTGCCGCGCAACTGGACCGTCGCCTCGTAGTAACCGGCGCTCTTCCTGTAGTCATCAATGCATATCTTGTGCGTCAGCTTTAGCGCAATCTGCTTCTCGAAGAAGAGCGTACTGCCATCCACAGGCATCTTGAACTCCACATCAGCGGTCATGGTCTGGTCGTTGTAGCGCAGCACCTTCAGCTCTCCCTTCATGCCCTTCAGTTCGTGAAGCATCGCCATCGCCAGTGAGTCGTTGTGCATGTGGGAGTACCCTCCGGGTGTCTTGATGCGCCCGCATCTCTTGCAGTAGCTGATCTCCATCGAATTCGGTATCCCCTTTGCAAGCTTTTCCACAATACAGAATTCGCAGAACTCGCCGATGAAGCGCGCCTGGTCGCTGTTCCTGCTGCATGTCGGGCAGTATCTGATTATGTCATCACCGAGTTTTGTTTTGTTTTACCTTTTGGCCTTCCGCGTGCGCATTATTCACTGCGCATAGCGCTTGCTGACTATCGCCCCGTAAGCGGGCCTTGTTATGAACACACTGAGAAGCGCTCCGAAGATCGTCGCTTCCGAGAATCCTATCACATCGACAAGCGAGGTCGAGAAGAACAGAGGCATCATCGCAATCACCAGGAGCGCGGCGTCTGCCCACACTATATAGAAGGCGTTATGGAGCAGGGTCTGCGCTGACAGATCGAGCTTCTTAGCCACTATCTCATCCGTTATTATCACCTGCGCGTCGACTCCGGTCCCAATCACCGCAATCATACCGGCGACGGCTGCCAGGTCTATGGTTCCGATTAGCCCGATTATGGAGAGTATTATGAAGAGCTCCATCAGCGTCGTTATCAGTATCGGCATTACCAGGAACATCTTCCTATACCTTATCACTATGAACAGCGAGACGAATATTATGGCGATGAGAAGGGCGATGCCGCTTATGTAGAGGAACCGCGAACCAAGCGTTGGCGGTATGACTGTCGGAGTTCCCGGAATAACCGCGACCGGCAGAGCGCCGCCGCTCAGGACGCTTGCGATTGTCTTCGACTGGTTTTCCGCGTACCCTAGCCTCTGGGTCGGTGGAACGCTCAGCGGCACGAAGCCGGATATCTCATAGCTGTTGCTTACGTTCCCGCCAGTTATCCCTGGCGAGAGCACAGGCGCGGAGATTAGGCCGACCATCTGCCACGAATCCACAAGGGAGGCGTTCGCAGATGGCAGAGTTGTGTTCAGGTAAGCTGGGGTCATGTTGGCCTGGCTCTGCAGCCTTACTGTGTAGTTCAGGCTCTCCAGATAACCAAGGAGGGACTGGTTGATGTCAGCGCTCGCCAGGATGTTCTTGTATTTGAGTTTAGACGAGGCCGATGCAAAGAAGCTCTTCGCGCTGCTTATGCTGGAATTTGTATCCGATACCGTGATTACCGGTATGGTCTGGTTCCCCAGCTGCAGAACATCCTGCATCTGGTGCAGCCCTATCGCCGAGCTCACCCCTGCGCCCGGGTCCGCGAGCCACGACGAGTTGATCAGTATGGCTGTCTCTGCGGGCCGGTCGAGGAACATGTAGAGCGGCTTGTTGGCCTGCCCAAACGCTGCCTGCGCAAAAGGCTTCTCCGCCTGCGCTGTTATGAAGAAGTTCACCTGCCATTCCACTGTATTGTTGTATTGTATGGGCGGCACTGCGCCTATGCTGTCTCTCAGTATGCCGCTGCCGTTTATCGCCTCCCTCCCATTCACTACCCCGTCAAACCTGCCCTGCGCCTCTATCAGGCTTATGGTCTGGTTTATCTGCGCCTGCGAGGCCTTCGGCACTATCACGTAGAGCTGCGAGCTTCCTATGCCTTCTACAGTTACCTGCTCGAGCCCGAATGTCGAGAGGCGCTGATCCAGCGAGGAAATGAGGCTGCTCATCGTGCTGATGTTCACTGAATGTTGCAGCGTGACCGGAATCTGGGTCCCTCCGACGAACTCTATTCCAAAGTGGATGCCGTAGACCGCGTCGAGGAGGGCAAGTATAGCCACTACCGCGATGAGGAGAATTATCCTCCTGTCCTTAAGGTATCCGGTCACTGCCATGCGCTAACCCCTGAGCTCTTTCCTGTGCTTGTACCAGAGCACCATCGGCGTATTGCCGAACCACGTCGTAAACAGGTCGGTGATAAGCCCGAAAAGCACCACCGTGGAAATCTCGAAGTACGTCGGTATGAACGTGATGTATGATATTATGAGGAGTATGCTGAACGATATTATGGCAGCGAAGGTCATAGTCATTCCTGTCTTCATCGTAGAGAACGCCCTCTCGCTCGCGGAGCCTTCGCTCCTCTTCATTATCCTTATTGCGGCAAGCATGTCTGTGTCTATGGAGTAACCGATGAGCATCAGGAGTCCACCTATTGACGCTACACCGAGCGGTATGCCGAAGATGCCCATCATCCCCAGCGCCACGATTATGTCGTTGCCGGCGCCGAACACTACAGCAAGAGACGGTATCGGGGACCGGAATATGAAGAATACAGCTATGGCTACGATTATGAACGAGACTATTATTATCGTCTGCATCTGCTGGAGGAAGAAGGCTCCCAGAGTGGGTGTTACTGACTGGTAGCTGTAGGAAGTGAACGGAACCATTCCCTGGAGCGTAGTTATCACGTAATTCTTGTAGCCCGCTGAAGCGTTTGAGTAGGCGTTCTTCCCGACAGCTAGCATCGACTGCGCGTCAGAGGAGTTGTAGCTGTAGGTCTTGTTCAGGAACGGCTTGAGCGTTACCAGCATCTGCGTCAGGTTGGAGTTCATCTGCGAGAGCGATGCGCTCGCGTTCGCCTCCTGCGCGGTCAGCGCAGCCTGCACCGTGGAGTTTGGCGAACTCTGGAGGTAGTTCTGATAGTTCGCTATCTTTACAGTTGCCGTGGAGTAGTTGCTGTACGATTGGTACACGTTGAGCAGCAGATCCTGCGCCGTGGCGAGGCTCGCATTCGCAGCCAGCGTAACGGATATGCCCGCGGGCGCCTGGCTGACGCTCGCCTCCGCGCCTGGTATCTTTGCATCAATGGCGCTCGTGAGCGACTGGACGTTCACGCTCTGGTTTGTCTGTATGCCGACATTTATCCCTCCCCTGAGCGAAGAGTCCAGCGGGATGTGCTGCACGAAATAGAGGCTTATCAGTAGCAGGGCTATCGGCACCGCAACTAGGTATCTGTAGTTCTTGTGTTCGTAGATGTTAGCTACCATCAAAATCAGTCTGAATGTAGCATCTGCTAAGGTTATCACTCAACATTCTTTAGTAAACATATAATAATACTGCGATGCAGGCCTCAGGCATACTTCCTCATGAGCTTGAGGTGCAGCGACATGCTGAATCCGTAGAGGATGTAGAATATCGCGAACAGCGTCAGCCCCCATCCGAAGAAGGCATAGAGGTTTATCGCCGTTGTGGGCGACTGCTTGTAGAATATGAGCAGTATAAGGCCAATGATGAAGATGTAGACCCCCCAGAACACCATGCGGAATATCTCCCATCCTGCGTGCTTTTCCATGTACCTGAGCCTGCGCTCGTACTGGAGCGTAGGGTCTATGACCATGACCTGGCGTGGAGAATTTTTGTAGTTAGACGTTGGCATTTTAACGCACCCATCTACAATACGAAAGAAAGTCTTAAAAAGGCATAGGCGCAGTTCATATTGGTTTCTGCATGGCAAGAAGGGTTAGTCGTAGGAAGGAGCCCTCAAGGGATATCCATATGCTGAAGGAGCAGACGAAGGTAGACGCAGGCATCTTCGACGAGAAGACCATGATATTCCTGAGCAAATTCTTCAATAAGGGCGTTATCGAAAAACTCGACGCCCCGATAGCCCGCGGGAAGGAATCCGATATCTACATAGCGGAACCGGGATCTGCGGCGAAGCGGTTCGAGTACGTAGCCCTGAAGTTCTTCCGGGTGGAGACATCGTCGTTCTTCAAGATGGAGAACTACATAATCGGCGACCCGCGTTTCTCGAAGAAGATAACCGGCGGAAGAGAGAAGTTCGGGATAGTGAAGATGTGGTGCAAGAAGGAGTTCGGAAATCTCGAGCTCGCACACAGGGCCAAGGTGAACGCGCCTGTCCCAATAATGTTCAACGGCACGATACTCGCTATGTCGTTCATAGGTGAAGGCGGAGAGCCTGCAAGGCGGCTGAAGGACGCAGAGCTGGAAAATCCTGAAAAGACGCTCAAGAGCATATTAGACCAGATCGGGAGGCTGTACAGGGTCAGGCTGGTGCACGGCGATATCAGCGAGTACAACATCCTGATTAAGGGGGGTGAACCATATATTATAGATTTCGGGCAGGCTGTGCTTACAGGGCACCCAAACTCCGGCGAGTTCCTCAAACGCGATGTCCACAATATACTTGCCTATTTCAGGAAAAGGTACGGGGTGGAAATGGACCCCGATGAGACATTAAAACGGATCACAGGTAAATCCTGAATGTTCTGCTCTCTTCGCTGTCTCAGCCCTAACGAACAGGGCGATAGGCGTGATGCATGTAGACCTAGACCTAGGGGCCGGAGGTTTCGGCTCCCTGTCAAGAGGAGACGGCGAACTGGGGTTCGTCGGCCCAACTGTGACTCCTTTTCCATCAATGCGTACCGATACTGGTGTTGGTGTCATTTTCCCACCTGCAAATTCAATTCATTTCTGTACTATAGCGAATCCGGAGATATTTACGCATGGCGGAAATCGAAAAAGTGGCAATCACTGATTGCTATTTTGTAATCCTGTATTCGACAGCATCCGCCGCCTTGAGAGTCTTCTCCAGTGCGGTTCCGAGCTTGCATTCCTTGTAAAGCCGGTCTATCACATCACGCCGTGCCGCAGTGGCGGGATTCTGCGCCCTGAATGCGCATACGTCGGGGTACTCCTGCACCGATATATCGTACGTTCCTATCAACTTCGCGCTGTCTATTATCTCCTGCTTGTCCATTCCAATCAGCGGTCTCATATAGAACATCTCCGTGCTCTTTTCAGAGGCGATAAGGTTCTTCACGGTCTGCGAAGCCACCTGGGCAAGCGCTTCCCCAGTCACTATCACCTCGGCATTCTCCCTCTTCGCGATGCGCTCGGCGAGCTCGTAGAGGAACCGCTTGAACAACACGAGCTCGTATCTCTTCGGTATCCCCATCACCGAAGCCTGGAACAGATGCGACGGCAGGTAGTATATCTTTGAATACGGTGACGACTCCCCGAGCTTTCTGAAGATGGTATTTATTTTCGACTTCTCTGCCTCCTCGTTGGTCTGGAATGCGTGCATGTGCATGTAAATCGGGACAAGACCCTTCTTCATCGCCGAGTAAGAAGCCACCGGCGAGTCTATCCCGCCGGAGAGGAGCACTACGCATCGCCCCGAGGAGCCGACAGGCAGCCCCTTTGCGCCCAGGACCCTGTCCATGCTTATCACCGTGTTGTCTCTCCTGACGTTGATGTAAAGTTCCCTCTCCGAGCCCTTGTCGATCTTGAAACGCAGCGACTTCTGGTGCGTTATGAACCAGTGGACTATGTCCGCAGAGTTGTACTGCGTCCCCTTGAAAGAGCGGTGAGCGACAATCCTTATCGTATCGCCTTTCTGCGGCAGTGCTCGTGCGGCCTTCACCACGTCAGTCATCCTGTTCGTAGTTATGACCGCAGGAGCGAACCACGCTATGCCGAATACCTTTGAAAGCCTCCGCTCTATCTCCCCAACGTCGGACCTCCTGTCCAGGTGCAGGACGAACCTGTCCCTCGCGTTCTCCAGCTTTTTGTACTTCTGCCCTCTAAGCGCGACCTCTATGTTTCCATAAAGCTGTTTCAGGAATGCAGGGCGGTTCCTCCCCTTGAGCCAGAGCTCACCGAAATGGATTGTCATGTAACTGTATTTGTTTGCCGTTGTTGTTGCTGCCAAAGCGTCACCAGGAACAGTATAGATTATAGATTAATGAATGCTACAGAAAGGTATAAATGCACATAATATATAGAGATAGCTGACGGTGCAGACATGGTGAAGATACCTGATATCGGGGCTTTCATAGACAACTCAAAGCACATACTCCATACGAGCTACAAGCCAACGCAGGACGAGTTCAACAAGACCGCGAAGGTAGTGATAATAGGGATACTCCTTATAGGCTTCGTAGGATTCATAATCTCGCTCATTGTGGGTTACATATCGGGTTCGCCGATCTGACTCAGGCACTCTGCGCGACCGCGACTGCGACCGCAGGTTGGAACATGAAGGTAAGAATCGATTTCACGAAGAGCGCACAGCAGAATGCCAACGATTACTACGCAAAATCGAAGAAGCTCGCACAGAAGGTTGCGGGCGCCAGGAAGGCGATAACCGAGTTGAAATCGAGGCTGGAGAAGGTGCAGAGGGGTGCCGCACCTGTCGAGAAGAAAACAATCCGCAAGATTGTGGAAAAGGAGTGGTACGAGAAGTTCCACTGGTTCTACACGAGCAACGGCATGCTCTGCATTGCCGGCAGGGACGCCCACCAGAATGAGCTTATCAATTCGAAGCATTTCGAGGACAAGGACCTGTTCTTCCATGCGAATATATTCGGCGCTGCGGTCACGGTGCTGCAGAATGGAAAGGATGCGCCCCCGGAGATAAGGGAGGAGGCGGCGCAGTTTGCTGCATCTTACTCAAGCGCGTGGAAGGAAGGCCTGCACGTAGTCGACGTCTATGCAATGAGAAGGGAACAGGTGAGCAAGTCCACGAGCAAGGGCTCTCTCGGAACCGGCTCGTTCCTGATGAGCGGAGAGCGGGAGTGGTACAAGGGAATGACTCTCGGCATAGTGATGTTCGTTAAGGAGGGAAGGCTTCACGCGGTTCCCAGGATAACATTCGAGAAGATAAAGGAGCAGGTGGGAAGGCACGTAGTGGTGTCGCTTGGCAAGGACAAGAAATCTGACGCCGCGAAGAAGATATCGAAGGTGTTGGAGTTCGACGACCTGGACACCATAATGCAGCAGCTTCCCGCCGGCTCATTCAGGATATCCTAATCCAATCTAATCTTCCTTCTCTATAGTCCTCAGAAGGCTCGGAATCCCAGGTTTCGCCTTATCTGATGTCAGTCTTAGCCCGGTTTCCCCATAGAGGAGGCCGTAACTTATGTATCTGCCTGTTGCTCCATAATGCAGAACTCCGAAGCTGGCAAGAAATCTGTGCCATTCCCGCTCGTTCAGTAACCTGCCTCCGTAATAATGGAATCCCCGCGCTGTAGTCAGCACATAACCGGTCATTCCCTTGCACTTCTGGTCTATGATGCGGTTTATCGTATCCCTGTCGTAGCCCGTCGTATGGGCGTCAAGGTCCATCATAGGAATATGCCTTCCAGCAGTCGTTCTAGATGAAATGACCCAGACTCCCTCTGGAATTGATGGCAGAGACTCCAGCGATAGGAACTGGTCACGCGTGAATACAGTATACTTCCGTTCCTCTTCTCCGGGTGTCTCAAGAACGTGCCTTATGCGCTCCTCTTTTGTGGGATAAACCCTGCCGAAATCCTTAGCTGGATTCGCTACGTACAGCCTAACCGTCGGTATCTGTTCATTGCTTTTTACAATCCACTGGCAAACTCTGAGCGCGGGTGTGCCGACCACTGGTTTGTTTATCACAACCATGAGACTAATCTTCCCGATATAATATTTATTGGTTCTCCTTTCAGCAATCCAATCAGCAAGTAATATATACCTAATCGGGGATAGCATTCGAATATGTCCAGTTCTTCGAAAAAAAGAGGAAACGTGAATCGCAACCCGCCGCTCGGATTCGAGCATCCGCAAAATAGCGCGCTGGAGGATCGGATGGTCCGCATAAGCTTTGATCTCGGATGCCTGCTGAAAGAGATAAACGAGCTAGATGGAAACGACGGCGCCCGCATCGCCGATTTCGTGGAACGGCTCCTCGATGTAGAGCAGCGGCTAATAGGAACGGCAGGGCAGTCAGGCGCGAAGAGGTTCATATTCGAAGGAATCGTAGGAATAAGGCCTCCCGCGATAAACATGGTTGCAGTGGCTTCCGCGGACAAGGAGTCGATAAAAAGCCATTGGGAGGAGCGTTGGGTGAGCTTCGTAACTTTCCTGCATGACACAGAGCTCATGCTGATACAGAAATTCAGCCCTGAAAAAACGGGCTGCGCTCCAGACCGTGGTTACCTAATGCCAGGGGAGTTTCCCGATGAGCTCGCGCAACTCGGGCTCTCCTCTTTCGGAGACATAAAGTCGATATTCCCGGGTGTTGTTGCAGATGGGCATCTCGTGCCGAGTCTTTCCGACGCTGAGATTAGCGATATAATAAAGTCAGTGATGCAAAGGCAGTCTTCTCCTCCTCATCATCCTACTGGCTAGCACTTGCGATGCAATACCTAACCGAAGCATTACCTTATTAAAACTACACTGTATAACCAGATAGTGTGGGTATGCCAAGTAAAAAAAGATTATCGTATAGCTTTCTAGCTGCCGTAGCGGTAATACTAATCGTCATAGCAATTGTACTTCTTCTCGGAAAACTGAACAGCGGCTTGCTCGGTCCTAATAACAGCGTCCAAAACGCTGTAGAGAACGCAAGCCTTGACCCGTACGCGCACCTCGGCACCGCAAACTTCGCACTGATCGCTCCGCAAAGTGTTTTGCTCTCGAACCACGAGTTCGTTTCCCTTGCAAGGAAGTACTATAACTTCCTCTATGCAAGTGCATCGAACTCCAGCACTGTTGAGGGCTCTCCCTTCGTTATCTTGGTGGTCAATGACAGCGCTCCGTACACCAGCCTAGCCCTCGATGCCGTAAATTCCAGCACTCTCGACTATGCGATGAACGACACCACCGGAACGATTCTCACGCGCAGCGATGTATGGGCGGCGAACCAGACCGTGTTCCTCCTTGTAGGATACAGGAGCAACGCCTCGCTTTCAAGCGCCCTGCAGGGCTTCTTCATGAAACCCGATGTGCTCGCCCCACAGAAAGCGTCTGGCAAATTCGTAAATTATAGCGGCGCAACAGCAAACGACCCAACTCTGCAGGCATACCTTGATGGCTCGTACCCTCTTTCGCCATCCGACCCATCGCTTCAGAGCCCATACAATTATTATGTAAACTTTGCCTACCTGCTGTACCAGGCTCCAGTCCTCGAAAGCATAAATCCGGGATTCTCCGGCAATGCGTCAGGACTCGGGCTCCCCATGCAGGCAAGCATGTGCGTGCCACCGCCTCCGCCTCCTGACGGGTCATCGATATGCTTTGGAAATTACATCGCCATGCCCATGTTCCAATTCGGGACGTCTGCCCCGGCGGAACCTCAATGGAGTCTCGGCAGCGACGACTGCAACTACTTTGGAATATCCGATTGCATAGATACGAGCGGGTGGGCGGTTTCCGGAGTGGACCCGCCGCTTCCGTACTCCGAGATACCGAGCATATTCTACGGAGTGTCATCTACAAAGAGCCGTGTGCCGCTATCCATGACAGGGACAGGAGGCCCGATAACTAGCTACGATCCGCTGACCTGGTGGTATTTTGGCCCAGGCTCTTACGGCACAACCACCGGAGGAGAGCAGCAGAACCTCATATCCACAAACCAGACCCAGCTGCTTATGGATGCAGGCGTAGAGATGTTCTCCACTCCGTACGACGAGGTCCCTTACGGCTCGTTCACTACTTATAACCAGAGCAACTCCGCTTACACCTGCAGCAGCAACAGCTGCGGCATGCAGTTCAACTATGCGATATACGCGCTTGTATCCGAGAACTCCACTATTCCGTCAGGCGTGTACATAAGCTCTCCTGCAAACTATATCTTCGCTCCCGGCTCAGGCTACTATCCCGTTCTGCAGCCCACTACGTTATCCACGCCAAAGGTGGTGGTTACGCCAAGCGCAACCTACTACTTCAGCTACTGGAGCGTGAACGAGGAGCTTGGCGGAAAACAGTATTACCAGCGGTTCAATACCTCTAACGCCACTTTAACAGTAATAGGGCCAACGCAGATCCAGGCTATCTATACTCACAGAAGCGCTCCCGGGCAGGTCACCGCAGCGGCAGAATTCATGACTCCGAGCGCGTATCTGACATGTCCCCCTCCGATAAACTGCAGCATCTCACAGACTGTAGCCATACAAGGTGTCAATATAAGCATACGCAGCCTAAACGGCAGCGTCTCGTACTCCAACGTCACCGGCACAGATGGAAGGTTCACCACCCCGGTGATGCCGGCAGGCTGTTACAATGTCAAAGCGGATAAAAGAGGCTACGCATTCATAACCGAACCTAACCCGCTATGCGTAAATGGACCGAGCGGCACCTACGCTGTCGACATAAGTCCATTCATATTCAACGTTAGCTGGCCGCGCGGCTATGCGTATGGCACCGCGCCAACAGGCAGCAGCCTCGGGGTAAACCTCACGTTATTGTATTCCGAAGGCATGGATGCCGGAAACGTGAGCATATCCGCTACGGCTGGCTCCGGAAGCATATCCGGTCCATCGTTCACCTCAGCCGACGGCACCGCAGACTATACGTGGACCACCGGAACGTCAGGCGGTATATACCTTCTGAACTTCACAGCAACCGGATTGTTCACCGGCAGATATTCGTACAGCATGCCTGTGCTCATCTACCCGAAAGGCAGCAGCCATCCGGCAATCGTGAACGTGACGCTCTCCAAGAGCACGCTTCAGGTCTCCAATACCTCAGCCGTGTACGACAACGTGACAGTCAGGGTCTGCAAGTTCATTCTGAACGGCACGTTGAATTACACCGAGGTGTGCGGTGCGCTTCCGGCTGTAATGGCGATATCGAACCCACCCGTTGGGCTAACTATGAACTTCGCGCCGAACCCCGCGCCGTCAAACATAATACGCGGAAACAGTGCAACAGCTCTGTCAGTCATTTCAGGAAAGTCGGCGAATCCGGGAACATATCCGGCAGCGGTTACTGCGACCGTGACGCTCAACGGAAGCTCCTACGTCGGATCGGCTCCGCTAACCATTGTCGTTAATTCGGGAGCGTCTGGAAGCGGCGGCGGAAGCGTAAACCAGACATCAGGCTGTGGAGAAATAATAGGTCAGGTGTACAATTCTACAGGCGGCCACACATCAGCGAACGTGACAATAACCAACAGGCAGTCTGGCGCCCTCGTATACAATGACATCACCAGCACAGGCGAATTCAGTACAGGTTACACCATCCCATTTGGGAACTACACGGCACTGGCAAGAAGTCTACAACAGGGCACTTACTACGTATACGGAGTAGAGGATGTGAACGTGACTGCATGCGTGCCAGTATTCGTCCAGATCCCGCAGCAGTCGACAACCACAACGACATCGACATCCACGACATCAACTTCATCGACGTCCTCGACTTCTACGTCTACGTCTACATCTACGACGTCAACAACATCCACTACTACTGTCCTGATCCAGCCACAGTGATAGTGCACAGCGGCAGCAGTATATGGCATATGAGATGCAGGGGGAGAGATTTGAACTCTCGCAGCCCTAAGGCACAAGGTCCTAAGCCTTGCGCGTTTGACCAAACTCCGCCATCGGCAAAACGATTATGAGGATAAGAAGTTTTGTCGTCCTTTCTCATTTAAGCACCATTGACCAAAACACGGATTCGAACTCTGGCTTCCACTAAGCTTTGGATTGAAGAGTATAAAAAGAGGCAAGGTTCAGATTCGCAAAACCTGAACCATAAAACCTAGGATGTAAGCGGAGTCATTTAGCGAGCAACATTCTCGGGCCTGTTGCTGTCGTTGACGTTCAACCTATCGTCCCTGTTGTTGCAGTTGACGATGCGGAACGAAGGCCGCAATGTTGTAACCCATCTACTATACGCCATTTCTGGCACACCGCAGCCTCACGGTTTCGGTTTCCTTACTCAGTGTCGCTGCTGAATTTCATGTCCGGTTTTACGGCTCTATAGACGAGTGTGTGGCTCCTAGGCTTACATCCCACGGGCTTGTGCCCGTAAATTTGGAGGGGTTTTGCCCCTCAAGCAAACCTAGGTAGAAAGAGATCAGGAAACAATATTTAAAACAGTTTACTCCACTGTGACCTCAAGATCTTTGTCAGCAATCATCCTAATTTCATTGCCGACTGGAGACCTAAGCACAATAGTTTGTCCTTTCTTAGCCCGTAGTAAAGCTGCTATTTGCGGCGCGCCCGCTTCGCGGGCTGTTTCAACGTACGCCACCCAGCGAGCAACATCCCCGGGCCTGCCGCTGCCGTTGACGTACAACCAATCGTCCCTGCCGTTGCAGTAGACGACGCGGAACGAAGGCCGCCCATTTATTTGATCGCCTAACCAAGCGAAGCCTCCATGTTCCATGTCTTCTTTGTAATCTCCATATAGAAAGTTCTCCAATGCCCTTCGGTCTTTCTGATTTAGTGCATTTATATCGCTCCCTAAAGCTGCCCTCCTTCCCGGCTGGTTGGCGAAATCCATCGACTTCGAGTAATCCGCATCCATTCTCACAAATCGCAGATTGCCTATAGAAACGACTTCCTGTCGCTGCAGTGTTACATTAGCTGGCATATCATCACTGTAATAAGTACTGTTTTGCCAAATATTTAAACCTTATTAGAAATGAAATTTTCCGCATGAAACCTTGTGATTTTGGAACCTTTATAAAGCCCTTTACTCCACCGCAGCCCTCACCAACGTGAGGGGCGGTTCCGTTCTCGCCAACGCTCGTTAAGCTAGCCAACTAGCAGTTTCAAGGGCACCCATGGAAACTTCTTGGAAAGAAGTTTCATCAAGAAGATGCGGTCGCTTTTGAGTGGGGGCAAAAGCAACAGGACGAGCCTGCGAAGCAGGCGAGGATTACTGCACTGCACTCGGAACTGCAGCCGATGCCTAGTCTGCAGTGCTCCGTCGACAAAAATCAGGCATTTTTGAGTCTCGACAGAGTTTTACTGCACTCACCTGCCTTATTCTAATAGGGTTTGAGTGCAGTAAGTGAGTGACAGCTCCGCGCCTTGTTGTCACTAGTCCGTCGAGAAAAACAGGTGGTTTTTATGTTTCGACGGAAGATTAGTGACAACTCCTTACTGACTGACAGCTCAAAAGTGGCGTTTTTGCCTTGTTGTCAGAACAGCGACGACAAAATTGGGCACTTTTTCGGGCTTCGACGGATAGTTACTGACAGCTCGGGGCTTGTAGCAAGGCTTTAATAGCTGATTAATCAAAATATATACATGGCGATTATGAAGACTAAGATGGAGCCTTCCAGAAGGCAGCTCAGCGCAAAGCTGGACAAGGCCATGAAGCTTCTTACTGAAGTCATGAAGGCGATGCGCGAGGATAATGCTGACATCAGCCCCGCTCTATACAAGAAGCTCGTTTCCAGATGGAAAGCGATAGAGCACGGCAAGACCGCTTTGCACCATTACAAGAGCCTTGAGCACTTTGACAAGTCGGTTGCCTGATCCTAGGTGTTGTAATGGCTTACGAACCAGTCTTTTCAGATGAGTTCGATAAAGAGCTTAGATGGAGGAAAAAGAAGGACAGAGGCACATATCACAGGCTCATGAAGAAGATGCAGGAGATATTGGATAACCCAGACTTGGGAAAACCTCTCGAACACGATCTTTTCGGGAAGAGGCGCGTTCATGTTGGGCATTTTGTTCTCTCTTACAAGATTAATGAAAAAGAGCATTCCGTTATTTTTGATGGATTTGAGCATCACGATAGAGCCTACTCAATTCTGCCGCTTTTCTAGCGTCAAATGCAAACTCTATATTATCGTAGAGTTCTTTCTTGTCCTTGCTTATGTATCTCATGGTAATCGATGAATTTGAGTGTCTTGCGAATCTGCTGGCCAGAACCACATTACCATTCGTGGCTTTAGTGAATCTAGTAATTGCATAGTGCCTGAGACTATGTGTGGTTAATCTATGAAGAGCGCGAGGGCGCTCTTTTCTCATGGTTTCATCAGAATAACCATAAACTGATTCGAGATTCGACTTCTGGATTGCTTGCCTGAAGATTTTCCTTGTGTAATTTGAATCTATGAACGGTTCCTTGTTATGGCTTCCATGATCCTTGAAGAACAAATAGCCTTCTGCTTGCTTTATCTCAGTCTCGTGTTGATTTATGAAGGATAACGTTTCCTTGAATAACTCCAATGGGATAAGCATAGAATCCGTCTTCCTTCTTTTCTCGCTGCTTATCATCAGTTCTCGTTTCTCGAAGTCGATGTTGCCGATGTGCAACTTTGTGACTTCTCCGATTCTGAGACCAAGATACGCCTGATACTTGAAAAGAAGCCTGAACTTGTCGTTTGGAACATTTCTGAGGAAATGTTGCAGTTCAAGTTCAGTGAATCCCTTGTTTACGGAGCCATACTTCGGCTCTCCCGACTTCTGCTTAAACCTCTTTACGTAGACTTTGTGTATTCTTGACTTCAGCTCTATCATCTGATGGAATGATAGAGACTTGCTCTGTTCCTCAACAGAGGCTAAGAACTGCTCTACGGATTCGAGCTCTTGTCTCTCTGTCGGTTTTAAATGATGCAGGGGGAGAGATTTGAACTCTCGAACCCCTAAAGGACTAGGCCCTGAACCTAGCGCGTTTGACCAAGATCACTTTGGTTAATTTGTGTGCTATTGATTATCATTTGATAATTAACTAAACACAT
>JAJZNR010000015.1 GCA_021811605.1 Microcaldota archaeon | reverse complement strand
GATGCGCCTCCCTCAGTATGAGCACCATAGCCTGCTTCTTCAACTCTTTCAGCTTCTCCGTAGTCGCTAGCCTTCCCGAGTAATAGCAGCCACCCATCTCCGCGTATGTGCTCCTACCTCTGTATCCCTCATAGGAGCCGAATATCGAGATGTTTCTTCCGTCCTCGTTCCAGACCGTACCGGGCCAGAAAGCCTCCAGCGATTCGTACTGCCAGTTGCCTGGTATAAAGAAGATAAGCCAGCGGTTGTCGAGCGCTACATCGAAATACGAGTGTATAGAATCGATAGTCTCGTAGCCCTTCACCTCCTCGCGGTTGTACTTTGACAGGGTGTCGTCCACAGCCGTTATGCTCCACCTGGTCGGCACGAACTTCCTATTCGCAGAAATGCCGAACAGGCCTGCCGAGAGCGCTCTCTGGATTCTGGATACGTTCATTCCCCTATCATAGAGCTCTATTATGGCTGTGCTGGCCTTCGCGTCAGTGTCGGTGTATCTGCTCTCTATCTTCTTGTCCGCCTTGATGTTATACACATCGAAGGTCTTGAGCTGGGCGCTCGGGCCGAACGGCTCCACATGGTCCTTCAGTTCCATCTTGATGAACGGTTTCTTGGCGAACGACATTTCAGCTTCTGCAGGCCGCTCCGCGAGAGCCAGGTCCCTTATCTGCTCCTGTATCCGTCCCTTCTCAACATCGTGTATGTTCGATACATGCATGCCGCGTATTAGACGAGTCCTCATATCTACTATGTTTTCCATTGAGAACTTCCACCAGCGTTCCGGAGTGCTCATAAGCGAAGTGTCTCCGAACTCCGCAGGCAGGAGCGGGCCTATGGACACCTTTGGATACCCAAACCTGCCTATGAATATGTCGGTTGGCGAGGACCCTTGCAGCTCAAGCTTGTTCACCGCGCTAGCTGTCTTCATTTTGTAGTAGTACCTGAGCAGAGCCGGATCTCTCATGTGCCTGTAGACTATATCCGATCTCTTTACCCTGTACTGCTGTTCTGCCCCGTCCATTCGCATCGAGTAGATATCCCATTCCAATTATAAATTAAGTCTGCAAAAGGAAGGGAAGCCAACACCATGCTATACGTTTGAGGGGATGTAGGCCTGGCCGCTGCCGTTGATGAATATGGTGTATGTGGAGCCGACGAAATTCGTTCCTGTAGCGGTATTGTTCAAGAAGATGAGCAGCGTGTACTCGCCGGCTCCGTACTGATTCACTATGTTGTCGAGGTTGAACTCTATATCGAAGCTCTGGCCCTGGATGGTATAGGTGCTGGCGTTTACGGTGGCGACCTGTGTGCAGTAGTATCTCACAAGCCCGGAAGTATGGCCCACGCACGCCACCGTATTTCCGAAGCTATAAGGAGTCTCCGGAACGGTGCTGGGCGTCATATTTTTAACAGGCTGATCGTACGTTATATCTATTGTCGATATCTGATAGCCCTTCTGTATGCTGCCCTTCAATACGGTATCGCCTCCGCTGTAAGACGGCGTTCCGTACAGCCACCCTATATAGTTATCAATGAAGTCTTCGACGAGGTACACCGTCGTAGCGTTATACGCCACGCCTATGCTGACCTGGTTGTGGTTAGGGTCAAGTATGTTATCGCGGTGCCCGTTGTTGCAGCATATCGAGTCGTTGTCCATCATCCCGTACTCCATTTCCTGGAGTGCGTTAAACACATTCACGCCGTTGCTCTGATATCTGAAAGCGACGTTTTCGTCAACAGAACCTCTGCCTCCAAGCAGGGTGTACCTCATGTAAGGTTTCATCCCGAACAGGTCCCAATGGCTGAAGTAGCCGTATTCCAGCATGTTATCCGCATGCTGCTGTGCCGAGCTCTCGTTCGAGAGGCTCACCGGAGCGAGTCCATGTTCGCTCCTGTTCTGGTTTATGATTGAGAGCATGTAAGCTATCGTCTGGTTCTGGGGTACTATGCTTGTGGTGGAAAAGGAGGTATAGGAGAGGTTCTGCAGCTGCGGGATCGTAATCGTGACATTGTTCAGCCCCGGCACCCGAAACGAGCTTGATGGCAGATTAACAAGGATAAGGTATGAGAAGTATGCGATAAGCCCCAACAGGACAATCTGTATTATAACCCTCCCTAACACAGTAGCACCAATTCAACGGTACCTATTGGACAGGTAATTTATTTAAGGCATGGTTACGATACGCTTTTCATGTTCAGTGCAATGGAGCGGATAAAACGCATATTCCAGGGAAGCAAAGCCGATGTGATAGTAATATCGAACGGCAGGGTTGTCGACAGCAACTTCCTCTATCTTACGGGATTCACCAGCGGCGTGTTCGAGAACACCTTCATGTTTGTCACAAGGAGAGGCACCGTACTGTTCGCAAGCGCGCTGGAATACGATACTGCAATGAGCCAGAAGCCGAACGAGATGAAGATTGTGAAGCTAACTAGTTCGGAGCGGCTCATCAAGCAGTTCAGTCACTATCTGAAAGGAAAGAGGGTAGGAATAAACGAGAGCTTCATACCATACAGGCACTACAGGGCGATAAAGCTCTACGGGAAGCCAAGGAAAATCGTAGATGTCTCGGAAAACCTGGCAATGGCGAGAGAGATAAAGGACAAGGGAGAGAAGGCAAAGATAGAAATGGCTAACAGGATAATAAAGAGGGTGCTGCGCGAGGCGCCGCGTTATTTCAGGACAGGGATGACCGAGAAGCAGCTGGCTGCGGAAATCGATTACCGCATGATGAAGTACGGGGCAGACGGCACGTCGTTCCCTTCCCTGGTGTGTTTTGGCAAGAACTCCGCCTACCCCCATCACCTTCCTAACGGCACCAGACTAAGACCGAACAGCTTTGTCCTCCTCGACTGCGGTTCGAAGTACGAGAACTACTGCTCAGACGTCACCAGAACATTCATCTACAAGCCTGACAAGCGGTCAGAGAAGTATAAACGGATGGCGGAGATGCTGGCTGTGGTGAAAGAGGCTCAGTCTTTGGGGATAAGCAAGATAAGGATTGGTGCCAAGGGTTCGGTTGCGCACAACGCGGTGGCCGACTTTCTGGACAAGACGCGCGGCGGGAAGTACAAAGGCAGGTTCATACACGGCCTGGGCCACGCAATCGGGATAGACGTCCATGATCCCGGTACGGGACTGTTCCCTTCCTCGAGTGCGAGATTGAAGGAGGATATGGTGACAAGCGTAGAGCCAGGAGTCTACATAGTGGGATTCGGCGGGGTCAGGATAGAGGACGACATCGTTGTGACAAAGAAGGGTGCAAGGATAATCTGATCACCCATCAATCCGTATACATCCGTGGATTTCGTGAAACCCTCCCTGCGAGTCACACGCGTTGGACAATGCAGCCGTACCTGCTCTTAGGGCAATCGTCCGCTGTCGGCTGAACAACCCTCCTTCGAGACTTCTTTTACCGTGCGATGAACTCATGCTTATCGGAGGCGCGCGCTTTGGAAGTCCAGCTCAATCACCGTCTCGTAAGCAGCGCATTGAGCTCCGCCCCGTCGACGTTGAGCCTGTATTTAGCCATTATCTTGTTTCGCAGCTCGGATATATCCTTGGAATCAGAAAGCTCCTTCCGCGCCTGTTCCACTATCCTCTCCAACGACTTCCCTGTAATCCTCTCGAGGTGCTTCGAGGCAACTACGTCGGCGACCCCCTTCTTTTCCAGGGACAGCTCCTTCAGAAGTTCTTCAACCGCCTGCTTCGTAATGCTGCCGCTTCCATAGAGCGTGAACACTTCGGCCAGCTTCTTTTCGTCGATACCATCGACACCGAATCCTCCCCTTTTCAGCTCCGTGAATTTCTGTATCAGCGTATTCGCCAGGAAGTCCGGATCGACTTTCGTTGACTTCACTATCGACTTGAAGAGCGGCAGCTTCTGTGAAGTAAGCAGCTGCTCTGCTACCGCCTTGTTGCTCACCTTCGACAATATCCATTCCTTCTCTTTCTCGATGCTCGGCGCATTCTTTCTCGCCCAGTCGAGGAGTTCCTTGGTCACCAGTATCGGCCGCGCGTCGGTCTCCGGATACATTCTCGAGCCTCCAGGCAGCGGTCTGAGGAAACGGGTAGTGCAGAGTTCGTTGTTCGCCGCTCCTCTGGTCTCGAGCGGGACCCCCACAAGCGCGTACTTAGCCCTCTCAATCGCAAGGTCTGCGGCCTTCTCGGCGTCACGTTTCTTGCCCGCTATCAGTATGAATGCGTCATTCTCCTCCACGCCGAGCTTCTTCTTCAGTCCCTCAAGCTCCTTTGCCGAGAACCCGTACACGGAGAGATTCTCATCGCTGTGGATAAGTCCGTTCACCCGCGCCATCTTCGCATAATCGCTTATTTCGCTGCCGAGCCTGCGATCCGGGTTTACCTCTTTACCGAGCATGCCTTTGAAACCCGAGAGCCTGAATCCGAACACAACGCCGTTCTTTTCGAGCTGCCCGGCGATGATGCGCACGGTCGTGCCCCTGAACATGTCAGTAAGATCCACCGGCGTCCCCACTCCCGCCTTCCTGCCAAGCAGCTCCTTCCTTATCTCGAGAAGCCGCAACTGCCTCGCCACCTCGTTCTCCACGAACTTGTCGAGCTTGTCCACTTCCTGCAATCCTTTTATCTCCACCCGTGCGCCTCCCTTTATCGAGACGTTGACGTCCTGCCTTATGGAGCCGATACCCCTCTGCACAGCACCCGATACGCGGAGCATAGTGCCTATGTACAGAGCTATCGCCTTCGCAGCTTTGGGGTCAGGTATGTATGGGTCGGTGTCTATCTCTACGAGCGGAATTCCGAGCCTGTCCGGGTCGTAGGACACTTCGTCCTCGTTTCCGGCGAGTATCGCGCTGGATTCCTCCTCAAGAAACAGCGATGGCATGGCGACCTTATATCCCTCCGCCTCGATTACACCGTCGATTCCGATGAGCGTCGTTCTTTGGAAGGCGCTGGGGTCGCTGCCATCCACCACCTCCTTTCTCATCGGCTGGAGCTCGTCTATTATTTTCATGTCCATCGCCGATGCGAGCGAGAGAGCGACCCTGAGCGCATCGTCGTTGAGCCTGTGCGGCGGCTCTTCGTCAAGTTCCACAAGGCAGGTATGCAGGTCGTGAACTCTGTAAACGAACTTCCTGTTCCGCAGCTCCTCGAATTCCGCAGAGCGGTCTATGGAGCCCAGCTCTCCAGCAACGGCGCGCTGATATCTGGTGATGCTGCCTATCATGTTGTCAGTGTCCAGGTAATTGGCGGGGCAGCTGCAGAAAAGTTTCTCCTTTGTGGATAGCCTCTGGTGTATCTCGAGGCCGCACATGAAGCCCACCGCCCTGTAATCGATAGCCTCTGTATGCGCCGCTTTCTGTTCTTTCACGAATATCACATCACATCAATCAACAACTATCATCAATCAACAACAATGCATGCCAGTCAGATCAGGAATTCATCCTCCCGTATGCGCTCCTTTATCTCCCCAGTAAGGTTCCTGCCGAGCATCTCCTTAGCCTCCTCAGGCTTGTAATTGCCAAGAAGCCATCCGAGCTTCACGTAAGCGGTCTCGGGGAGCATGTCTTCGCAGTGTACCGCTCCTGTATTGCTGAGGAGCCGCAGGTTCCTGTAGACGTTGGTATTCACCCTGCCGTAGAGGCACTGTGAAGTCACGCCTACAACCACCTTCTTCTGCACTGCCTTCTCAATGAATGGCAGCCAGCTTCTGCCCTTGTGCGTCACTGACGTGGGGGTGTGGCCGAGCCCCGTGCCCTCTATGATAATCCCCCTGTATCCTTTTTCCACATAGTAATCCATTATCTCAGGATCGGAATTCGGATACGCCTTCACGAGCGCGACCTTCGGCTCGTATTTCGTCGACGCTATCGTCTTCTTGTGCTCCGTTCCAATCTTCCTGTAGTCTCCAGTATACGTTATATCGCCGCTGTGCGTGACATAAGCTATCGGCCGGTCGTTTATCGGCCTGAAAGCATCCCTTCTTGAGGTATGCATCTTGCGCGCCTTGCTCCCGCGTATGAAGTGCATCTTGTCATCCGAACTGGTCGCATGCATGCAGATTCCAACCTCCGCGATGTTGGAATTAGCGGCAAGCCTTACTGCCGATATGAGATTCAGGAAGGCATCGCTCGAGCCCCTATCCCCGCTGCGTTGCGATCCCGTGAGAACAACCGGGGCGTTCAAGTCCTTGAGCATGAAGCTCAGCACAGAGGCCGTGAAGTGCATGGTGTCAGTTCCGTGGGTTATCACAACCCCGCGTGCACCGCCATTCAGCGCCTTCGCCGTTTCATCGGCTATTCTCTGCCATTCTATGTACGTCATGTCTTCGCTGGCAACTCCCGAGACATCCTTGAATACGATATTTGCGGCTTCTGCAAGCTCCGGAATGTAATAGAACAGCTCCTCCGGCTTTACTATCATGCTGACCCCGCCAGTCTTGTATTCCACCTTGCTGCCTATAGTGCCCCCGGTCCACAATATCGCCACCCTCGGGAGTTTTTCCGAAACCTTCGGTGGGGAAAGCGGGAACTCTATCTTCTCCCTGCTCTTCAGTTTCCTTATCTTAACGTTCTCGCCGTATAGAACGCCCGCGTTGTAGCCGTTTTTCATCTTTATTATGATAGTGTTCGGGTCTCCCATCTCGGTCTTTGGCATCAGCGTACCCTCTATTTTGATGTCCTTCGACTCAACCTCTATGATGTCCCCTATCTCTACACCGGCTGCGCCGAACACCTTCTCGAGTTTTTCAGAGTACATCAAGCCACTATCTTTGAGGTCTCGATTGGCATCCCGTAAAGTACGTTAGATGAGGCAGAGCCTATCTTGACCCTGACCCGCGAGCCCAGAGGAGCATTGGATGCTCCCTTTTTTATTATTACCTTTTTGTAGTTGTCCGCCCTCGCATTGAGGGATCTTTCTTCCTCCTCAGTAATAATCACGTTAAACGTCTGCCCGACAAATGCATCGTTGTTGTTCTGCTGGACCTGCCGTACCGTCCTTGTGAAGCTCGCGCTCCTTGTTTCTATTGTCCTATTCGGCAGCTGCTCAAGGCTTGAGGCGGCGGCGTGCGGTCTGGACCAGAACTTGCACCTGTTTACGACCTCTGGCCTGGTCCTTCTTATAAAGCCGAGAGTCTGCTCGAAATCCTCTTCGGTCTCAGTCGGATAGCCGACTATCACGTCAGTCTCTATCGTTATCCGCGGTATTTCCGCCCTGAGCCTTGCCACATACTCATCGAACTGCTCAATCGTATACATTCTTTTCATCTCGCGCAGCACCTTGTTGCTGCCAGACTGCACTGGCAGATGGGCGAACTTGTAGAACCTGTCGGATTTCAGCGCTTCTATGAACCTATCGAGATATTTACCGAGATGCTCGGGGTTGAGCATACCTACCCTTATCTTGAAATCCCCTTCAATCCCAGCCAGCTTTTCCATAAGTGCAGCTATGTCTGTCTTCCTGTCGAGGCCGTACGCGCCCATGTCCTGCGAAGTGAGCTGTATCTCCTTAGCGCCTCTTCTCACGCTAAGCGCTACCGCATTGACTATCAGCTCTTCGGAGAAACTGTTTAGCGGTCCCCTTGCAAACTTCGTCTCGCAGAACCGGCATGAGCTAAGGCAGCCCTCGCTCACCGGTACCTTCGCGATTACCGAATCCCCGAACGCATCCTTATGAGTGTTCCTGAAGAGAATCAGCTTGTCCGCCCTGTTGTAATCATTGAATACGGTCCTGCCTCCGGAAGCTGCCTGAGAGACGGATTCTGCTATCTTATCCACGTTACTGGTGGTGAGTATGCTCGCCCCTGGCGCATATTTCTCGATGAGGTCTTGGTTCGCGCCTGCCATGCAGCCTGCCACCACGATCCTCTTTCCGCTCTTCTCGAGCTTTCCGATGACGTTGAGTATCTTCTGCTCTGTCGGGGTCTTCACGGTGCAGGTGTTTACCACCACCGTATCCGCAGCAGCCTCGCTGTCGACAACCGAGGCGCCGCTCTCCTTCAGGAGATTCGCCATGAGGTCGCTGTCTGCCTGGTTGAGGGTGCAGCCATAGGTTTTTATATACACTCGCATAATATCTTCTCACTGGTTTTGGCTCTATCTTTTGATAGGAGCTAAACTATTTATGTTATGCACAGGGTGCAAGCATGGCAATAAAAGTATGCGAGAGATGCAAGCGCGAGACGATCAAGACCGAGACGTGCGACTATTGCTCAAGGAAGATCTGCCTCGACTGCGAGAAGGCTACGCAGAGGATACAGAAGCTCACCCGACTGGTCATCTGCAAGGACTGCTGGGGCATAATGCCGAGGAGAAGCGCTTACAAGAACAGGCACACAATGGCGCAGGAGGCGGCAGCGGTCGCGGCAGAAGCCGCCAAGGCGTTCTGACCCACCGGAATCCTATACCTATAAATATAACGCCAAAGTAAGCCTCTCCTTGGGGTGCGTGTGTGTCGAAGTTGTCCAGAAGCCACGAGAAGAACATAAAGGGAGCGACTTTCGACGACGTAGAGAATATGCTGCGCACCGAATTCAAGCATGCGGCTCCGTACACCGGTTTCTTCACGTATATATCATGCAACAGGAGAGGCTGCGATCTCATGCTATGCCCGTACCAGGATGTTGTGGAATTCCACATCTCTGATGACGGAATCAAAATGATAAGCAGGATCAACGGAGCCGCAGAATCGCCGGAAGACGAACGGCGTTACCCCCGCAAACTGGCGAAGATGGAAAGAATACTTTCAGGCATGGCAAGACGTAGACAGATGCAATCCAAACCCGTAGAATCCTTTGACAAGGGTTAATCGGACTTCTTTATCGATACCTTGACCGTTTCCCCTTCAATCTCGAAGTCCCTTGTCAACCCTCCTTCTTCGTGCGCGGCGCCGATTTTGTGTGCGTTGAGGCTCTTCTCTATTGCCCTCCTGTTTGCGTCCAGCGCCTTCTCCAGCATTCCGCTTGCAAGGTAAGATATGCGTATACGATCCGTCTTCTTGAGCTTGAGCTCCTTACGCATGAGCTGCACCCTCCGCTCGAACTCGCGGACCAGCGCCTCAGCCTTCAGCTCTTCAGTAAGATTCGGGTCTATCGCCGCCTTTCCGTACTTGAACGCGACCGCGTCGCCGCCTTCCGCCATCTCTACCACCGTGAAGTGCTCCGCCATCACGTCAACCGTGCCCTTCTCGGTGTGCAGCGTGTAATGGCCGCTCTTTTCTACCCCCGCCATAAGCTCATCTGCGTTCACGCTCTTCATGGCTGCGGCAACGGCGTTGGCCCTTTCCTTGAACGACGGGCCCAGCTTCGCGAACACCGGACGCACCTCTCTCCTGGCTCCTGCTATCCTCTTAAGCTCCAGCTTTTTCGCATTGGTGTAACTCTCGATCAGCGCGGAAAGCCTCTCCGCAGCCGAGTACGCCTCGTCGCTGGTCAGTTCAAGCGTCTCCTTGGCCACGGGCCACCTCAACGATACGGATGCCTTTTCCCGGCTGTTGAGAAGGGCCGTTATCGCCTCCTTCGCCACCTCCATCTGCCTTTCGAGATCGGAGTCCACTAGCGCCCTCTTCTGCTTCGGCCACCTCTCCATGAACACGCTCTCGCCTTTGGCGAAGAGCTGCTGGTATATGTGCTCTCCAGTGAACGGTATTGGAACCGAGAGCATTATCGCAAGGTTCTTCGTTATGTAACCGGATAGGTTCGCAAGCCTCTTCAGCTCCCCTCTTTTGGCATCCGAAGCCCGCTGCTTCGCGAGCTTCAGGTAGAACCTGCTGAAATCCTCTAGGAAGAAATCCCTCATGAGGTTCACGGCTTTGTCTATCTGATAGTTATCGAATGCGTCGGTAACCTCCCCGATCAGTGTATTGAACCTGGACAGTATCCACCTGTCTTCAAGTGCGAGCTTCGCCTTCCCCGGAGCTTTCGCCTCCCTGAGGTCGACGCCAGAGAGCTCGCCGAACTCACTGACCAGCTCCGCTATGTTGTGCAGGGTCATCACGTTGTTATTTGTCTCTATTATGTCCTTCTCCTTCATCAGTAGGTCCTGCCATCTCGGCCGCGCAGAGCAGAACAGCCTCCAGCCGTCAACGCTGGCGAGGTTGATTATGTCTTCCGGACTCACCGCGTTGCCCTTGCTCCTGTGCATTATGTCCCCGAAAGCGTCCTTCATCATCCCCCCTATCATGACGGTTCTGAAAGGCGTCTTTCCGTATGCACCGACACCTGTCCTGAGCAGGGTCATGAACCATCCCCTAATCTGGTCGAGACTTTCCTGTATCCAGTCCGCTGGATAGAGTCTCCCGAACTCCTCATCGCTGAGGCTTGCCGTGTGTGCGGTTCCTGAGTCGTACCATACATCGAAAACGTCAGGCACTCTCTTCATGGTCCCGTTGCATTTCCTGCATGAGAACGTGATGTTGTCTATATGTGGTTTGTGGATTTCCATGTCCTCGTATTTTCTATTGTGACCGGTTCTCTGCGCTAGCTCGTCCACGCTGCCCAGAACCTCCATCTCGCCGCATTTCCCGCATATCCAAATCGGTATAGGCGAGGCCCAGAACCTCTGCCTGGATATGCACCAATCCGGCGAGCTCTCTATCGCGTCCGCGAACCACTTCTGCGCGAACTCAGGAACCCACCGGATCTTCCGGTTCTGTGCCAACATCCTCCTCTTCATCTTAGATATATTGATGAACCACTGGTCTGTGGCTCTCCATATCAGCTTGCTGTGGCATCTCCAGCAGTGCGGATAGGTGTGGGTTATGCTTTGTACGTGCATGAGGTCGCCGCTCTCCTTCAGCTCCTTCATCACCGCCTCGTTCGCTTCTACAGGCACAGAGAGACCGGCGAACTTCCCGGCTTCGGCAGTGTAACGCGCGTGAGCGTCCACAGGCGAGAACACCGGAATCTTATTCGCCTTCGCAAGCACGTAGTCTTCGGGACCGTGACCAGGCGCAACGTGAAGCAGACCGGTTCCGTCGGTCACCGTTACGAACTTCTCGCTTGTTAACACCCTGTGGTACTTATTGAAGCTCTTCTGGAATGGCACGTGCGCTTCTAGCGGGCTGGTGAATGTAGTCCCCTCAAGTTCCGAGCCCATGAACTCCTGTCTATGTATCGTGCTTTTGTCAAGCGCCTTAGCGAACGTCTCGAGCCGATCCTTCGCGACTATATAGTTGACATTATCGACTTGGACAAGTACATACCTGGCTACTGGATTCACAGCTATAGCCATGTACGCCGGCAGGGTCCATGGCGTTGTGGTCCATATCACCAGATAAGTATCCCCAGGCAGTTCGAGCTTTGGCGACTTCTTCACCTTGTACCGTACATACACTGATTTATCGGTCTCATCTGCGTATTCCACCTCGGGCCCCTGCGCCGATAGCACGGTCCCGCAATGGGCGCAGTATGCAAGAGGCTTCAGGTCCTTGTAAAGGAGACCTTTCTCGTACATGGATTTGAATATCCCCCAGCCCTTGCTTATGTAGTGGACCCTGTACGGCACATAGGTGTGGTCGAAGTCCATGAACACACCGAACCTCTTCAGAAGCTCTATGGAGCCGGCTATCTCCCCATCAACATAATCCTTGCAAGCCTTCACGAAGTTGCCCACCCCATATCCCTCTATATCCGCCTTTGACTTGAACTGGAGCTTTCTCTCTATCTTATTCTCTATCGGAAGTCCGTGAACGTCAAAGCCGGGGCGGTCGTGCACATCGTACCCCGCATATCTCCTGTACTTGAGCACTATGTCCTTTATCGTATATACCCACATGTGGTGCGTGGCCAAGCCATAGGCGTTGGGCGGTCCGTCAAGGTAGTAGAACTTCTTAGCTCCCTTGTTGCGGGAGGTCATCTTCTTCCAGATGTCAACCGACTTCCAGTACTCGAGTATTTTGCCTTCTCGCTCATGCAGGTTAACCATCCGTATCACAGACAAACAGTCGTTGGCGCTGCGAATGCAGCCAAGTATTAAGTAATTTGACGTTTATAAATTATATGCTTTGTGTTTCAATGTTCGGCCTTCCAAAACCACAGGAGAGCACAAGCTATAGCGGTAGCGATAGCTACAGGTTCGTCGAGCGGCTGATGAGGAACCAGAGCCGGACACTCAAGATAGTCACCCCCTTCCTCAGTCCATACTACGCAAAGATGCTTCTAGAGCTGGCAAGGAAGAAGCGCATATACGTGATAGTGGCGGGCGGAGCAGACAAGGGCAATGGAGAGGCGATACGCATGCTGTCAGGCGGAAGGAGGGGGATCAACGGAAAGCTGGCTCTGTGCTCGATAGGAGTGGGCGTGGTTTTCGCGTATCTCAACTACTACTGGGTGACCGTGCTCGCAGCGCTTCTTTTTATCGCGATAGTGTACTTCGGAACCACTAAAAGGAGAGTCAGGAACCTGTCTTTGAAGGCGGCGAGGGGCAGGTTCATACACGAGAAGCTCTACATAACAGAGGGCGAAGCGATAACCGGAAGCGCGAACCTCACTTATGCAGGGATGCACAAGAACATAGAACACATAGATGTAATAAAGGACCGGAGAAAGATAGATGAGTTGTCGAGGCATTTCGACCAGTTGTGGAGCGGGATATGATGGAGAGCATAATAGTGGCGATACCGAACGACGCAGAGCTGGCAGCGAGCATAGGCAAGAAGGGTTCCGAGAACAGCATAACGTTCTACAACAGGAAGGCCGGCACAATCATAACGGCGCTCACTCCTAGCAACGTAGAGGAGAAGTTCTACGCCCTTCCGCAGTGCATACTGATGAGCGACATAGTGCTGCTCAGCACAAAAAAGCTGGACAGCACGTTCGGGGAGGCGCTAATCGCATGCGAACTGGCAGGAAAGGAGGTGGTGATAACCAGTGATAACGACGTATCTCAGTATCTCTCAAGGATGAAGCTCAACTTCAGGATTGCCGAGCCGCAGTCTGTTCTCGAGGAGATACAGAAAGCAAAGAGAGAGACAGGATTAAGGAAACGCGTGGACATAGACAAGGCATTCCCTGTCAAGGGAATCGGCACAGTGCTTCTTGGCATAGTCCGCAGCGGAGCAATAGCGAAGCACGACAGGCTTTTTCATAACGACGGGAAGCTTGTAGAGGTGAGGTCGATCCAAGCCCAGGACGAGGACAAGGAAAGCGCCGGCACGGGGACTAGAGTTGGATTGGCAGTGAAGGGAATAGAGGACAGCGAGGTGGAGAAAGGCGACATATTATCGGAGCAGAGGATAGAGAGAAAGAACGACTTCGGTGCAGAGATAACAGCTAGCCCGCAGCTGAAGGGCTTCTCCGCAGACGGGTTCGAGGGATTGCTCGTTTCGGGCTTTTCCTCTGCAGCAGCTAAGATAACCAAAGAGGGCAGCGCGTTCAAGGTCCATCTAGACAAGCCCATGCCGCTCGAGAAGGAAGACCTGTTTCTTCTTGTCAGGAAAACAAAGCCGAGGATATGCGCTTCCGGGAAAGTGAGCTGATTCTAAACTTGCAACTGTACGTGTATAAATTTTCAAGTGCCCTCTATGTTTTATTCGGGTCTTCTTTTCTATGTTTTATTGGCATCTCCAAAAGCACAGAGCTCAGGGTCTTGCCGTGTCTGTCCAGTGACAATGACTTTGTAACGCCACCCCCAAGCGCCCTATGAAGCACGAAATTTAACGCGCCTAACTGAGGGAGCTCATATCTTTCCACCCCACCCCTCACGAATCCTCTAAGATAATTGGCAACGCTCTCCGATGTGGCTACCACGCGTAGAAATTCATAATCCCTTTTATCATACGCAATCAGAGATATATTGAGTGTATCTCCTTTATCCCCGGACCTTGAATGCGCTATATCAGCGAGTTTCATAATCTCATCCTACCTCTGTTTTAACATCACTTCTTGGTATAAGTATGGACGCTATTGCTACTGTCTCATCTATCGACTTTCTAGCCCCCCCACCTCCAGCCGGTCCATTGGTATAGAGCGACTCTACCTCCTCCCCTATTCTCCGTGCAGCGTCAACAGTCTTTGTCCTTGCCGAAATTCTCAATCTGGCGCCACGCAGCAGCCTATTGATCCTTGCCAGCGATGCCGGATCCTCACGAAGCTCTGCGACATCTATCCCATTTATCTCAGCCCGTGGCCCTTCTGTAATGTGCACATCCAGTTTCTCTAGCCTCCTAGTCACGATATCCTTCGCTAGCAGTGCTCTCTCAATTGCATTTGTGCCATTGTAACTTATCTCACCCTCTCCAATGTAGCAATCGCTATATCCTATGCTAACCTTTAACGTGTCCGTATGTTCTCTCGCAGTCGCACCCGTAACAGAGATCCTGTTAGGCGCTAGCTCCGTAAAGTCGACATGTGAGAAGTCCGCCACTGCATCTGGAGTTATATATGCGGCAGGGTCGTGTATCTCGTATAGGAGTTGCTCTATGCATGTCTCCCTCGTTATAGCCCCCCCGGTTCCTTTCGCTTTTGTTATGACTATTTCGCCATCTGTACTTACTTCTGCAATCGGAAAGCCTACATTCCATAGATTAGGTACGTGTTTTCTGCTGGAACCGTCATCAAAGTAGCCACCAGAAACCTGCGCTCCGCATTCGAGCAGATGCCCAACTACAAGCCCTTTTCCCAGCATCTGATAATCATCGTTGCGCCATCCAAGCTCAAACATCAGCGGAGCAAGAAACAGGGATGGATCGGCGACCCTTCCCGTAATCACTACGTCGGCCCCTTTGTCCAAGGCTTTTATTATTCCCTCTGCACCAAGGTACGCATTGGCTGAAATTACGCCTTTGAGGTCCCTAACTTTCTGCTCTGGTTTGCCAGGGTCATGATCCTCCATAAGCGGCTCATCACTGTATCTGTCGATGTTCTCTCTGACATCGTCACCGATGACGGCCCTCACCTCAAGGTCACCTGCATTGCATGTTTTTGCCACAGTACGTGCTATACGGGCAGCCTCTAAAGGGTTAGCTGCGCCCATATTCGTTATTAATTTTATCCCCTTCTTCTTGCATATAGGGAGCACCGCTTCCATCCTCCGCTTCAAGAGCGGATCGTAGCCGCTCCGCGGGTCCTTTCTCAATCTCTGCACCGCGAGCGCGATGGTCCTCTCGGCAAGACACTCAAAAACCCCATAGCTAACATCGCCATGTTTGAGCACATACACAGCCGGGTCTATCCTGTCTCCCGAGTAACCTGCACATGTGGCAATCCTGACGTGCTCATTTTGGGCTGTTGGCATTGGTTTCTTCCTGTTCCCCCATTTCGAATGACTAAAACAAGTAATTTATATGTTGCGTAAAATAACAATTTATACAGAGATGTTCGTTATTCCGGGACTAGCATGCCTCCATTAGTAGAGTATGAGTACCATAGCCGTTTCAATGATGACTACACCCTGCCGACCCGGAGGATTGTCAGGATTCTATCTGAAAACTCAAGGACATCGCTCACAAAGATAGCCGAACAGCTTGGAGTATCGAGACGTACGGTACAGAACAGACTGAGGTCTATAGAGAAAGCTCTCGAAATCCGTTACACGTTAGAACTGGACGAGAACAAGCTCGGGGTCCCGACTCCGCACATCGTAGTAATGGAATTCGCAAAAAAACCCGACTACAACCATGTTTCGAACCTTCTCAAGAAATCGTATATACCGCAGCTTGCGTTTACTCTAAAAGGTAAGAACCAGATATGCGTGTACGCCATAGCCGCTTCACCGACGCACTATGCAAGATGGAATAGCACAATGGGGATACTGCTCTCCAAATACGGCGTAAATATATTCTCCTCTGATATAACGCACAAGCAGCTGGGTTTCGTCCAGCTGAGAAACGAACTTATAGACAGATTGGAGATAGAGCCAAATACGAAAAACCTGATAAAACTCCTTAACGAAAACAGCAGAGCTTCGATTCAACAGCTGTCTAAGGGATTGGGAAAACACTTCAATACGGTAACATACACGTTCAACAAACTGGTCGGGAGCGGTTATATAAAAAGATTCACTCTCACGATGGGACGGCAAGCCGACATGGTGCCTGCTAGGTTTCTCATAAAATATATGGTGAAAGAGCATAGAGAACGTGATTCGGCAAAGGCGAGGCTTGCGATAAAAGCCGATGATAAGGACTCGATAGTCAACCGTTATATCTTCAATTCATCGCTTGTTGGTGCATGGGACCACTTCGGGCTCGGCGTTTTCGACAGTTACAAGACAGGATACGAGCACTGCGTTGGTTATTACAAGCAGACGATGGGAAGGCACATAGTAAGGATGGACTTTGACACCATCGAAAAAGTTCTAATCGGAAGATTGCCGCTACGAAGCATAGATACCAGGGCGGCTTATAACGTGCTGAATTGGACTGAAGATCTCGAGGGCATATAGCCCGAAATAACGAAAAAGTGGTTAAAAACGGTAATTCTTCGCAGTGCTTAAATATCTCCAAGGCGTAATATATATTAGGGGTTGTGGATGGTGGGGAACGCCAATCTGATCTTTCTGAGGTCACCTGTCACCCAGGTGTTCTCTCATCCATCAGTCCCATCACCCATGTTGGGCTTTCGGGCCCAGCATAATATTTCCTCGGATTAATGGCGGATTAGATGGTAAAGAGAAAACATAGGTTCTTGTGCTGGAGCAACAGCGGCGTAGACGTGGAGAAGGTAATGAATAAGGCCATTCGGCTTAGGCAGATTAAGGAGATGAGCATGGAGCCGCATCGAAGAGGTTATCTAAGCGCAGTAAGGTTTGCAAAGGAACCGCGTAATAATGCATTATGCCATATGCGCAACACGTTCAGAGAGTTCGGCGCAGTGCTTGAGTATAGAAACAGAGTACTGCAGGTGCTGGAATGAATGACGACAGCTATGCTTTCGGTGTCTGCCCCTACCATAGAACATCACTCATCCTATATGAAGGTGTGCCTGTGTGCAAGGCGTGTCTCGCAAAGAACTATGGAGTAAGGATATAAAATCCGGAAAAGTGAGCTGATTCTAACTGTATCCTCGAGAGTTCCGCAAAAAGTATATATATCTGGAACGACGTAATACTATTCGGGTGACATGAATGGTGGGGACTGGGAGAACAAATGGCGTAGAGGGGGCAATCGATATTTCTGCCCTCTCTTCTATCGAACGAAACACCCTGATAAGGGTGAGGGTGGCAGAGGCGATGCGCGGTAGCGACCTATCTGCGGTCTTCGATCTGGATGGCGTAGACGGCAACGCAGAGCATGCTGGCGCGGCGCTCAAAGCCGTGCTGGCGCAGAAGATGACCGAGTACGCAATCAAGGCCATCGAGGAGGCGAGGAAGAGAAACATGCAGCTCGGAGCCGCAGCAGTAATCATTGCCGCTAAGGAGGGATGAGATAACACCTGCAAACAGCCTTCTTTGGGACCCCGTGGGTGACACGGGGTCATCTCTTTTTTCCAGTGTAGCCACAGCCGCACTACACAAGATATAAATCTTGTGATGCCTGATATCTGCATCACATCAATGCGACTGTAGTCTAGCCTGGTAGGACTATGGCCTTCCAAGCCATAAACCCGGGTTCAAATCCCGGCGGTCGCA
>JAJZNR010000008.1 GCA_021811605.1 Microcaldota archaeon | reverse complement strand
TTATCTCAAAATTGGGAAATACTATGTCCTCCTTTGCGATTCTTAGTGGCAAACCCTCCCCAAATTGCCCATATAGCTCCTCGGCACTTCCATTACTCATGCAGTAATACCCGTTCTTTATCATTTTTCCGTAAAATTCATCAAACTCTTTGAAGTTCTTCATCTCTACAAATATATCTACGTCTTCGGTCGTTCTGGGTCTTCCAAATACTATCGCAACGTAGCCGCTTATTATGACATATCTGCCTTTTATGATGCGTATAAATTCTAGGACATCTTTATCAAGATCGTTTAAGATCTTGCCGTCCAGAATAATTTCTCCAGTTTTTACCTTTATCTCCATACGGATCAGATAGGAATCATGGATTGTAAGCTATTAAAGTCTTTCAATCCAATCTTCATCCATGCCTTACACCCTCTCCAATACATCCCTCAACTTGATGGAAGAGTGTCACCGCTGCTTCTGGCTTGACAAGCACAAGGTCTGGAAGCGCCCCGCCGGCATCTTCCCGTCCCTCCCTGCCGGAATGGACAGCATACTGAAGGCACACTTCGACAGCTACATAGGCAGCGGTGCGCTGCCTCCAGAGCTCAAAAGGAAGCTTGACAGCACGGAGTATCAGCTATTCGGCGATAAGGCGCTGCTTGATTCATGGCGTAACTGGAGGAAGGGCCTAAGATGGGAGGACAGCAGAGGTAACGCGCTTACTGGCGCGATAGACAATGTGCTCACTAGGAACGAGAAGCTCGTAGTCCTAGACTACAAGACGAGGGGCTACGATCTCAAGGAGGACACGGCTGCGCACTATCAAAATCAGCTGGACATATACGCCTTCCTGCTGGAGATGAACGGCCACCCCACAGCGAACTATGGCTTCCTTCTCTTCTACGTGCCCAAGAAAGTGCAGAAGGACGGCGCCGTGGTATTCGAGACAACGCTAAAGAGGATGAGGCTTGATAGGGACAACGCCCTGAGGCTGTTCGAGAGGGCCATAGCGCTGCTGAACAGGAGGTGCCCGAAGAAGGGGTGTGAATGGTGCAGAGGGAGGTATTAGAAGTTCCTCTATTTCTCATAACACTTTCAGCATTTCTCTACTCCTATCTCCATACCCTCTTCTTAAATAGAATTCATGCGCACTGGCGTTAGGTTCGAATACCAAAAGAGTTGAATCTTTGCATCCTTTCCCCTTGAAATATGCCTCTGCAGTTTCCATCAATTTTTTGCCCAGGCCGTTGCCCCTGTAACGTGGTTCAAGATAGAGTTCGAGTATCTCCCCATGCAATCTCTTCTCTCCTAATTCCATTTCCTCTGTCTTTGATGGCTCGATGATTATTCCGACCACGAACCCAACAATCCTGCCTCTGCTCTCAGCTACATAAAAAATTCCATCCTGACTTGAGACCTTTTCAAGCGTTTTCTGCAGATACGCGTTTCCATACCTCTCCTTGACCAATGCCTCTTTTCTCACCAACCTTCTCAAGGTATCTACAGACGCCAGAAAATCCTGGAAATCCTCAAACATACGGGCTATTACTATTCTATCGCTTTCTTTGTACGTACGCACTGCTACCTCTACTTTGAGCGCGTGGACATACTTCTGCTGCTCTGACACCGGTGCTGTTCTTGTTGCTACCATTCAACCATCTATATTAAGTAACGTTTTCTGATATTTGAAGGTTGTTTTTTCTTGCAAAATGGGGACCGATATCCATGCTTTTGAAACCTCAAACCCCGAGGAAGGAGTGCGAATGGTGCGAGAACGTTAAGGCTTAATAACCGCTCCTCAGCTTTCCCCGCTTTGCCAGCTTCAGGTACTTCTTTACGAAATTCATGACCGTTTTCCTGGTATGGCCATCGTATGCCTTCAGGTAGGAATCGAGCTTCTTCACGTTTATCGCGTTCAGTATCCCATCGTACTCCTGTATGGGCAGTCTTATCTTGTAGAAGAAGAGGTCAATCAGCGTCTTCTCCGGATCGGAAACCGGAACCTTCATTCCCCCAACAACCAGCATGTCAAAGCCAAAGAAGCGTTTCGGGGTCAGGTGGTGCAGTTTCACACCCACCTTCCCGCCAAAAATCAATATGCCAGATTTCCTTATCTTTTTCAGCGTTATTATCTCCGGCCTAGAGTTCTGCGTCCAAAGCTCCCTAAGCGTCAGAGCATAGAGCGTCCCGTAATAGAACGGTTGGAATGCGAATCCGGAAACGCGCTCATCCACCGTTGCCGAATAGACTCCCCTAACCACCTGATGTATCCGCCCTGCGCGCTTCATGTGCGAAAGCAGCCTCGCAACGTTCGCCGCTTTGGCTTTTCTCCCTAGGAAGAGTCTTACGTCCCTATTCGTGAACACTGGATAGCCAGAAAACTTCTCCGTTATACTGGACGTTGTGGTCATGCGAGCCACTCCCTTATCGATTTCAGCATCAGCTCAAGGCTGGGTGGAACACCCGATATTATGAGGCTGCCGAGGCTCCTCATATCAGGAGGCGGGCTCTTCTGGATCCTGTCTACAAGCCTTTCTAGCCTTTTCCCTAACGCGGGGTCTGGTTTTCGCTCGATTATGCCGGTCAGATGGTACATATCATAGAGGTCCTGCACCTCGGGCTGCTTCACCTTACTAGCATTGTCCATCTTGTCCTCATACGCGGTTATCTTTTCCTCAAGCAGTTCCATCGGCTTCAGCGCCATCACTATCATCTTGCTTCCGTCCACGCGGGTGTATTCCGCCTGCGTGCCCCGCTTGTACCTGTAATTGATGTCTATCTTCATCTTCTTGTTTGATTCCACAAGGATTTGCGATGTGTCTGTTTCCCTCCTATAGCTGCTGCGCTTCACAGTGAATCCGCTGTCCTTCAGGAATTTTATAAAATTTTTGTGCGCAAGCTCCCTATCGCTCCCAGCATCGAAGTAGAGGTCGATGTCTCTGGAGAACCTGTTGCCACCATAACACCGCCATATTGCCGTGCCTCCATGGAAAGTCATATTTGGATATGCGCTGTAAAGTAGTTCGACAAGAACATCTTCCAGCTTGGCTTTGTCACTTTTATCGGGGTCCCGTATCTCCATTTCACCACTTTTTAAAACTACACTTAATTACATATTATTGTAATTATATGTAGTTCTATAAATATATATACCTTTGTTTTTTGTTACATTTTATTGTAACGCGGCGCGAGTTTGCAAAAAATGGGAGACACGTGCCCCAAGAAAGGTTGTGAATGGTGCGGGAATGTGGCGGAAAAGTAACCCTTACAGCCTAAGCACCGGCAGGCTCTGGACATTGCTCAGGGGGCAGATTGGACCAGGCTCTTCAGGATCTCCTCTGTCTTCCTTACCCTTCCCATCCTCTTGAATGCCGTGTCGATTGCAAGTCTGTGCATCTCCGCGCTCATTGATGTCATAGCGTCCTCCGCGAATATCTGCTGGAATCCGTACTCGTATGCGAAACGCGCCGTGCTCTCCACACCGTGATTAGTGGATATTCCGCACAGCACAATGGTCTTTATCCCTCTTCTCCTGAGCTGCAGCTCTAGGTCCGTGCCGTAGAATGCACCCC
>JAJZNR010000023.1 GCA_021811605.1 Microcaldota archaeon | reverse complement strand
AGAACACCACATCCCCATACCTGTTCCAGCTAGACAACGGGGCGCACCTGCTGCAGATATACGCATACGAGGTGCACTACGCATACTATCCGACAGGAAGGTACGCGAACCTCACCCTGAAGTACACTTAATCAAATCCTGATTCCGTAGTTCTTCGCAAGGCATTTGTCACAGACATATATTCCCTCGTACATGACCAGCTCCTTGTTGTGGTAGCTGCACATCTGCCTTGTCGTTTCTTGTTCATCCATGTCAGCACTCTAGCACGTCCAGCGCGCCGTCCCTGTAGTAAAGAACTGCATCGAACTCTGTGAACCTCTTCCTCACATAGTTCACGACGTTCTTGGGCTCCATCCCGTCGAAGAACCTTATCTGCATTACGAGCCCCCTTTTGTGCTCCTCGACGGACATGCCCGCGATCCTGGTGTCGTGCACTCCCTTGTCCATGAGCTTCTCTGGGTCGATAACACCTGCATTGGTCCAACCTAGAAACTTATGGCACATTCTCCTTGTTGCCGTCTTCCTTCCCATTTCCCCACCTCTTTTTATTTTGCCGCGCGAAAGGAGCCCATGTTCATGAGCACTCCCGCTTTCGCGTATGCGCACTCGTTCATGTGCCAGAGAAGGTCGTTCGCATCTGTGTGCAGCCTTCCACAGACCCTGCACTGGTATATCTCAATCTCCCCTCTCGACAGGTACCTTATCAGTTTTCCACGGATTCCCAGTTTCATCTAACCCACCATTATCGTAAGCATGATGCTGGGCAAAACGCCCAGCATGGGTGACAAGTGGTTGAAAGATGAGACAACGCCGTTTGGGTGACGGGTGACAACCTCCGAAGAGAAGTCCTGGCGTCTTTCGCTCATCCATCCCACCTGAGTAGTATAGCGTCGAAGGTGATATATATATATATATACACTGTTATTTTTTGAAATTTATTTGGTATTTACTGCGAATTCAGAACACAGGTAGACGATGCCTGGATTTTTAATGGCATTTATTCCCATTTGACTACGTTGTAGTTCGCCTTTATGTCTAGATTCCTGAACGGGAAAAGACCTTTCAGAGTTCCTGTGATGCGGGCATGCCGTTCCTCAAGGCCCTCTGTTCTATATATCTCTCTGTGCTTTCTCACTGTATTGTCCAGCGCATCTTTCTCCGTATCGAATAACCCTATTATGAAGTTGGCATAGCTTCCCGTCAGAGGCGCGGACATCTGGAAGGTTGTCAATAGCGGGAGCCTATAGTCTATCTCCATCATGTGCTTTCTGTCGAGAAGTGCTCTTTTTTCGAACGCTCTAGTGTAAGTCCAGTTCTCAAAGAAGCCGATCACATACTGCTGCGGGGGGTTCTGTACTGCGATAGTAAACCTCTTTATGATTCCGCTTCGCACCATGGTGAATACCTTGTATCTTACTGTGCTTTCGTTGGTCCCTAGGCGCCTTGCGAGCTCGCTGTAGCTTGCGCGTGAATTCTCATTTAATAATCTTAGTAATTCCATGTCCTTCTTCTTCATCTTGGTTTTGATATCGTGCATCAATGAACTGTCCACCGGAAGGAATCCGAAGCTAAAGTATGGAAGATCCGAAGACATCACCTTGGCTCCATAATCAGAGAGTTTCTGTACGAACACGGTCTCCCACAACACGTACTTCACCGGGTCGCTTTCCGCTGCAAATACGACCATGTCGTACTGTCCTCGAGTGGCATAAGCTGCGATGACATCCTTCTCATCTTTCACCGCAGCCTCAACTGTATGGTAATCTGAAGTCTTTGAGAATTTTACCAGAAGTATGTGCCTCTGCAGGAACCCAAGCTTTGTGAGGTCGAGCTCAAGCGTAAACCTTATATCTAATTCCTTCTCCAGCCTTTTGATTATTTTCCTGACTGTGGCATAGGAACAATTGAGCTTCTTCGCTATGCTCAGTAAGCTGGCCCTCGAATCCGAGCTCAACTCTCTGAGTACAACTCTCTCCCGCATGCTGGCAATCATGGATATTCCATTTAATGCAAAGAATATAAGGGTATGTTTTCGCAAAAAAAATCAAATAGATTTGATTTTATAGCAGAGCTTAAAAAGCTCCGATGGAAAGTCTGTTTTGAGGGCAATGAAGATATTGTACAAGGGACTCCTTGCTTTGGTATTCGTGATAGCGGAATCCGCGTTGGTAACGATAGCACTGCAGATAGGTGGCAGCGCCATAGGGGCGGTCCCGATGCTCCTATATTCTTCGCTTTTGGGCACGCTGGTGATTCTTGTAGTTATATACCTGCAGGATAGAGGAAAAGAGCTTTCGGTGTTAGTGAAGGATAGGAAAGGGGTGGCTATCCTTTTCGTGGCAGGACTCTTCGGATTTGGCGTGGGAACGCTTGCCTTGACCTGGGGCACTATCGGCACCACGCCAAGCGTAAGCGCGATAGTTTATAGGACGTATCCGATTATGATAGCCATCTTCACACCGTTGGCCCTGAAGCAGAGGGTAAGCAGAAGGCAGCTTTTTGCCCTTATTTTGGGCATAGTTGGGGTGGCGATAGTTCTCTCTGATGGCGGCCTGGCAACCGTGAACATGGCCGAGCTGCCCTATGTGGCTCTTGTGATGTTTTCTGCTCTTGCTACCGCAGCCTCAACGCTTGCCATAAGGGCATACAATACCAGCACTTCGGCCTACATGCTGTTAGGAAATCTGTCCTCGTTGGCTCTTGCCATACTGCTGATATTGTTCTTCCATATGAGCATAGCACTAACATTTTCTATTCCGGTAGTGCTCTCAATACTGCTTATTGGTGGCATAGAGATGGGGGTCGGAACCCTCCTTTTCTATTACTGCTACAGGACATTCAGCACAACTACGGCAGGTCTGGGCATGCTCGCTATACCGTTCCTTACGGTTATGCTGTCGTTCGCTTTGCTGGGCACTCCGATCCACAGCTACTATTTTGTGGCTGCAATCATGCTCACGCTCGGGGTGCTGGTGCAGGAGGGAGTGTTCAAAGCGCCTGAACACATAAGCAGCAAAAACGCAACCGCACATGCTCAGATTTACGATATTACCAGCGCATTCCTCGATACTAACGTAGAGGCGATACGTAGAGTCGTAAGAGGGAATGGGAGGGTGCTGGCGGTAAAACTGCACAATGCAAACTATGGGAAAGTAAGGGATATGCTCGCGCAAAGCCAGGCAGAGGATACCGGGAGCAACATCGTTTACACGCATGCTGATGATAGGTACGTCAGCAGGGATCAAGAGAGGTTCATCACAGAAATCATTGGGAGAGAAGACCATGAAACCGTACTGATAGTTGCAGGCCAGCCTGACAAAGGCGAAGGGCTGTTAAATGACATATTTGCATCGCTCTCCGACTCTGGAAATGTTCCATCGGCCGAGCGGGCGTCCCGCTAACCTTTTTGTTTTTCTTGTTCACTCAATCACCCTGTTTTATTGTCTTACTGTCTCGTAATCATCCTTAAGGCAGACGAATGCCGCCTTGTAATTCTCCTTCCACCTCAGCCTTCGCAACCTTCCTGAGTCCTCTGTCGAACTCCTCAAAAAAGCGGTTCCACGAGTAGTGCGCTTTCACCCTCCTCAGGCCGTTCTCCCCCAGTCTCTTCGCATGCGCCGGATAGTCCACAACGTAAAGCATCCGCTCCGCCATCCCCTTTGGGCCGTTTACCAGGAAACCTGTCTTTCCATCTACGATAGTCTCTCTAGGGCCACCCTCGTTGAGCGCTATAATGGGCTTCCTGCTCGCCATCGCCTCGAGAGGGACAAGACCGTAGTCTTCGTTTA
>JAJZNR010000019.1 GCA_021811605.1 Microcaldota archaeon | reverse complement strand
CGTCGGGTCCCGACAACGTGATAATCCCAATGGACACGTGGCAGAACGGACAGATAAACACAACCAGGGCGTTCGGAACCACAATAGACCCGGCTTTCCTTATGGGCAGCTCCTATCCATGCACACCGTCCAATGTGATAAGCGGAGCGTGCGGCGTTCAGTACGTGCCGTGAGTTTAAGGTTTATGAACTTATGCTGACAGTAATCATGTGATGCAGATGAAGACTACAAAAGCGCAGTCCGCGTTGGAGTTCCTCACCACATACTCGTGGTCCATACTCATACTCTCCGTTTTCGTCGCTGTTGCGCTGATACTCTCGCTCTCCCCCTCGGGGCAGCCGTTTATCGCTTCTTCGTGCTATATCCAGCCGCTGTTGACGTGCCAGGACACCGAACTCACGAACGCTCCGATAACATATTACATGACATTCATCAACAACCTGCAGGTTCCGATGAACTTCACCACGAACGCCATAAACGTCACCACAACTGGTATTGGCGTTCCTGGAACAATGCACACGATGGGAAACTGCTATCCCTCATTCCTGCTCCCTGGAGCCTCCGCGATATGCAAAGCGAGCATAAGCGGCTCTTTCGGCTCCACTTCGGGCACGCGTGTCAATTCGTATTTCACGCTGTCGTATTATCTCTGCACGGGCGTCAAGAAGGGCAGCTGTAACACAGCAACCGCGTATAAGTCTTCTGGGTATTCGGTGCAGACAATCGCTCCGGCGAATATCGCCCTGTATGGAGTCACCCCAATAATACAGGGGTATGACTACTATGGCAGTGGCAGCGATGCATATTATCCGAACGGCACTGTCTATCTTAATGGGGTGCCATATGCCTCCAATGTCTTGGCTTACCTTCCGGCTGGCAACTATGTCGCTTACGTTTCGATCGGAAGCGGCTACGTATTCTCCGCCTGGGATACTGGACCTTCCTTGCTACATGTCACAAGCCCGCTCTCCAATCCGTCTAACTTTATATTAAGCGGAAGCGGAGACCTAATCGCGAATATCACCAACTTCCCGTGCGCCTGCAGCACTTGTGCGTGGGCAACACCATTCCTTCCTACAAGCATGTGCCCGGCAACATGCCCGACCGCATTGAGCTGCGGCGGAAATGCCTGTCTTTTGGCATACCACACAAAGGCAGGATGCTGAGAAATGAGAAGAGAAAGAGATGCGGATGTGGATGAAGTGGAAGAAACCTACAGGCTAATCCTGTCGTAACGTCGTTGTATGCAGCCCGTTCTCAGACACTGCCAAGGCTCGAGAACAGACCTCCGATTACGCTCTGCACGACCAGGAACACGACAATCCCGACGATTATGAAAATTGGCATGAAACGCAGGCCCTTGAGCGGCGACCCTGTAGATATCGCGGACATTATCAGGGAGGCGAAACCGGTTATGACTATTATCGCTATGTAGGAGAAGTTCCTGTACGTTTCGGGGGTTATCTTTGGAGGACTTGGCCTAAGGAACGACACTCCGGTAGTGGGCAGGCCGTTCGGGTTTGACTGCAGTATTCCATTCCAGACGCTGTCCGTGACTACTATCATCTGGCTGGTGAGGCCGTAGAGTACCGGTGCGGCGATAAGGCCTGCGAAAGCCACGAAAATCGTGTACATGAGGAGCTGACCCTGCACCTCCTTCTGGATGAGCTGCTGATTCCTTACGTCTCTGCCTATCTGCCCTATGAGGTCGGACATGGCGCCTCCGTACCTGAGCGCCTCGACTATCATCCGCACGGCATGCTGCAGCTGGTATGAACGGTACCTTGCTGCAAACTCCTGAAGCGAAGCCTCCAGGGTCTGCCCGCCGAACACCCTTCTCGACATCTCCTTCACGTCATCGCTCAGGGAGCCGAACTCCGGCCTAGCTGCGAGCAGCATCGCCCTCTCCATGGATATTCCGCTCCTCAGGTTGGCTGCCACTATCTGGAAGAAATCGGGGAGCATCACCTCTACCTGCGTCTTCCTCTGGTCTATCTTGTACTCTATGTAGAGGAATATGAAGACCACATATAGCACGGCGGCACCTATGCCTGCGCCCCACGACTCCAGAATCTCGAAGCCAAGGAAGTATAGGCTGAACGCGAGGATGATGAACAGGGCGAACCCTGGTACAATCATGAACGATAGCAGGCGGTTGACTGACATCGGCATTCCAGAAAGGTCAAGCTCTCTTGACAGGAATCTAGCCGCATCCCTTGAAATGAAACGCTCAAAGTTTATTGCCATACATTACCACCTCACATCGCGAATACCGGCCTTGACGCCGTTATCAGCTTCAGGAAGACGATCTGAAGGAATATTATTCCAACTATCACCGCGCTCAGTACGGTGGTGTCGACCGAGAACAACGCTATGAAAGTGGTGAGAATCGTCACCACGGCTATGCCCATGCTGGGCATTATCACTCCAAAAAGCATGTAGAACATCGCAATCGCGTTGAGCTTCTGCCCGTATGCGCGCAGCTCTATCACGCGCTCCTGCGAGAGCTGGTCGATTACGCTCTGCAGAGCGCTCACCACGTCGGCTCCCGCCTTTATGCTTACGGAAGCCTGGAGCATGATGCGGCGGAAGGACGGGCTCTTGGATTGCGCCACGGTCTCGTCTATCGCCTCCTCGAGCGGAGCGCCAAGCTGCACTTTGTCGACCACCTTCTCGAACTCCGCGCTCGCATCCCCGTATCCCTTGCTTATGAGCGTTATCGCGTTGAAGAGGGGCATTCCGGAACGCAGCGAGATGATGAGGTCCCTTGCCGCGAAGAGTATGTCACGCTCTACATTCTTGCCAGACGAGACCTTCTTCGCCGTGGGATAATTGAGGAACACCTTGAACGCTCCCTGGTACACGGCATAACCCATTATCACCCCGATGAGAACGCCCTCTACGGACGAGAGCCCTATTGTGGTGAGCAGAAGAAAGACGGTTATTGCCACTATGGCAGCCACCATCACCGCGGCGAGGAACATGCGGAGCACGAAATCGTAAGTTGTAGGGGCTATGCGCATATTCTGCACCGCTGCGTCCAGGCCCTTCTGCTTCGCTGCCTGTTTGTCTAGGTACGTGCGCAGAGGAGATGGCTTTCCTGTGGCGGTGGCGGCGGCTGAAGGCACTGCGCCTCCGGCGAGCTCTGGCCTCTCTATCCTTGGCTTTCCTACCTGCTCTATGTGCTGCTCCGGTATGCCGACGCGTATCCTCCGTTCCAGATCCTCTTCAGGCTTTGGCTTCTGCTTTGTCGGTTTCATCAGGCTTGCGAACGGGCTGGGTTTCTTCTGCTGGGGTTTTGCAGCTGCGGCCGACGTCTGCGTCTGGGGTTTCGGAGCCTGCGGAACCTCGAGCTTTGGGACCGAGAACGCAGGCTGCGCCGGCTTTGGTCTCGAGAACAGTCCCGGTCTGGGGATTGGAAGGGGTTTTGACTGTGGATTTACCGATGACGGGTATGACGACGTAGGCGGTGGCGATGCGGCAGATGCCGGTGCAGGGGTTTGCGCCTGTGGTGGTATCGGCGCGGTCTTTTTCCCGAATATGCCGGTGAACGGATTTTTAGATGGTTTTGGCTGAAGCTCTATCTTCTGCCCGCCGACAGTGATTACCCGTTTTTTCTTATCGAACAGTGCCATTATCCTCCACTGGCGTTGCCTGCGCCGTAGTTTTCTATTAACGTTATAGCTTCATCAATCCTCTGGTCGCGGATGTCACGTAGGGAGCGCTCCAGTTCGCCAGGCGATTCCGCGCCTGCGCCTCCCCCTCCGCGTCTCTTCGTGTCCTGGATGTACTGGCGCAGGCCGTAGACCTCTTGAGCGACTATCTCCATGTGTTCTCCGTCGAATATCTGCTGTTTGAGCCCTTCTATTATCCGCTCCAGCTCTGATATCTGGTCTGCAAGAGACAGGCTCGGAAGTACGAGATCCTTGATGTTGATTCTCTTGCGGCCCATCTCGCCGAACTGGGTGACCCCTGCGCCGATTCTGCCAACTATCTGGCCCAGTTCTTTTGATACCGCCTCTCTCTGCTTTTTCTGCCTCTCCGGCCTTTGCGGAGTTGCCTGTGGCAATCCGCCCACAGGGACCTGGGCGTACTTGGCCTGCTCCACTCCGGTTGCAACAAGATGCGGCTGCGGCTGGGGCTGCTGCTTGGCTTCCTCTTTCGGATGCCTTCCCGCTTCCATGCCCTCAATAAGTGCAACAAGCTCATGGTAGCTCTTTGGCTGCGCTCCCCCAACGCTTGCAAATGTGCCGGCCAGGCTTATCACATTTGTGCTCGGGGCCTGCCTTTCCGCACTGGCCTCTATGTCCTCTATGAGCTGCACCATTTTCATGTATTTGTCTTCCTCTGCCATGATAATCATGAGAATAACTTGTCCGAGTACGGCACGTCGTTCCTGACTACGTCGATGACCTTGTCCTTCCTCTTGTAGTAGTTGGCGACTACGAAACCGGCGTCGTCGACATTGATTACGTTGTACTTGACCATCCAGTTGAGGATGTTTGCCTTCTCGGCAATGTCGTCCTCTATCTCCTTCCTTGTAAGACCTCCGTAGAGGTTGATGAGCTCTGCAAGGCGGGTCATGTCATTTGCCTGCATGAATACGTCATCCCTTATGTTCCACTGGTATAGGGTGTTTGCATCGCCGCTCTTCTGTATCTCTGCGAACTCGAGAACCCTTCTTATGCCCCTGGTGCGGTGCCTGAACGCCACAATCATTCCACCGATGGCATTCATCATTATCTTAGGCACGTTGATGGGCGGATTAGTCATCCTTATTATCGTGTCCTGCGCGTTATCGGCATGCACTGTCCCATAAACGGCGTGACCTGTGTGGATTGCCTCGAACAGAGTCTCAGCATCCTTTCCGGTACGCACCTCTCCGACGAGTATTATGTCGGGACGCTGCCTGAGGGCGTTTATCATGAGGTCGTAGAGAGTGACCTCTCCCTTGCCCTCCGGGTTCGGCTGCCTGGTGAGCATCGATACCCATTGGAAGAACTTCGGCAGCGAAAGCTCCTTCGTCTCCTCCACTGATATTATCCTTCGGGTAGCCGGGAAGAACATGCTCATCGCATTGAGGAAGCTGGTCTTTCCTGACGCGGTACCCCCGGAGATGATAAGCGAAATCTCGTTCTGTATGCACAGCCATATGAGCCCTGCCAATTTCGGATTTATCGTACCGTTCTTCACCATGGCGGGCATGGTCCACGGGTTCTTTTCGAACTTTCTTATTGTTATTGTGTTGCCGATCTGCGATATCGGGAACAGAGTGGCGTTGACTCTCGAGCCGTCAGGAAGCTCCGCATCCATCAACGGGGCGAGGTTGTTTATCTCCCTGCCTACGCGCCTCCCTATGCTCTCTGCCTGTTCGTAGATGGCATCCTCGTTTGTCGGCAGTATATTTGTCTTGCACCACCCTATCTTCTTGTGAAATACCCAGAGCGGGCCGCGCGAGCCGTTTACGGCGATTTCCTCCAGGTGTTCGTCCGATAGCGGTGCCTCCAGGTCGCCGAGCCCTATCATCATGTTTACCATGTAGGCGCTGAGGACGTTTTTGGTATCCGGGCCGGTGCCAGGAAGATACTTGTCTATCAGTATCTTGCTGGCCGACTGGACGCGCTTTGTTAGGTCTTCGAGATACTCCTTTATCTGTATCCTCTGCGCGTCTATCGGCACCATATTTATCATTTCGCCGCGCAGTGAGACGAGCAGAAGCTTGGTGGCTATGCCTATCCCGGGGAAGATGACTTCGTATAACGGAACGAAATCGGTTGTCTGTTTTATGTTTACCTCTACGTTCAAGCCGTTCGCATTGAGCATGTAGTGGTCGAGTATCTTCACGTCGTCGTCTTTCTTTTCAGGTTGTGCGACAACCATTTTCTCGTCAGCCATTATTTGCACCATTGAATTTTTGTTGCACCGTGCGATTGGTCATACTCATACTCATACTCATTCTCATTCTCCTTCCTTTTTCTCGCTTTCCATATCTCTTGACACATCTTCTATCTCCTGCCCGACCTTCACTTTCTGGTCTGCGACAGACTTCATGCGTTCCTTGAGCTTTGCGGTCTTCTTCGCTTTCGCCTCTGCCGAGAGCTTGCCTCCCTCTATCTCATTTATCTCGTCGATTATCTTGCCGAGTTCCTCCCTCATCTTCGCGATGTCGTCCTGCGCCTGGGCTATCTCATTCTTCGCGACCTGGACGCGGTCGTACACCTTCGACGCTTCGCCAAAGTTGACCTTTAGTTCGGCTATCTCCGCCATCATCGACGTAACCTCTTTAGACAGGAGCGTACCTGTGGTTTCCATATGGGTATATGCCTTAATGAATTGGTCGTTGAACTGCGTGCGCGACTCTTCCAGCGCCTTCTTCGCAGCCTCCTTGTCACGCCTGAACGTCGCTAGCTGGTCCGAGAGGCCTCGTAACGATCTCTCCCGATCCTTTATCTCGTTTAGCGCGCCATCTATCTGCTCCCTGTATATGTCTAGCTGTATCGTGATGTTCTTCTTGCTCCTGTCTATCTCCTTCTCGAGAGTCTTGAGCTGGTCTTCGACGCTCTTCTTTATCGCCTCAAGGGCGCGGTCCTTGCTCTTCTCGAGAGCCGTGAGCTGGTTCTCGAGCTCGTTTGCCTTCTTCAGCTCGTCCCTTATTGCAAGAAGCCGCTCGCGCGCGACCTGGACCGTGTTGGTGTCTATTCCCTCTATCTTGCCGTAGAGATCGCTTATCTTCTTGTTGAGGTTGTCATAGTTGCCCTGTGCGCCCTTTTTTATGTTCTCGACCTGGGAGCTCTCATTTTCAAGCGCCTTGTATATCTTGTTGATGCCATCGAGCTGCTTTTCCAGCTCCGGAAATTTGTCTGCGAATATCCGCTCCGCGGCCTTCACTGACAGGTCTATCTCGTTAATCTGCGAGACTAGCTTGTCGAGCTCGTTCCTCTGGAAGACCGCCTCGGTGGCGAGAGTGGTCCTCTCGGCCTCTACTGTGGCTGCATACGCCTTCTCCTCGCCGCGTGGGGCGCCTGCCGGCTCCACATACATCCTGCCGACTTCGTAGGATATCCTCACAAGGCCGCCTTTTTCAAGTACCTTCGCCCAGTTCTCGACGATCGTTGGGCTTATGCCGAGCGTCTGGGCGGCCTTCCCTAGCTCCATGCGCCCTTTGTCCTTGATGAGGTCTGCCAAAGAGTCGATGGTCGTTTTCGCCTCTTCCTTCGCCATAAGTTACACGATTACTTATCAAAGTAAGCCCTTAAAAACCTGAGCGTTCTTAGATGGCACGCCGTCAGATGAAGCCCCTGTAGAAGACAGAGAATACGAGCGCGATGATTAGCAGGAAGACGAGGTCGTAGATCGGGATGACACCGAACGTGTAGGCGATGGCGAAGATTGCGCCCATTGTGATTACATAGACGGGTTTGTTCCATGCGAGTACCTTGCTTCCATCGAGGGGCATGATTGGCAGCATATTGAAGAATGCCAGTATCAGGCTGATGAATGTGCCGAAGAGCACCGTATAGTAGAGGAAAGAGTACTGGGGAGGGTTGGCGTATACCCATACAGCCATGAACACCGCGAATATGACGAAGTTCGTGAGCGGACCGGCAAGGGAGACTAGGCCGTTCTCCCGTTTTGTGAAGCTCTGGACGTAGATCATGGTAGCCCCAGGTATGGCGAAGAGGAAGCCGAACGCGCTGGTGGCAAGGGTGATGACAAGCCCCATGGTGGAGGTGCGGAAACCGGCTATGGCTCCATAATGCTGCGCCACTATCTTGTGCATGAGTTCATGGAGCACGAAGCTGGAGGTGACCACTATCGCCATCACCGGTATGAGTATCTCGAAGCCCGGCACGCCTGCGCCAGAACCCCTGAGTATCCCTATGAGGCCGCCGCTCTCCGCGAGGGAGAAGGCTATTATGAGCGCAACGTCGGCAATGAGGAACTGCAGTAGCTCGTCCCCGAATGGAACGTGCTGTCGCATGGGCATGAAGTTGTTTTGAGAGCAATCTATAAAAGGCATATGTTGTAATATAATCCATCGTGAAGTGCGCAGCTCCATCGTCTAGTGGTCAAGGATACCAGGCTCTGGACCTGGGGACGCCAGTTCGAATCTGGCTGGAGCTATGTTTTAGGACTTAGATTCCTTCGCCACCCTGCGTGCAAAGTTCGAACATTCGTTTTGCCCTGTCTTTATCCGGTTTTAGACCAAGAGCCATGACTACGTCCATCATCTTCTGTTCAGAAACTGGAATCCTTCCGGCCAAAAGAAAATAGTAGGCATAAAGATAGACCAGGTGGCTTTTTATTCCGGTGGCCAGAAGAGAGTCGGCCATCTTCGAGTCCGGCGCGACCCCCAAAGACTCGACAACGTTTGTTAAACTTTTTTTGTCTATTTCTCTTCCTGCAAAGCTGAGCAGACCGGCTGCGAGTACGTAATTTATTATCCCTTTGCCGATGTTTGGTTTTATCTCTGGACTCTCCACCAGTCTCTTGAATGTGGATAGTATGTATTTGTAGGATGACGACGAGACTGCGCTGACTATCGATTGAAGAAGCTCGTAGCTTGCGGTTTCGGTATCGATGCTATCCAATTAAACACCTGTTAGGCTTAATCAGCAAGATATTAAATTGGTAACACTTCAAGAATCTTACGGCTTCGGGGACAAAATTTTCGCGCGTTTTGAGGTTTTCTGATGCCTATGGCGAATAGCAAAATTTCTCCGTAGCAATCTTAAACTCTTACTGCAAAGGTTGTAGGTGATGTGCATGGGAAGCTTTAGGGACGGGAAGAGAATCGAGTACGTAGCCACAGCGATAATCGTGGAAGACAACAAGATGTTGCTGGTGCATCACAAGAAGCTGAACCTCTGGCTGCCGCCTGGCGGCCACATCGAGGAAGGAGAACTTCCGAGCGAGTGCGTCGTGAGAGAGGTCAAGGAGGAGACGGGGCTAGACGTCGAGACTATCAACAAGGCGCCGACCACGGTATCGGATCATGCGATGCAGTTCCCTTCCGCAGACTGGACTCAGCTCGAGGACATACAGGGTACGCACTGCCATTACGATTTTATATACAGGTGCAAAGTGAATGGCGGAAAACTGCAGAAGAGCCATGAATCGAACGACCTCAGATTCTTCGGTATTGAAGAGGTAATGCAGCTGCCGGACACTACCCGTGAAGTGAAGAGCCTGGCCAGCATACTTTTGAGGTGAGAGCCGGATTATATGCGAGAGGAGATCAGTCCATTACTTTCCGAGATGCGATAACGATAGGTGATTGCCGCCTGTAAAAGACTAAAGAAAGGCAGTTGCAACGGCTCCTATCGCCAATCCGAGTATATAGAGCCAGCCGAACATCCGGTTGTGCCTCAAGGATGTGCGGTGGTACCAGAGAGGCCAACCCACATAACCGTTTGGTGGACCTACGGGTTTTTCCCTTGATAATATCCTGAGCGTGGGTACGAGCGCAAAAACGTTCAGGAACACCAGCAACAGGAATACGGAGGCGATATCGTAAAAAACCAGGATTGCCGAAGACGCGTACATGAACGCTATGATGGCGATATTCAGCCATCTCGCTCTCCGCTCGCCGAGTATCACCGGAAGGGTGTGCTGCCCTATTCCCTTGTCGAACTTTATCTGGTCTATGTGCTTGCCAACGAGTATGGACATGACACCGAGCCCATACGGTATGCCAATGAGGAACGGGGAGAGGGCTAGGCTGCCTGTAATGATATAATAGCCGCTGCCGACCATGAACGGTCCCCACACCACGAAAGAGGCGATCTCGCCGAGCCCTATGCTCTTTAGAGTAATAGGAAGAGCGTCGTACGAGAGCAGGAAGAGCGCCCCTATCAGCAGGAAGGCCAATACCAGGTAGCCGTGCACAAGCGTGAAGTAACCGGCGATTAGAAGGCCGGAAAACACCAGTACGAGTATTGCGGCTGCAAGCTGCCGCTTTGTTGTGATGTGGCTTGCGAGCGGATGAATCGTGTACCTTAGACGGGGCGAATCCTTCGTATCGTGGCCCTTCGCAAAGTCGAAGTAGTCGTTGGTGAGGTTGCTGGTCGTATGTGCGATTACAAATCCTGCAAACAGCAGCGCGAAATACAGGACATTGAACATCTTTGCGGAGTATGCCAGTATTCCAGCTATCATCGCCGCCTGCATGGATATTATGAGTATCACGCTCCTGGCAGAGAAGAGCCACCTTGAAACCACGTCGAGCTTCTTCACATCCGCCCTTGGGCTGTAGAAACCCCTGAATGCGCTGATCCACCCAGGAGAGTCGATGCGATTCGACATGGATTATGTTGGATAGAACCCTATTAAAAAGTTCGTTTCTAATATGGAAGTGGTGCGGCCATGAAGTTCCCAAATTTGAGGAATCATGTTATTGTGTGCGGGTACGGGACCGTGGGGCAGAAAGTCTGTGACGTCCTTGTAGAGCGCAACATACCTTTTGTGGTTGTAGACATAGACCCTAAGGTCGAGGAACGCCTCAAGGAAAACGGATACAAAGTGGTTGTCGGAGACTGCACTCTCCTTCAGGTGCAGAAAGAGGCGGGAATAGAAGTCGCAAAGAGCATAGCGATAACGATGGACAACGATGCGAAGAACCTGTTTTCTGTGCTCACTGCTAGGGATCTGAATAGCGCCATATTCATAGCCACAAGGGCGAACGACGACTTCGTCAGGGATAAGCTGGTCGAGGCCGGCGCGGATTATATAGTCATGCCGCAGAAGGCGGCGAGCAGGGAGATAGTGAAGGAGCTGTTCAAGCCTAACGGCTGAAATTCTGGTGCAGGTGTAGCCGTGGTAAATGTAGCGCATCATGACACAAGAAGCGTAACCTCAAGGTTCGTGGTTATCCTGGCAATAGTCGCTGCCATCTTTGCAGTGGTGTCCACTTATGTGCTGATGCAGATTACCGGGAACTTCTATGTTGCCAGCTACTATACGATCTCGGCGCTTTTTGACGCGGTGGGTGTTGACGAAAGCGGTGCTCTCAGCTCGCTTGTGCAGACCTATACGCCATCGTTCTACGTGGTTGTGGGGATTTCGATAGTAGACGGCCTGATTAAGATCGCGATTGTCGGTTTTGTCATCGCGTCCCTGATAAACCTTATAGGGCGCATCGATATAAAGACAAGGCTGGCGCTGCTATCCAGCCACAAGATGAGGAACCACTATGTGCTCTGCGGGTATTCTGACCTAGCGGAAAGGATAGCCCAGGAACTTAAGACCCATAAGATTCCGTTCCTCGTTATCGAGAAGGATCCAGAAAAAGCGGAGCTGGTCCATGAACTCGGATACAGGATTCTCCATGAAGACTTCACTCTGAAGTCCGTACTGCAGAATGTTGCGCTAGAACGCGCCAAAGGAGTCCTTTTCCTTACGGAATCGGATTACGAGAACATGCTCGGAGTCCTCGCGGCTAAGCACATCTATGCAGATGTGCCGATCATAGTGAGAGCCGAACAGACGTCTACGATAACAAAGCTACATAAGGCAGGGGCGGTTCTCTGCATAGTGCCGGAGATGCTCGCAGGGATGGACATAGGCTACGCCGTAGCAAAAGGTGGTGTATGATGGCAGGTTTCAGATCTACGCAAAATACGATAATATACACTTCGTTGGCGCTCTTCCTGATAGCTTATCTGCTTACGGTAGCATCGGGTCTGGATCCGTTCCTGGCCTTCTTCTGGAACCTGCTCTCCGCATTTGACATAAATCTCCAGCTCCTGCCCAACTCGCTTGTGACACGCCCCTCGATACTTCTTGCAAGCCTTATAGACTCGCTCGTATTCGCGCTTATGGCGGTTGCCCTGGCTTCCTTCTTCTTCGAGTTCGTGAAGCAGATCAATATACGGAATAGAATCGTTATGTCCAGAGTGAAGAAATTGAAACAGCACGCAATCATAGTACCTTACAACGAGTTTGCGCTTGCGCTGGCCAAAGATCTTGAGAGTTCTAACATAAAGAGCGTGATAATAGCGCAGACTGAGGCAGACGCACACAAGCTCTACAGGATGGGGATACCTGCAGTAGTCGGCAACTCCAAGGAGATCGACGCGTTCAACATAGCAGGGATAGACAGAGCGAAGTATGTGATAGCCGCAGCCGATGATGACATAGAGAACGCGATGATAACCGTTACCGCAAAGTCTGCGAACGCCAGGGCGCGCATCATCTCGAGGGTGGAGAAATTCGAGGACATTGCGAAGCTCGACAGCGCGGGAGCCCGCAGGATGATAATGCCTGAGATAACAGCGGGGATGGAGCTTGCGGAGGCGATAGCAAAAAAGCAGAGCTCACTTCTCGACGAAAAACCGAAATGAAACCGAAACGTCTGACAGTCTATTTATAAATGTGTGTCAAAGACTTATTGCAGAAAAAGGTGTCTGCTATGAGCAAGACGTGGGATACGAAAAACAGAATCATTGAGATGCTTGCAGGAAAGAAGATGACGCTTACAGAGATTTCGGAAAAGCTCGACCTTGCGCCATCGACCGTGAACCAGCACATAAAGGAGCTGTTGCAGGCGGGGGCGATAAGGCAGGTGCCGAATCCGTTCATACTTAAATGGAAATACTACGAAGCAAATCCTGGATTCTCGGGTGGAACTATGGGAGCTATGAAAGAGAGAAACATAATGAACGCGCCTATATTCAAGGCGCTCGGAGCGGTTGTGATAGTGGCGATAGTCGCAGGCCTCCTTTTGGGCACTGGCATTTGGCTCGGAGGAACAGCGGTAAACGCGCAGCAGAACCTGGCGGCGGGCACGGTGCCGGCAGGGGTGACGCTTATGAGCCTGTCTGACTCTCCTACGGTGTCAACTATAGGAGCAGTGAACGTAACTGTCTATGGCGCAGAGATTCACAGCACCACTACGGGAAAGTGGTATACGGTGTTCAACGGGTCGAAGACGTTTGATCTGGTGAGGCTAAGAAACATCTCTGCGGTGCTTTCGGGGGCGAATCTCAGCGCGGGGAACTATGATGAGATAGTGCTTGAGGTAGGAAACGCCACGGCAACCGTGAACAACGCAACGATGCCGGTGTTCATGCCCAGCGGTGATCTGAAGATATTCGGTAAGTTCAACGTATCGAAGAACACTACTAACTGGGTAAACCTGGACTTCAACCTAAGCAAGTCGGTAAGGGTTACCGGCAACGGGAAGGTGGTATTGCTGCCTGTAATCAACATGCTCGCAAGCCGGGGCGCAAATCTTAGCCTGAGCGGCAATGGGATAGTCAACGTGAGCTCTCACGGAAAAGCCGAAGCGGATGAGTACGCTTCCATGGATGTGAACGGCACGATGCAGCAGAATACAACAGATGCAGCTCCGCTGGGCCAGCCCGTAGAGGTGAACGGCGAGGGCAAGGTAATAGTGGTAAGCAATCCGCACATTGGGGCTACCGTAATAGTGAGCACTGAGCATAACATAATAATACTGACCAATGCCACGAACGTTACAGGAGTCCTTCCGAACCTCACCGCGAACATGAGCGTGCAGGTAGTCGGCCCGAACTCCAGGTCAGACTCATCGCTGAAGTGCGAGAGCTCGGACAATGCAGTGACATGCAGTGCTCATGGAGATGTGAAAGATAGTGTGCTCGCCAACGTGATCGCTAACAGCAGCAACAGCCTTTTCGGTGGCTTCGGAGAGAATGAAAGCGAACACCACACGAACCAGCCGGTTAGCATAAACGCGAACATAACTGTGAACGAAAGCGAGGGTGGAAACATTGGTATTGGCTCCAGCCGTGGCGGTGGACATGTAACTGTGAACGTAAGTGTGGACGGTGGAAGAAACGTAACTGCGAACCCTAGCTATCCCCCATGGGTCAACAGTTCTTTCCTGAGCTGCACCACAGACAGCCAATGCGCGCGGGAGCCACTTACCTTCTGCCAGAACGGCATGCCGCAGCAGAGCATATGCGTGAATCAGCAGTATGCGCAGCAGTACCTTTCAGCATACGGCCAGAATGTGGCCAACACCAGTTCGCACATATGCCCAATGGTAAATCCCGCGTACGTGATTAATATACCGGTCCACTGCGGCTGTGTTGAGAATACATGCACAGTCCTTTTCGGAAGTGGAGGAGAGCACGCAAACAGCAGCATTAACGAGAGCGCTTCGACGAATGCTGGAGTAAATGCCAGTGCAGTCGGCGGACTTTCTGCCAGTGTGCAGAAGACAAGGGAAGGATAAGGATGAAGCGGGCGGAATGGCTCGATTCACCCTGCGGCGCTGTTGTAGCTCGATAGCGCGATTTTGAACAGCTTGTAGAATATCGCGGCGAGGCTAATCGCCACGAATATTATTGCAATGTATGTAAGCGCGCTCACCTTGCCGGTGAATATCAGAGCCGGGAAGTATACCGCCACGCCGATTGGAAGCATCACAGTGAGTACAAATGCACCGAATATCCCAAAAATACTAAGCGGCCATGTACCTGCATCGGTTATTATGTCGTTCATGTTGGCCATCCAGTACCCGGCGGTGAACCATTTGTACCACGCGAATACGAAGAACAGCAGGAAGAACAGGTATGCGATGTTCCCAGCCGCTAACGCCAGTACAAATGCAATCAGCTCTATGGGCGTAAAGCTCAAGTGCAGGATTGTATATACCATGAGGACTATGCCGCCGAGCACAGAGGCTATGAAATACTTGTTCCCTGGAGAAAGCAAAGATATGACTATAGGAACAGGTCTTATAAGATAGATGTCGAGGCCGCCCCTTTTCAGTTTATCGTATGTGCCCCGTATGGAAAACAAGTAGTAGAGCACTGCTATTGCCGTGTTGTTTACCGAGGTGAGGAACATTAACTGGTAATAGCCCCATCCAGGGATACCGCCTGAGACCGAGTACAGCACTGTGACGAATACGTAGCTCGTTATTGGAACTAGAGAGGAGTAGGCGATGAACACCGCAAACTGCATACGGTATTGAAGCCGGTCCTTCCAGTCGTACAATTGCTGCAGCGCAAATATTATGATGTATTTCCTGATATTTTCCATCATTTTAGACACCGGCCACATCCATATACCGCTTGGTGAAACGCCATGCTACGAATGCCATGGCAAACAGTATCAACAGCCAGGCTATGCCTATTGGCATCAAAGCCACAGCGGCAGCTACGCTTATCTTCCCGGTAAGCACAGAGACAGGTATGTATCCCTGATAAGCCCATGGCAGAGACATTAGCACTGAGCTAATAGAGGAGGGGAACAGCGATAACGGCACTACCCCTCCGGCAAACCAGACCGTGACCCAATTGTAAGCCATGCCAAGGCCTCCGATGTCGATGAAGTATATTGCAAGGCAGCCAAGGGTGAAGCTTGCAAAGAAGCCTATCAGCAAAGATATCATCATGTATGCAGAGAATACCGCAATCGTCGAAACTGTCATTTGCGTATGGAACAGCCAGATTGTGAACGCCAATATCGGGACACCTATCGTAGCGAAGTAGATTGCGGTTACTGCAGTACCGCCTACGAATATGTTGAGCGGGAACCTAGTCGGCTTTAGCAGCACCGCAGAGATGTCTCCGCTCTGCACCAGCCACTGCATGTCCCACAGTGCGTCGTTGAAGAACACGATGAATACTACCGTGGTTACTAGGAAATACTCAATCATGCTCATCAACGAGAGACCACCTATTGTTGAGGAATTTGTGGCACCATAGATTGCAGCCCATGCAGCTATCGTGATAGCAGGGAAGCCGAGCCTCATGAATATCTGCATTACGAAGTCGCTCCTGTAGCTGAGCGTTTCCTTCATCTGTATCAGCAGCGCGCCTATGTACGGCTCAATCTCACGGTAGAAGCTCATTCGAATCGCCTGCGGTTCACGCCTTTTGACGCCTCTAGCTTGGAATAGAACTTGTGCAGTATGTAGCCGAAGTCCGGTTCCGAAATGTTATAGTCGAGCACCCTGCCGCTGGAAAGGAGGCTTGCGAACCGCCTGTTCTTTATCATTCCTCCGGGGATTTCCAGGCGCACGTAGTTCGTCTTCTTCTCGACGACAGTGCCGTAGCTTGAGATATCGACGCTGCCCATGTCGTTGAAGTATATCTCGACCTGCTTCAGGTCGCCGAACATCTTGCCGACCCTGCTCTTGGGGCCGTCGAACACCTTCCTCCCTTCGTCGAGTATGAGCACACGCTCGGAAAGTATCTTTACGTCATCGATTATATGCGTAGCTATGATAAAGGTGATGCCATACTTTTTCCTCAGCGAGAGGAGGGTGTCCCTCAGCGCGAAGCTGGACGGCAGGTCTACGCCTATTGTAGGCTCATCAAGGAAGACCAGCTCCGGCATATGAAGAAGAGAGGCGGCGAAGTTGCACTTCATCCGCTCTCCGAGAGAAAGCTGGCGCACCGCCCTCTTGTACACGTCCTTCAGGTTGAGCACGTCCATGAAGTAATCTAGGCGCTGGTGGAACTCCCTCTCGTCGATGCCGTACATGTACCTCATGTAGTTGAAGCTGTCTATCGCAGGAAGGTTCCACCAGAGCTGCGTGTGCGCCCCGAGGACGACTCCCATCCGCTGCGCAAGCGCAACGCGCTCCTTCCATGGAACGTAGCCCAGCACCATTGCCGTGCCGGAGTCCGGATGCAATATGCCGGTGAGCAGCTTTATGAGAGTGGACTTTCCGCTGCCGTTCTCTCCGAGAAGGGCGACTATCTCGCCCTTCTTCACTGCAAAGCTCACGCCCTTTAGTGCGTGCTTTATCTTGCTCTTCCTTCTCAGGGAAGAGAGGAAGACCTTCTCTCCGCTAAGGCTTTCGTACGTCTTGTACGACTTCTTCAAATCATTAACTTCGATTGCATAGTTGTTCATGGATGTCACCGTGCGGATAGCACGCATGCTAGAGAATCGGTATCTGTCAATGGCTCGCATGGCTTCTTCTTTACGCCTTGCGTTGCGAGGACTCGAATATTGAAACGGCTTGCCGAAGATTCTCTAACAAAGACGAGTCATTCGTTAGTGGAGTAAATCATTTCAAGCACCGTTTCAAAAAACAGTATATAATGTAAATGCTCAGATATAAATCTCTTTGGGATAGATGGATAGTGCTGCGATTGCGAGGGTGCGGATGGAGATGCAGAATACTATTCTCTCTTTCTGGGATGGAGACAAGGGCACGCCTGTGGAAGATTACAGTGACGAGGAGGCTGAGACTCTCGGCAGGTACGTCACCAACGTGGACTCGAACATATACGCATGGAAGATAGGAGACAACCTCGCCCCGGAGCAGGCTGGTGCGCTGCTATCGCGTTACAGCAGGACTATGTTCACAGGGAGAAAGCTGTTCCTAAAGGAATTCCTCCCGAACAGGGACAGGGGTAGGGAGTTCTTCGAAGCTTGGCTCGTCGATTACGGTGATGATTCGATACAGGAGATGGCGGGCGGACTCCCTGTATCGACAGAGTACGTATCTAACGTGATGGCTAAGGAGATAGAGGACTGCAGGCTGGGCTCCTACATAGAGAAGTCGACCCGTTATGTGGCGTTCGACAAGAAGCTCCCTAACGGGGACTACATGTTCTACAAGGACAAGGACATAATGGCTTCGAGATTCGGCGACGATTATCTCGAGCTGATGAACGACCTGTTTGCGGCGTATTCGCAGAGCATGGAGGCGATGGGGAAGTACATATCTGAACAAAATCCTCTGGAGAAACAGAGGTTCAGGATCGGAGACAGCTCGGTACTGGTGAGCGAATTGAGCGCGGACATGGTGGACAAGTACGGGGTTACCGATGCCGATCTCAAGAAGGCTTACGACAATTCGGTTAAGGCGAACTCTCTGGACCTGCTGAGGGACTTCCTGCCAATGGCAACGCTGACCCATATAGGGATGAGCCTGAATTCGCGTTCGTACGAGAATATGATAAACAAACTCAAGGCCCTGCCTTCTGCAGAGGCGAACCACATAGCGACAAGGATGCACGGTGAGCTGAGGAAGCTCGTGCCGTCCCTTTTAAGAAGGGTCGACGAAAAATACGGCGTGGAGCTGCAGAATCACTATTCGGAGAGGAGGAGGAATTCGCGCGGCATGGTCAGCAAGCTGCTGGATGGCGTCCAGGCAGACAGGAAGGCAGGGGCAACGCTGGTAGATTACACCGGAAGAGGCGAGGCCAGCCCTGACCAGAGGGCACAGGTAATACTTGCTGCGACTATAATGTTCGAGGGGTCTCGCGGGCACTCGCTTTCGCAGCTTGAGGACTACGCGGCGAAGATGCCGGAGCAGCAGAGAATTGAGCTTATCTCGAATTACGTAGGCGCGAGGGGGAACAGGAGGCACAAACCAGGGAGGGCGTTCGAGAATGTGGAATACAGATTCGATTTCATGGGACGCCTCGGCATATTCAGGGACATACAGAGGCACAGGATAGGCACGCAGGTGCGCCAGGACTTCGGCGTTGCGCTCGGATACAACATGCGGGATGAATTCGCAAGGATTGGAATAGACGATAAATACGAGGCGCTGATGGCCAGGGTAGTCGACCTCTACAAAAAGCTCTACGAGACCATGCCCTACCAGGCACAGTACGTGGTGACGCTTGGATTCAACACGCGCTGGTACTACGCCTTCAATGCAAGGCAGTTCTTCCACTTTGGCGAGCTTAGAACAGGACCTGGCGGCCATCCTGACTACAGGAGGCTGGTGCAGGAGGCCTACCAAAGGATAAAGGAGGTGCATCCGTCGATAACACAACACATGAGCTACATAGACCTTAACGACAAGAAACTTGGAAGGCTCGATTCGGAAGTGAGGATCGCGAGGAAGAAAGGTGAGCTGGAGAAGAAGGCGACCGCCACGGCAGCGGCAGGTGCAAAGTAGGACTATGGAGCAGTGTAGCCGCTCTCCCACGAACTACTGTAGGTAAATGGATTAGCACCAATTCCATCAATTGCCCCATTGTAGTTATTGCCACTATAGTCGTTCGCGTTCCCGTTAAGCGGCCACCACGCTGTGAGGTTCTGCGGGCGGATCGGAGCGCCACCGATGCCCTCCTGGTAAATGGCCTGCAGCTCAGGTTGGGACAGTGTTGTATTGTATATCTGGACATTTGATAGGT
>JAJZNR010000031.1 GCA_021811605.1 Microcaldota archaeon | reverse complement strand
GCTGAACAACCACAACTTCAGAAGTACAAAACAAATCGGACGTACGATAAGTAATTTTGTGAAAAGGTTGAGTCCGGAAACGATCAGAAGCATTGCGACGCTGCTGCCGATCGAGGCGCTTTTATCCACCCAAAGGTAGTTGTCAGACTTTCAAGGAAAGCTATAAATTCTGTACATTTTTGTTTTTCACTTTACTACCTTTGTAACAGCCGTTGCTATTTCTACAGTCCTATAAGTATTTTCTGTGCTATTTTCCCTATATTTCAGAAAAATGGATACGTTAAGGGTAAGTCCTTCCGGTTCAATTCCGAGTGCATTGCCGTTCACATTAGAGCAAGTTAAATTCTTGATATAAACGATTTGATCGTCTGCGATTGATGAATTATTTCCTGAAATAGGGGCAAAAGCTAGTGGGGTTATATTTCTTTGTAGAAATTCCGAGCTTGCAATGCATGCTGCAGAAATGTCATAAATCGTGTGGCCTGTTGACTGAACCAAAATAGCCGATAGCTCCCCATTCTCTAAAATTATTAATGACGAACATGAAAATCCAGGTATGGCAGTGCAATTGGTAGGCGGTAGCGAACTCGTCGTATATTGAAGGCTTGCAATGATTACTATAGTGATTAACGTAGCCACAAAAACATATTTTTTGATATTCCGTGAAATCCACAAAGAATTTTTATTCAAGATAACACCTTACAATATTACAACAGATTAAATATATAAATCCGTTTTAGAAAAAAAAATTTATCTATTTTGATATACTTTTTTATACTGCGATAGTCATCTTTGGAGCAGCATATTATATGGGACTATTATACAATTATACCTGTCTGGCACCTTGCAAGATTACGTAGGAGCTAACGCTGCAGGCGCACTGTTCGTGATTGTTACAGGAACGTAGAAGGGAATGCCAGGCGTGACTGTTACAGATGAGATTACGGCCGCATTATCAGGAAGCGAGAGAGCGCGTTCGGTGGGTGTCGCGTTGGCGTTTGTTCCAATGTCTGTCATCTGAACCTCATACGAGGCGGTTTTGTTTGGGGATACTGTTAATGTCGAAACTGTAGCGTTACTGATTGATGTGATTACGTTATTTGCTACGGTGTACCACTGATATGAAAATGTCCCGGTTCCGCCAGAGGGTCAGCGTATTATGACGCGGTCGCTGATGTTAGTTATGCGGTCTATGTCATAGCGGAGTACGTTGCCGTAGTCGGTCTTCACGAACATTATGCCGTGCTTCGGGTCCACCTCGGTTATCTTGCCCACGTAGGCGCCGATGTCGTTGACCACCTGCTTGTTCTTTATCCTCGTGCGCCTTATCGCGATTCCCTTGAGCAGAGTGCTGACTCTCGATATCGCGTATCCCGCTACGAGCACAACCGCGCTGTAGGTGAGCAGCTGCCAGAAGTATATCTGTCCTATCAGCCATGCGGCAGAAAGGTAGAGAAGCACGATCGCGGCTATCGCAAAGCCGGTGTATGTCGCCTGCGTTATCGCGCGGTACCTCTGCCTCTTGCTTTCCAGGTCGGTTATCCTCCCAACAAGGAACAACCCGATAGATATCGGGAACAGGAACAGGAAACCTTCCAGCCCGTAGGCGAAGACCGTGACTGCGTCGTTGACTCCGCTCTGCGCAGCGGAAGCTCCGGCGCCATAGCCGACGATAAACGCTATGAGCGTGAACAGTATCGACGATACGTAGAAGACGAAGCTCATCCTGTATATGCTGAAGCCGAGCCCCCTGAAAGACTCGGCAAGCAGGTCCTCTATCCCGAAGCCCTTGATTATCAGATAAAGGCCGATGAGCGCTACCGGGGGCTGCCAGCCAAGGTTCAGGTAGTAACTGACCGCGAAGAGCAGAAGGAGCACAGCCGGAATCCCGAATACGATCCTGGCGTAGTGCGGCTCCCTCAGCTTCTCTATCACCGTGAAATACGTGTTCTCGAACTGCTCCGCCTGCTTCATGCGAAGCATGTCGACGCTGTTGACCTTGACTCGGCTCTTCAGTATGGGCAGTATGCGGTTGTCGCTGGCCCCGTCGGTCACGAGCACGCACGAGTCCGCTTTGAACTTGTCGAGAACTATGTCGAGCTGCCTAGACAGCTCCGAATCCGCGACGAAGCCCTCCTTTTCCGCGCCTGTGACCGTGACTACCGCAACCGAATAGCCTGCCTTCTTAAGCTGGTCGTACTTCCTCACTGCCTCGAACATCGTGTTCGCATCGGTCTCCTGCGGGTCCGCGAGCGCGAGCCTGGCGGCTGCCTTAAGGTTGTCGTTGCGGCCTATCACAGGACCCGTTATTTTTGTTTTCCTGTAAAGGTCGTTGTCTATATCGACCGCCAATACTAGAATACGCTCTGTCATTCGAAGCACGCACTGATGGTGTAGTTAGTATAGCCAATACATGATATAAAAAGCTTGTCTTTCCCTACGGCGACAGAGGTACGCCGGGTTCACCCTCGGGAAGCAAGGTATAAATACATTGTATGTAAACAATGTATGTAGCGAGTATCAACGCGTTGTTGCAGCAGGCAGATTCATGACGACCCCATTATCAAGGCTAAGGCATCCGAGCCATGCAACCGAGCACTCCGGCTTCAGGCACGAAAAGGAGCAGAGGCTCCCAAGCAGCCTAGAGTCCTTCAGGAACATGGCGCAGGGCATAATAAGGGCGAACCCGGTTCCTGTCGCCTTCGTGCCGTTCCAGAACGAAGACTATCTTATGGCAGAGCTGCACGAAAAGTTCTCGTCGCTCCTGGATCAGGCGATTTCGAGCACAAAGCAGAAGGAGACGGAACGCCTCAAGATGGTCAGGCTTATACTCCAGGAGCTCGACGCCAACGGAGTGGACGTCAAGGCCTTCCTGAACGAGAGGGATGGAAACGGCGATACCTATCTGGTCAAGGCCGTGAGGATGCGGCTGAAACCGAAGATTCCGGAGATGGGAGAGGAGAGCGCCGGCATCAAATCCAGAGACGCCACAGTGATCCCCGAGAACATGCGGGTAATCCCGCCGACGCTGGCGATGGTACAGACGATAATCGACTACGGAGGTACCTCCGGTTATCTCGATGCCATCGGGTACATGAGAAGCTATGTCGAGACCGGCAGCGCGTCGATATCAAGGTCCGTTTTCGCTCCCGACGTCTATGCGTATCTGTACAAGCGTTTCCTGTTAAAGATTAAAGAATATTAAAGGGCGGCCAACGCGACAGACGGCCAGAACCGGTCGTCAGGCCAGGCAATCATCAAAGGCGTGCCGATTTCTTGAGAAGCAGATAAAGCGCAGCGGGGAGCGGGAGCTCCACGCCCTTATCCTCGAACGGGCCGAACGTCTCTCCGCCTATCGAGAACTGCGGCGCCTTCTCTACGTGGACCTTGAGCGGCCTGCCTCTCAGCACAACAGCGTCTTTCATCGGGTCGAACGATTGCAGCTGTTTCACACCCCCGAGGCTCCTGCCAGATAGCCCCGTATCCCCGTGTATCGTGTTCGGAAGCCGGAGAAGATGCCCTGTGTCGTTGGTGACGTTCCTGTCTATGGAGTCGCTCTGCTGTATCGCCATCCTCCTGACAACGCCGGTCCAGAACTCCGCCTTCTTCGGGATCTTCACCTTGTCCCACACCCCAAGGCTTATCCCAAGTTTTACCTCCTCCTTTTTATCAACAAGCTGCTTAGCCGTCTTGACGTCTATGCCGAGCTCCACGAGCTCCCTCTCGGAGTTTAGCGCGGTTATCATCCCCTTCGCGAACTTACCGCCCCAGCCGTTGCTGTCCGGCTGCGGGCCGAAGAGGGTCTTCTTCACAGTCCTTATCTCGAAGAATTTCTGCGCCTCGAGGCCGGTACCTGTTATGTACTCGCTGATCTGGCGCCGCGCCTTCGAGTCCAGGGTAAACGCATCACTGTCTGTTAAGTGGACGTGGTAACCCCTGTTGCCAGAGAAGTTTATCCTGATGTCTTTTTCTAGAAAGCCGAAGTCTGCGATGAGGAAATCTTCGACAAGGCGGACGGTCTCCTCCTTCACGGAATCGAGGCAGTTCTGGCATACCCATGACCGGCCGTGCTGCTCCTGGCACTTGAGATGCAGGTCCGTGGCATCGAGGTCGAATATCAGCTCGGAGCCAAGCCACCCCTTCGCCTCCATGGGGCGGCCGTCAGGCCTCTGGTACTCCGCGCTGGAGCACGACACGAACGGCGGGCTGTTGTCGATGAGATACCTCTTCAGCTCTCCGCCATTCTTGAACGCGACGTGGCGGAATGCTATCTTCTTCTCGAAGTCCCCGAACCCGAACTCCCGCTTCTCGACAGCGGCAGGTACGTAGTCCTCGCTCTTCGAGTAATGTTCAGAGAGGAGGGACTTGAAAAGCGAGATAACCTCTGGTTGCAGCAAAGAATCACCAGCACGAGCAATACTCTTCTGACACGAGTGAATAAAAACCCTGCATAACAAAAGCGTTCATGGCGCGTAGAAGTCCGGAAGGAGAGATAAAACAGGTAATAATAGTGAGAGCCGACCTCGACATGGGAAAGGGGAAGACCGCAGCCCAGTGCTGCCACGGATCGCTGTTGAGCTACCTAGAGGCGGCGAAGGTCGGCAAGGAGATAGTCAGCGAGTGGCTGGAGCAGGGGCAGAAGAAGATTGTGCTGAAGGTGCCTGACGAGGAGTCCTTGATCAAGCTCTATAAGGCGTTCCAGTTCAAGAAGGTGCCGTGCGCGATAGTCAACGACGCCGGGCTTACGCAGCTCCCGCCAGGAACGACTACTGTGCTGGGAGTGGGTCCCTGGAAGGCGGACGAGATAGACTTGTTCACCGACAAGCTGAAGCTCCTCTGAGCTTCGCTAATCGTCTATGATTTACCTGCATAAACGCTCAAAATCGTCGCAGTTCTGCCATCGGAAATGAGCGTTTCTACCGCAATCGGACTCTTGAAAGGAGGGAGTTCATACGAAATGTCCAAGGAACATCCAAACCTCAGACTGAGATACTGGAAGGGACATTTCTGGGACGTGGATATTTCTATCGCTCTGTCAGCAACATAATGGAGGATATCGTCAGAAGGTACGTCCGTGAGGACAATACGCAGCATCAGCAGCTGTTATTCTCCTGAAGAAAATCCCACACCTTTAGGTGTGGGTTCTTTAATAAAATCTTCTCTCTCTTTAAATTCTTATTCCAATAAGTATATATATCTACATCTTCACCACATCTATCAAGGGGATGTTATGGATGGGCAGGAAGATCATACTTGTTCTGGTCCGAATCTCATCCACCCAAACTGTGCCAGCGATGGCGCAGAGACCACCCAACACAACAAGGCTGTCAAGTACCTGGTGTACCTGGCATTCTTCTTTACCCCCATAACATCCCTCCCATCACCCACACACACGCTCAAAGGGAAGGAGGAACACGTTTGAACGGTCTTTCGATGAGGTCAAAGCCAAACAAGCAAAGCGAGCCTTATTTTGCCAGAAGGAATAGGCTTCACCGCTTCTTTTTCATAGAACCGAAATCCAACGCAAACGCGGATGAGCTGGCCGAATCCCTGATCAAGCTGCCAACGGTCCAGGAAGTCTATCTCACGGATGGGGATTACGGATTCGTGGTAAAGACAAGGTTCATCAACGGTAAGGAGCCACACGATATCACCAGATACATAGCTAGCCACATCTCGCCGAAGTTCGGGAGGGTCACCAGCTATTACCAGTATCGCAAGAACTGACATTATGGCTGATCCAACAACCAAGAGAAGCGTGCTCTCGCGCCTCCGCGAATATCTCAGGAGGGAATTCACAGATCCTGCGCCGCCAGTATTCGTTCTCAATCCGTTCTGCCCAGGCTCCGTATTTGTCCCAAACGAAGAGCTGTACTATGCTTGGAGGGAGCGCAGGCGCGAGGATAAGGATAGGGATAAACCAGAGGAGAAGTAGAACGGAGAGGAAGTAGCTAGCGAACGTACGTAAGCCATTCCCTGAACCTCTTGTCCTTTCCGCTCACCACTTCGGTGTATTTCTTCGCTAACGCCTTGGTTATCTTTCCGGGCTTTCCATCACCTACCTTTATCCCGTCAACGTTGACCACAGGAGTTATCTCCGCCGCGGTGCCTGTGAAGAACACCTCGTCCGCTATGTAAAGCTCCTCCTTGTGCAGTTCCTCCTCAAGCACCTCAATGCCTTCCTTTCTGGCTATCTTTATCACGGTGTCCCTAGTTATCCCGATCAGTATATCCGCGCTGTAGTCCGGGGTCAGGAGGTAATCATCCATGTACAGGAAGATGTTCTCTGTAGACCCCTCCGCGATCTTGCCATCAGCAGATAGCATTATGGCTTCGTCGAATCCCGACACTGCCGCTTCGTTGTGCGCTATCAGGGAGTTGATATAGTTGCCGCTTGCCTTCGCCTCGACCGGCAGTATCTCGGAGTTGATGCGCCTCCACGAGGACGTCTTGCATCTTATTCCCGAGTCCTTCCCTTTCCCGAAGTACGCGCCCATAGGCACCGCACCGATAAAGACGCTCACCTTGTTCCCGTGCGTACTCAATCCTATCTGATCAGAATTGTAGAACGCAAACGGCCTTATGTAGCAGGAGGTGGGCCCGTTGCGTTTCACGGTCTCAACTATGGCCTTCTCAAGCTGTGCCGGAGTGAGCCCGAGTTCCATGTTGTATATCTTCGCGGTGCGGAAGAACCTCTTCACGTGGTCCTTGAGCCGGAATATCGCCACCCCATCGTGGTTCTTGTACGCCCTAAGGCCTTCGAATATCCCGCTGCCGTACTGCAGCGAGTGCGTAAGTATCGGTACCCTTGCCTCATCGTATCCGACGAACTTGCCGTCAAGCCAAACGACCAACCCGGGCTTATCTGAGGATGCCATGTTAATGCATAGGATAAAAGGTTAATAACCCTTGCGAGTTTGCGGCTCAAGAACGCAACGGTATTATCTTCAGGGATTTTATCTTTCCAAAATCCCTGATATTGTCGGTCAAGACGGCCGCGCCCAATTCTATCGCCTGCTGGGCTATGAGCGCATCATTTATCCTCATCTGAAAGTCCCTTGCAAGCTTCGTGGCTCTTACTATTGTTTCTGGTCTGAAATCCAAAAAATCAACAAGTGGGCTGTTCAGTATATCAGCCACTCTCAAAGTGGCCCCCTCCAAGCCCGTAAACCTCCTTACGTGATGGTATACTTCAGACATCACTATAACATTTGTTCCTATTCTGTCCTTTATGGATGCGTCTTTTAGTTTTTGAATGGCCACGCTGCGTTCTGGTGCCGACTCCGACTCGCTGAAAATATAGATGTTCGAATCTACAATTATCATGAATACATCTCTTCTTGCCACTTCTCCAACAGTTCAGTCGTTACTTTTATTTTGGTTCGCATCGGTCGTTCTATCATGTCCCTGAACATAGGATCTTTGCTAAAATCAATCTTCAACGGCCTGGTGATGCGTATTTCGTTCTCTTTCACCTCTACGTTTAAGGGTTCTTTGGCCTTTAACTTGAACCTCTTGCTTGCAGCTTTCGGCAGCCTTATCCTCATTTTCTGGTCAACTGTCACCAACGTCATGTTGTTCATCATACTTCCCACTAATATTGTGGGAATATATATATTTAAACATTTGTATACTTGACCAACCATAATAAGATTTATAGTCCTCGAAGCCGATACATGATAGTGAGTCCGTGAGACGGAAAGATATTATAAAGACGTTGAAGGCGAAGAAACTGACCGAATTCCAGACAAGGGTTCTTCTCGCATGTGCTCGGATACCAAAGGGCAGCACACGGACATACAAGCAGCTAGCCCGGATGGCTGGCTACCCAAACGCCTACAGGGCGGTCGGCAGCGTGATGCGGATCAACCCCATGGCGCCCACAATCCCCTGCCACAGAGTGGTGAAGAGCGACGGCACCCTCGGCAATTACTCAGCGAAGGGCGGAACAAGAAGGAAGGAGGCGATGCTGAAGGCGGAACGCGCCATATAACTCTAAATAATCTCTTTTACTTCTAGTACCATGCTCGGCCTTGCACTCGCGCTGGCGTTTGGTGTCATGCTCTCGTTTGCGCTATCAGACACTCTGGCGAAGAGCGTATCCTCGAAAATCGGCAGCAAGCGCGCTACCGCGATAATGCTGGCATTCAGCTCCTTGTCCCTCCTCCCTATATTTCTTCTCGACGGAGTGCAGAGTTTTGGCTATTACTCCCTCCTGCTGTCAATCGCATCGGGGATCATCTACGCCCTTGCCATGTTCATGCTATACAAAGCCTTGGAGACCCAACAAGTGTCAAACACCCTGTCGCTTGCGGGGATAGAATGGGGTCTCTTGACCCTGTTCTCCGTTTTAGTGCTTGCCGAAGGGCTTACGAATATCGATATACTCAGCATAATGGGTATATTCGCAGGGGCCTTCCTTGTGACTTCAACCGAGAAATTCAAGTTTAACAGAGGGTACATACCCGCCATAGTGGCGATGATCGCATTCGCAATAAGCTACATGATTCTTGTTTTCGCCCAACAAGGACTAAGCACTCCGCTCATGCCGTTGTTCATCAACAGGTTCTTCGCCTTTGCTGCGATATACATGTACCTGAGGCGCTCTCCGGAAAAAGGATCGAGGTTCAAGAACGTTCAGGTTGCCAGGCTGAAACCATTAACCCTGATCTCCAACGCAGTAATGGGAATACTAAACGGGATCGGATCCCTGGCATTGCTGTTCCTGGCGCAGCTCGGCACCCTCGCCATAGGCTCCGCGATAGTCGCCGCAGAACCGGCCGTTGTCATCCTTTTCGGATACGTATTCTTCAAGGAGCACTTTGTAAAACATCAGATTCTAGGCTTTCTTCTGCTGATTGCAGGAACGATAGCACTCACGCTCGCCTGAAAAATGCCGGCCGTCGCCGGCAATCTTTGCAACCCTAGCCCATCAATCCGATGGTTTTATCGTCAAGCAGTGAAGGAAGAGATGGAAAGTGAGGAAGATTCCTCTGAATATCTAAATTAGGGGACGCGCTTCCTGCAGGTGAAGGCAGGAAGGCGACGTCCTCTATTCTCATCCCCGAACTGACGAGGGTGCGCAGTTGTTCGGCACCCCGTCTTGTCAGCACCAAAGTTTTGCCAGGTTCATCCTTCGTGGCGAAGTCGAGCAGTTTTCTCTCCTTCAATCTCTTGAGGTTGTACCATAGCGAGCTTTTGGAGAACCCATACTCCTCGCTCATGTAGCCGACGAAGGCGGATGCGCTGTCTATCGCATCGTAGCCTATCTCGAGCAGTATCAGCTGCTCCCTCCGGCTAAGCTTGAGGATTCTTTCAACTCTAGTAGTTATCGCGATTTGGCCCACATAAACACCTGGAAAATTTTTAAAAGGCGTTATGCAGCCAAATCCGAGTATGGCATATTATTCGTATTCCAGCACTTATCTGTAATGCTGACGCTAACAAAATGAGACACTGTCATTCGCGCCAGCGATTGCTGCATTCTATACCAACTCCGGTTGCATTGAAGCATAATCTCTATGCTCATACATACAAAACATATCTGGTATTTAAACCTTTTGTGCGAAGTTCGTCTATCAGAGAGTGACGTCATGGAATACCAATGCAGGATATGCAAGCTGCACTACACCGACAAGAAACTGGCGGACGCATGCTACGCGTGGTGCTCTACCCACGAGGGCACCTGTAACCTCCAGATAACGAAAAAATCGATAGAGGCGCAAAGTGGAAAGTGACTGCCCGGATTCTACAAAAGTTTAAATATCATTCATTACACATTACTCGTGCCGTAGATTCACAATCGCGACAGTCGAAGCAAGAAATGTATTCAAAAACTAGCAGGCAACCGCGTTTATTGGGGGAGGGGGAGATAAAGGCGATCTGGGATCACAGCTGTACACTATACATAATGCTTAAGGCAAAAGGCAGTGAACACTCATACTGTGACCAGTGCTCTGCGCTCTTCTATGCAGTGTCGGACAACGAAAGTGGCCATGCACTGCAGATATACACAACAGTAAAAACGAAGGAGCAGAAGCCACGCTATGTGGACCTCAGGAACTATACGATAACCGGAATGTTCACAGGATGGAGATTGGCAAGCTCCTTCACCTCGGAGGATAAGGGCAAGCCTATGCCTTTCGAGATTACGCTTACGAACGGAAAAGACGAGTTCGTGATGTCAGGCTTCGTATTCAGGAACCTCTCTCTGAGGGGCATTGCAAGAACAGAACCCGAGAAGGCGTTAGGGAAATAATTACCCTATGCACGCGATGTCCTTGAAAGCGTGGAGCTGCTGCCCTGCCTCGTCGGTAGAGTTGAACACCTCTATCCTCACCTTGTTCTTCTCGGCGTTAGCCAGAACCCCCTGCACTCCCGGATCGCTGAGGACCGAGTCGTTGACCAGCACTATGCTCGCCTCGTAGCTGTCGATTGCCTCGTTTACGCTGTCAGCCCCAGACCTTGATTTTCCTGCGCCCAGTCCGTTCAGGAAGTCCTCCATCAGCTTGAACTCGGAACGTATCCGCTCCTTTGCGAGAAGCCCAGCCACCTTCTCGCTCCTTATCAGCTCGTAGATTCCCGACCTCTCTGCCGTGCTCGCACTTTCGTAGATTATCTTCTTCGTGGACTTCTTAAGTAGTCCCGCGTCGTCGGCGAACTTCTTGATGTCGTCCTTCGTGAATCCCGGTCCTGCTATAATCACAGTGTCCACGCTCATTTCCAGAGCGGTCTGTATCACCGCCACGAAATACTTCTTTTCCTGCTCCGCGAACTCCTTCGAACTCATCCTCTTGCTCAAGTGGCTCCTTATCTCGCTCCTGAACTCCGTCCCGTACCCGAGCAGGTATGCCGGAAGCGCCTTCTCATCATCGACTACTATGAGGCCAAGCCTCACCTTTCTGGTATCGGATACCGCGTTCCTCACCACGCTAACTATGTAATCGTGCCACTCTGTCTTTGTTATCTGGAGCACATCCTCGGGGGCGATGTTCAGGGTGTGGTAGCTGTTCAGTTTCACGTATTCCAATGGGCGCCCTTCCACGATTTTCCCCATTATCCTGAGTCGCTGCGCGTTCTTGTCGAACTCCGTCTTCTCCACCCTCACCGTTATGACTACCTCCTTCATCTCTCCCTTGTCGCTCTCGCTGGACTTGAACTTGCGCATGCTCTCCGACTTGACCAGGTCGTTCGGGAAGATTATCCTCTGCAACGTGAAGAGGTCGTCTACGGTGTCTGCTCTAACCTTGAGAGCGCCCTCTGCCTCGTAAAACTTGAGTATCTTCATCTTTCTCACAAACGTTTGCTAGTAAAGCTTTTTAATGGTCAGATATCTATGCTATTCGGTGTCCCATGTTCATCCTGGCAATCAGCATTTTCGGTATCACCTCCAATGCAATAAACTCTCTGATACAGCAGTACGGATATCTCGCCCTTGTCGTGCTCATGGCGCTGGAAGGCGCATCCCTGCCCCTGCCGAGCGAGGTAATAATTCCCGCCGCCGGGTATCTCTCCGCGACAGGTGCTCTAGGCGATGCTTATATCGCGTACATAGCGGTCCTCCTGGGAAATACCATAGGGATGGCCATCGACTACGCGATAGGCTACTATTTCGGCAAGGAGGTGGTCTACAGGCACCTGCGCCTATTCCACATAAAGCAGAGTTCGCTCGACGCTTTTGACGCGTGGTTCGACAGAAACGGCTCCTTCGCCGTCTTTGTGTCCAGGTTGCTTCCCGAGGTCAGGGGCCTGATGAGCCTACCCGCTGGTTTTGCCCGGATGCCGCTCAAGAAGTTCTTCTTTTGGTCGATCCTAGGCAGCGCGATATGGGACGTAGTGCTCTTCGCGTTCGGTTACTACCTGATCGGCACGCAAAACATAATCCTGATTATCTGGGCATCCGGCGCATTTGCAGTTGCCTTATACCTCGTATACCGTCTTGCCATTCCCGGAATCAAGAAGCTCAAGAAGCCAAGACATGAAGCTTAATAAAGCTATCATGAGCAGTGATATCGTGATTGCATGCCAAGAGGGAAAGCGAGAGGGAGCAGAGTAGGCGCATTCAAGACAAAGGAGCGCGATCCACACGACATTCTGCTCCTCGCGTTCATATTCATCGGACTCGGGATAGGGGTGGCCTTCAACAATCCCGGACCGGGCCTGCTCATAGGCGTAGGTGTTGGCGTGCTGCTGCGCGGCTTCTCGAAGTATGGGAGCAACCCGCAACAGATAGCGATATCGTTGAGCGTGGCGTCGTACATACTCGCGCTTTTCGGGCTCTACTTCATATTCCTGGGACTTGTGCTCCTATACGGAATCACATTCCAGGCCTACGGCACTAGCGTTCTGCTTCTCATAGTCGGCTTCGTAATGCTCGTGCTGTTCTTCAGGCAGAAGAAGTCCCGCCGCTGACACTTGCGGACTCCCCGAAAATCCAAAGAGAAAGACACTCCTAGCTCGCGAACTACACAGCCATCCCCGCGGAATACACGCCTTCCGCCAGACGCGCTTCCAGGGACTGCTACCTTTGTCGTGAACTATACCGCGCTCGGATTCTGGGTCGACAAGAGGTCCGCAGGCCTCACTCCATCCGAATCTATTTATAAACAGACGTTCACAAACTACACAGTGATGATTGAGGTGAAAACTGAGCTTCGGCTATGAAGAGAACGCGGGCGGGCTGATCATATGGACAATCTAAAGCGACTAAAGAAGCAGAGCATCCGCGCAACGGACATCGCCTCACAGTACTGGTGCGAGCGCCAGATGGAGCTCAACTACCTCTACGGCAAGGAGACGACAGCGGAGCAGAAGAAGGGCTCTGATGTCCACAAGGAGATGGAGGAGAAGACAAACGTGCCCGTCGTCCTCATGACGAAGTCGTACGCGGACTTCATGTACAAGATATTGTATACGAGCGTGCTCGCGCTCGAGACGCTGCTCAAGAACAAGAGGTCGAGGGAGATACAGGTCTATGGCATGATAGACGGCTTCCCGGTAGTGGGGAAGATGGACATGCTCGAGCTCAGGGACGGCGAGATATTCATATGGGAGGACAAGACAAAGGCGAACGATAACCTGCCCACGGAGCCGCAGCTTCTCACGCACAAGATACAGGTGATGCTGTATAGGAAGCTACTTGACGATATCCGGTCTGGGAAGTATCCACGGGAGCAGTTCAGGAAGATCTACGGTACGGCAACGCTGATAGTGACTCCCGAGTTCGCCAGGCAGCTCGACGCGCTCGGCATCGAGAAGAAGATGCAGAGCGTAGATGCGTTGGTCGACACTTATTTCGACGGTATGACCAGTCTCGCTGCGATAAGCGAGACGCTGCACATAAGATACATAAACCAGTTCACTGGCAAAGAGATAAAAGTATACAGGTTCCAGTACGACCGGCAGAGCATAGAGTCATCGCTCGAGTTCGTGCTCAAGTACTGGAAAGGCGAGCGCGAATCATTGCCAGTCCCCGAAACCGAGAAGTGGAAGTGCAACTACTGCGTCTTCTTCGGCAATAGGTGCAAGGTATGGTGGGCGCAGAAACAATTAAACCTCTGACAGTGTTATAATGATTTCAAGCGCGGAGTTAAAGAAACGATACCTCGACTTTTTCCAGAAGCGTGGGCATAAGATAATCCCTAGCGCCTCGCTCATCCCAGAGAACGACCCCAGCGTGCTTTTCACTACTGCAGGCATGCATCCGCTTGTCCCATACCTCCTTGGAGAGCCGCATCCGCACGGACAGCGACTCTGCAACGTACAGCGATGCATTCGAACGGTAGACATTGACGAGGTTGGCGATGCATGGCATCTAAGTTTCTTCGAAATGCTGGGAAACTGGTCTCTCGGGGGGTATTTCAAGGAAGAAGCGATAGCATTAAGCTTCGAGTTCCTCACCAAGGAGCTCAAGATACCTACCGAAAGATTCAGCGTAACATGCTTCGAGGGTGACAGAGATGCCCCCCGGGATGAAGAAACCGCACGCATCTGGGCGGAGCTTGGCGTAGCGAAAAATAGAATTCATTTCTTGCCAAAGGCCGACAACTGGTGGGGCCCAGCAGGCGAGACCGGTCCGTGCGGCCCGGACACGGAGATGTTCTACCACGTAAAGGACATTCAGGAAAAGAGCACAGAGGAATTCTTGAAACTCTCCAGCACAGGCCCATTCGTTGAAATATGGAACGATGTAATGATGCAGTATAACAAGACGGCAGACGGGAAGTTCGAGGAGCTAAAGCAGAAGAATGTGGATACCGGGATGGGTGTGGAGCGGATGGTCGCAGTGCTCAACGGTGCGGACAACGCATATGCATGCGATACCCTCGCCGCCATCCTCGACAGGGTAATATCGATTTCTGCTCCAGCCACCGCAAAAACGAACCGCAATGCACGCATAGTTACAGACCACATCCGCGCCGCTGTGATGGTCCTCGGTGAGAATAAGGGAGTGGTCCCAAGCAACGTAGACCAGGGATATGTGCTTCGCCGTTTCATCAGGAGGGCCATAAGGCACGCAAGGATAATCGGCATAAGAGGCGAATTCTGCAACGAACTCGCAAAGGTGGTTATCGACGTCATGGGCGATTCATACCCCGAGCTGAGGAAGAACAGGGCGCGCATATTCGAGGAACTTGAAAAGGAAGAGGAGAAGTTCTCTGTAGCCCTGGAAAACGGGACAAAGCTCCTCGAAAGGGAGCTACAGCTTCTTGAGGGGTCACACCAGAAGATACTCAGCGCGAAGAGCGCATTCGACCTCTTCCAGAGCTTTGGGTTCCCGCTCGAGATTACAGCCGAGATGTGCAAAGAGAAAGGATTCTCTGTTGACAAAGAAGGCTTCGACTCATTGATGAAGGCGCACCAGGACCTCTCACGCAAAGGAGCGGAGCAGAAGTTCAAAGGTGGGCTTGCGGATCACAGCGAAGAGACAACCAAGCTCCACACCGCTACACACTTGCTGAACGAGGCGCTAAGGCAGGTGGTCGATCCGTCGATACATCAGATGGGCTCCAACATTACAAAGGAGAGGCTGAGGTTCGACTTCAATTACGATAAGAAGCTTACGGACGATCAGATAAAACGGATAGAAGACTGGGTAAACGACGCAATAAAGGCGGAGGCTGACGTGTCGTTCGCGATGATGAGCATCGAGGAGGCAAAGAAGCAGGGAGCGCAGGGGGTCTTCGAAGCGAAATACGAGAAGGTCGTGAAAGTGTATACCGTCTCAAAAGGCGATAGGGTCTATTCGAGGGAGGTATGCGGCGGACCTCACGTAAAGAACACCCGCGAGCTCCATCATTTCAAGATAACGAAGCAGGAAGCCGTAGCGGCAGGAGTGAGGAGGATAAAGGCGGTTGTGGAGTGATTTCTTGGTAAGCAATCTTCTCTTTAGCGTTGTAATATATCCGATACTTTTCATATTTCCCGCATACGCGGCGAACGGCATACCGGTTCTGCTTGGCGGGGCCTGGGGACCGCTCGACCTGAAGAAGAAGTTCAGGGGTATACGGATACTTGGCGACAATAAGACAATACGCGGTACGATTGTAGCGTTACTCGCGGGCTTTATCGCTGGTTACATAGAGAGCTGGGCGCTCCCTGGCCTGCTAATCTCGTTCATAGTCATGACGTTCGGCGCTGTCTTCGGCGACCTCCTCGGAAGCTTCCTCAAGCGACAGTTCAGGTTCAAGCCGGGCTCCAGTTTCCCGGTAATGGACCAATACGGTTTCTTTGTATTCGCGGTTCTCTTTGCATATCCGTTCGGAAATCTCCCGTCCCTCTACGGTGTGCTATTCCTTGTTGCCCTAACAGGAATCATCCATGTCGGGACCAATATTGGCGCCTACAAGCTAGGGCTGAAGAAAGTTCCGTGGTAATTTACCGACTTCTAGCTTGGAAAAGTATAAATATTATACAAACAGAGCGTATGTGGTGAATATTATGCCAGCAGACAAAACAGCATTCCTTCCGACAAAAGTCATATATAACGGGTTAACAGTCACACAATTTTTACCCATAAACAGACAATACAACGACTCACCAGTGCTATGCGATTTCCTGAACATGCAGGTTCACTATCGCGGAAATGCATGTGGCCCACAGTCTTCTCATGATAAAAAATTGCGCAATGCCGCTATAGATGCATTTACTGCAAAAGATATAGTACCAAAGATAAAGAGCGCATGGAACTACGATAGAAAGATGACAGAATCGGCATTGAGAGGATTTTGTGCCAGGTTGCATCAAGGTGAAAATGAAAACCTCGTTGAGATCATGGACACGATATTACAGATTCCAAAACCGGAATCAAAATGTGTCAAAGAAGAGGGGAAAGAATTCATGAAGCGTTTGGAGGCTGTATTGACGGGATTTGGCAACGCCGAACTGGTACTTCATGAGAATGTATCTTGGCCTGAACAGCGCGATCACTTTAAGAGGTATCAAGACAGGGAAAAGGATCGCATACTTGCGAGAGGGACGCCCTTTATTGCAACAATACAGATTCCAACCGAATATCCGCATCATCGCGACCAAGATGAAGTTGAGAAAATGTTGGATAATCACGAGCTGAAGGCCATGGGCTTCCGCCTCGGCGTGATGTGGGATGGCGAAGCCTATAGTCATGTGGTGCGTGTATGCGGCAAGCATGAATCAACTACGCATCTTTTGAGGCAGGACCACCTAATATGGGCAAAAGAGTATAGAGTGAAAGTGGAAAAGATGAGTCCATCGGTTTTGGTTTAGTCATGGACTAATGTATATCAAACTCCATATTCATATACCAAACCACAACATATAAATAGCTGAACCTTCAGTAATCATCACGGTTAAATGGGGATTCCTAGCAATGCGGTGTCGTTCTTTGAAGTGACCAGCCTCCCTGACGATGACACCGGAATGCTTTCTCTTTTCGACTCGATAGGAGGCAATACATTCTATCTGATATACGACTTTGGCCGAAACAGCACCATTCTTGGAGTCGAAAACGCCAGGGCCGAGTTTGCAAAGGAAGCCAGCTTTAACGTTCCAGGATTTGAACTGCAAAAGTGCAACTACTGCTTCAGCACTGGAAATTGGTCCGTGAAAAATTTTTACAGGAAAACAAGCACAATCGACAAAACAAAAGTGTTTGATGATATCTTCGACCTCCAGGAAAACGAAGGCGCCCTTGCGATTGTCTTTGTTCCAATAGGGTTGGACGAAATTCGAACTGCAAAGGCGTTCGTTGAGACAACACTATCAAAACAGAAGACCGGAGAAACCATATCTGTCCCTTCCGACCTCCTGAGCAGGAAGGTAAACTCATCTCTCCATCACGAGAGCTTCCAGAACTCCGAAGAGGTGATGATGCTTAGCGAGATACTGGAATCGATAAATGCCTCTGTGCTGAAGAACGGTCTTGCCTATAAGACGTACCTTCTTACCAACCTTGACAAGAAGACGGTAAACGACTATATCAACAGCAGGCTGCTCGTCCTATCGGAATGCAGGATAAAGTCTGCAGGCATGCCTTCGACCGCGGAGCTTTCAAGAATCAAAGCCATACCAGTGGGGGTCGATATCGCAAGCGCGTTCCTAAACTTTCGCGGGGCGTACTCGCTGAACCACCTAATACACACGATAAAGCCCAGGCAGGTTCCAGGCATAAAGGTGGGCACATACATGAAGGAGGGCGTGATAGATACCAATTGGGACGTGCGGCTGGAACCATCCGCGCTCAACCTTGGCTGCATGATAACCGGCCTGCCCGGCTCTGGGAAGACCAAAGAAGCCATGATAATGATAGAGTCTCTCATGACCGCTGAATCGAAGCCAAGTATCGCAATAATCTCCCCAACCAACGAGTGGAACGACTTTGCCGTGAAGAACGGCATGTACCTTGTTAGGATATATGATGATTCTACTCCAATAAACTTTTTCAGGTGCAGCGAAGCGGTAAATCCCATTCAGTTCTATGAAGACCTCGCAATGATACTGTCATCAGCGTCTAATGCAGGTCCTTATAGGAATCCGATGGAGAAGTGCATGCTGAGCGCGTTCCGTAGGGTATACTCGGAGACAAGGACTCCTGACCCGGTAAGCGTGTACGAGGAGATAGAGCGAAGCCTTGTCAGGTTCCACGCGCGGAAGACCGGTTCGGGATACAAATACACAAAACACGGTGAGAACATCCACTCCGCGCTAGAGAACCTCCGTGCAATAATCAGCCGTGTAGAATATTCGTGCACAAATGGAATCAGGTTCGAGGAGCTCATGAAGAATGGCATAATCTTCGACCTTTCCCGGGTGAGCAATGCAGCAAAGCCGTATTTTTACGCACTCATACTCAACCAGCTATACTCTATCGCGACAACATTCGACACCAACAATGATTCCAGGCTTAAGCTGTTGATGTGCCTTGAGGAGGCACAGCTTGTATTCCGAGATCCGGAAGCCGCATCTGTGCAGGACCTCAAGTACCGAATACAAGATTTCAGGAAGCAGGGGATAGGCCTCATGCTCCTCACCCACAATATAGTTGACATAGAGCCCAGCATAAGAAGGCTGTGCCAGATAAAGCTCTATCTCAAGCAGGCTCCTGATATAGCCGAGATGGCGGCGAAGGACCTCATCTTCACCCACATCGAGGAGGACAGCGTGGTCTCGAAGCTCAAGCACCTCAACTCAAGGGTGGGGGCTCTGAACTACGTGGTAAAGCAAGGCGGGGACAAGCTGGTCCACGATACCGTATTCATCCGCACTGTAGATTATGATGAAGTAGCGGCCATAAACCCAAAAGACCTGCTTTCAGAGTATGTCAAAGAAGCCCGTATAAAACCAATGGAGTACATAGACTGCGAACTGAAGTTCGAGACAACAGTGAATAGCGAGGCAGAAAGGGAACTCGTGAAGAAGGCAACCGGAATAAGGATCGGATTTCTTGGCGAGTATGTTTACGAGGGGCGACTGGAGAGGAAGGTAGTCGTCAGACACCTGTTAAGCGGTAAAAGGTACGCGCTGGAAGTGCTAAACTCGAAGGGAAGAGTCTGTTTTGAAGGCTACTTCTTGGCTAAACAGAATGCAACAGTAAAGATTAATTTTTGAAGGACCCATAGGCATCTCTCCGGCCAAAAACCTGGAGGCTAAGCCACATACTCAGAGATCCTCCTCTGGGTGATAAGCTCCCTAAGAAGTCTGCTGTTCTTCACCCACTGCGTTGGCGTGAGCGACATCTTTTTTATTATAAGAGCGAACATCTCCTGCAGGTTGTGCAGTATGACGGGTTCCCTGGTCAAGGTCTCGCGGACGTGCTCACGCACGTTCCACACACCTACAGGCATCGTGTAGCCCCGATGCGCCTCCCTCAGTATGAGCACCATAGCCTGCTTCTTCAACTCTTTCAGCTTCTCCGTAGTCGCTAGCCTTCCCGAGTAATAGCAGCCACCCATCTCCGCGTATGTGCTCCTACCTCTGTATCC
>JAJZNR010000029.1 GCA_021811605.1 Microcaldota archaeon | reverse complement strand
GGACATTTGAGGCACTTGTATATAACCCCAAATATCATTTGCTCCCACCGGGATTTGAACCCTAGTTTCGAGGTTGAAAGCAGTCCTTGTCTGGATTTAAGCCACTATGGTGGTACCGAAGTCCTTGCCTTGTTTCTCTTTTACCTTGAATAGATTCCCGACCTTTGCTATCCGCTCCTTTTTGCCGCCTACGAAATCTATGCACGCCTCTACCTTTGGTCTCATTGTCCCCTCTTCGAACTCCTCCAGCCTTCTTCTGAGCTCCTTTGCGGTCGCCTTCCTGATCGGTTTTCCGGTTTTGGGGTCGTTGATGCTGTCTACATTAGTGAGTATTAGAAGCCCAGACGCGCCGACGCTGTTCGCCAGCAACGCGCTGGTGAGATCCTTGTCTATCACCGCGCGCCCGCTGTGGAATCCTATTCCCTTTAATATAGGTATCCCGCCACCTCCGCAACATATCACTATGCTTTCCTGCGATATCTGTTTTATCGCCTCGAGCTCGAGTATCTCCAGCGGTTTCGGGGAAGCCACGACCCTCCGGTATTCGCTGCCGAACTTCGCGTATTCGAAGCCCTCCTTTTTCAGCTCTCTCTCGAGCTGTGTCTTTGTGTAGAAAGGGCCCACCGGCTTCGTAGGACGCTTGAAGCCTGGGTCGTCCTTGTCGACGAGTACGTGGGTCACTACTGTGGATACCCTCTTGCTGACCCCGATCTTCCTGAACTCCTCTAGGAGAGCGGTCTCGAATATCGAGCCTATGAGCGCCTGGGTCTCCGCGTTCAGTATGTGCATAGGCAGCGATGGCACGTGACCCAGTGCGTATTTGTTGCGCAGCAGCTCCTCGCCCACCTGCGGGCCGTTGCCATGGGTGATTAGGAACCGTTTGTTCTGAGCCAGCAACGGCGCCAGTGCGCTGGCGGCCTTGGCCGCGTTCCTCGACTGCACGCCGAATGTGGGCTCTTCGCCCTTGTTCAGCAGCGCATTGCCCCCAAGTGCGATTACTACTGTCTCCACGCAGCTGAATCGAAACGCAATCTTTTATAGATTGCCTGAGAAGCGCTCTCATGGCGATAAAGCTCGTTATGTTCGACATAGGAGGGGTGCTCATCGACTTCATGGAGTCGCAGTACATAGACTACCTGCACAGGAACTTTATGCCAGATGTGCCAACCGTAGAGCTGGAGCGCTTCATCATGCCGCTGATAGTGCTTATGGAATACGGCACCATGGATGTGCCAAAACTGGAGCAGATGGTGGGCAAGCACTTCGGCGTTAAGAACCTCGACCTGCACTGGGTCAAGGCCTGGAAGAAGTTGGCGAAGCCGAAAAGGGACGTTATAGAGCTCGCGAACGCGGTGTCGAAAAGCTACAGGACGGTACTTCTCTCTAATATCAGCCGCAGCAGGGGTGCCGAGGCCATGGCCATGATCGGGAAGATGTTGAGGGTGAAGACAGTATACAGGTCTTGCGACCTGCACATGAGGAAGCCGGGGCCGAACATATACGAATACGTGCTGGAAAAAGAAGGGGTGAAGCCCGGGGAGGCTGTATTCATAGACAACCAGATAGAGAACGTGCTTGGCGCCGAGGAGGTCGGAATACACGCGGTCTGGTTCAGGGGTTACGACCTTCTCGTGGAAGACCTTAAGAAGCTCGGCGTTTTGGAGTAGTGGGAGTGGGCTATATGGACGCCGGGGGATGGATCGAGAAGGCGCTTGCCGGAAGATGGATAGCCGGACCCACTATCGAAGACGCGATAGGGAAGGCGAAGTCGCTGAACAGGCACCATATCAGGGCTATACTCAACTACCTCGGCGAGGCGTACAACAGGAAGGAGAACGTGGACAAGGCCGTGGCTTCGATACTTGAGCTCATGGACGCCATAGGAAACAGCGGGGTTAAGGCGGATGTCGCAGTGAAGGGGACGCAGCTTGGCATGCTTCTCGGATGGGGCGCCCTGGTTGGGAATTACAGGAGGATTGTGAGGGAGGGCGCGAAGCGCGGCATTACCGTATGGCTGGACATGGAGGAGCACAAATACGTGACTAAGACTGTCAGGCTCTACCTTCTTGTGCCGAGGAGGGGCCGCACCGGAATATGCATACAGTCCTATCTCAAGAGGAGCATATCCGACATGAAGAACGTGACAAGGCACGGCGGAATGATTCGCCTCGTGAAAGGAGCGTACACCGAGCCGGAAAGCGTGGCTTTCCAGAGCAGGGAGGAGACCACAGGCAACTACTATGTTCTGATGGATTATCTTTTCAGGAACTCGAAGAGGTTCACCATAGCGACCCACGACGAAGCGGTGGTGAGGAAGGCGCTGGAGCTCAATAAAAAATACGGTCGCGACGTGACATATGCGATGCTGAACGGCATAAGGGGCAGGCTCGCAAGGGAGCTCGCGCAGAAAGGGGAGAAGGTGTCGGTATACGTGCCGTTCGGGAGGGAGTGGATTCCTTACTCGTACAGAAGGTTAAAAGAGGCTAGCAACCTAAAGCTTGTTGTCAGGTCAATTTTTGAACGTGGTCTGTGATGGCCGGCACGAACGGAAGCGAGGGAAAGGGAGGTAAGGGAAAGGTGAGGGAGAAAGAGGAAGGCATTACCGTGAAGAAGTCGGAAGACTTTTCCGAATGGTACACCCAGGTCGTCACAAAAGGCGGTTTCGCCGATTACGGGCCTGTGCAGGGGACCATCGCCTACATGCCAAACTCATACGCAATCTGGGAACGCATACAGCAGCTGTTCGGCAAGATGATAAGGGAGACTGGGCACAGGAACGTATACTTCCCACTGCTCATTCCAGAGAGCTTCCTCACCAAGGAGAAGGACCACATAGAGGGATTCGCTCCGGAGGTGTTCTGGGTAACCCACGGGGGGAGCCAGGAGCTTGGGGAGAGGTATGCCATACGTCCCACCTCGGAGACGATAATATACAGCTTCTACTCGAAATGGGTGCGCAGCTGGAGAGACCTGCCGCTGCTCCTCAACCAGTGGTGCAACATCCTAAGGGCAGAGATAAAATCCACGAAACCGTTCGTTAGGGGGAGCGAGTTCCTCTGGCAGGAAGGGCATACCGTTCACGAGACCGAGAAGGATGCGGACCGCGAGGTAATGATGATACTGGGTTTCTACAAAGAGCTCGTGGAGAGGTACCTCGCCATCCCTGTGATTGTGGGGAGGAAGAGCGAGAAGGAGAAGTTCGCAGGCGCACTTTACACCACTACAATCGAGCTGATGATGCCCGACGGCAAGGCGCTACAGGGCGGCACGTCGCACAACCTTGGCCAGAACTTCTCGAAGCCTTTTGGGATAAAGTTCCTTGACAGGAACAACCAGCCGCAGTTCGCGTGGACCACTTCGTGGGGCATATCGACGAGGCTTATCGGGGCTGTGCTGATGGTGCACGGCGACGACAAGGGAGCGGTTATCCCTCCGGAGATGGCGCCGGTGCATGCCGCGATAGTACCTATTTACAAGAGCGGGGAGGAGGCCGCCGTGCTGAAGAAGGCGCGTGAGGTTAAGAAGCGGCTTGAAGACACTGGGCTTTCCGTTGTGCTTGATGAGAGGGACGACAAGACTCCGGGCTGGAAGTTCAGCCAGCACGAGCTTGAGGGGGTCCCGTTGAGGATAGAGATAGGTCCGCGCGACGTGAAGGAGGGCAAGGTCGTGGTGGTCAGGAGGGACACTTCGGAAAAGGCTAGCGTCAGCGAGTCCGGGATAGCGGCAGGCGTCGAGAAACTGCTGGAGACCATGCAGAAGGACATGCTCGCCAGGGCGAGGGCGGCCCTCGAGAAACAGACCCACTCCGCAAAGGATTACCAGAAGTTAAAGGAGACGATCGAGAAGGGTGGCGGATTCGTAAAGGCGGATTGGTGCGGCGCAGAAGCGTGCGAGATGAAGATCAAGGACGAGACCGGAGCCACAGTAAGGGCGATTCCGTTCGATGAAGAGAAGAGACTTGGAGATTGTGTAGTATGCGGGAAGAAGGCGAAACACAGCCCGTACTTTGCAAGAAGCTACTGACCGAAGACCGGATCAGTAATCGGTCAGGACGTTAAGTTTCCCCGATTTTACCTGACCCTTTATCCGCGCATTCCTTGCGTTCCTCTTCCTCGCTTTTTCCGCATGGACGGAACCAGGAGCAGGTGCGCTGTAGAGTATCGGTGCGTCTGTACGGACGAGCGTTATGGGCAGCGGCTTTATCAGGCCAGCCTCGACGGCTTTCTTCGCTGCGAGATGCATGTTACCTTTCCTCCTCGACTCTATGGCGGCTTCGATGGCTGCCTTGACTATCTTATCCTTCTCGATGCGCATCCTGTCGACAAGTATTTCGAATGGCACTGATGGTTCGCGGGCTACCATTATCCGGATGAGGGGTAGCGGATCGCTCATTGCTGTCCGCATCTCTTCTGGAGTGAGGCTGCCTACCCCGGCTGATCGTATCGCGGCGAGCCTTTCCGAGGAATCGGAGCTCGTGAGCATCTCCGACACCGCAGCGCTGTATCTGTCTCTCTCCGCTCCCGTGCTGTTTCTCACCTCCAATGGCAGCAGGGAGCCGAGCTCCCTCTGGAAGCGCCTTATCACCCTCGAGACAAGCCATTCCACGTCGGCGGATACCCTTCTGGTATCGAGGTGGTCGGCCGTGCCGTTGAGAAGGTCGAGCTGCGGCGCGCCTGCGTATTCAAGGACTTTCTTGTGGAGCTGGTTTTTAAGGCTGTCCGTCATGCTCGCATCGTGTGCGGCCTCATTCGGGTCTTTTGCGAAGTGCTGAGCCCGCTCATATGCCACTTGCGCTTTTGCAAGCGCTTCTATCTCCTGTTTCATAAGCTCGCGGTTCGGGTTGTCGCCGCTTTCTGCGACAAGGTTGTGCGCGGATACTGCTGCGAGCGCGAAGTGCTCTGCTGCCGTATTGTACATCCCGTCCCTGTATGCGCTGTAGGCGGTATCGAGTATGCCTGAAAGCGCCTCCGTGTGCCTGCCTTCGTTTGAGAAAATAGCATGGGCGGTCACCGCGCCTTGATATAGATTGCCCTGGCGGGCGCTATGCCGCACAGCAGCTTTACCCCTGAATTCGCCTATTGCCAATACCCTCTCCCCTCCCCCGAGAGAGTATGCCTGGTTAGATTTTTAAGCGCTTGTGGATGTTTCGTGTAATGCGCTGGAATAGCGGAAGTGAGGCTTAGGATATCAAGAAAAAGCAGATACCTTTATAGGCATTTTCAGAGAGTGCCATTGCATGGAAGACATCGACACCGCGCTTGCCGATGCGGGCAACGCCGACGCAACAGACGCAGGCGGAGAGCTTGAATACGTGGCAGTTGCAGACGAGGACAGCGACAGCAGCCTCATAGAAACTGGAAAGAAGGAGGCGATATTCCACCTGGAGAGGACGATAGAGAGGCTGGAGGCAGAGATACAGAGAACCCCGACGCTTGAAAACTACCTGGAGCTGTCGAACATCTACCTTGCGCTGGGCACCATTACAAGGGACAAGGAAACGCTCCAGAAGGCGGTGGACAAGGCGGAAGAGGTGATAAGGCTGAAGGAAAAAGACCGGCCTCTGATAGACAATGCCGAGCAGAACAAGCGCGCGGTGTTCGATAGGATGGGCGGATACAGCTATAATGCGGTAAGCACTGCGGCGCAGATTGTCGGCGACGCAGCTGATATGTTTACAATCTCACCGGGATGATGCCGACCCGATTAGCGGAAGCCGCTCAACATCTTTAAATATCTGAAAAGGCGCAAATTATATCGGGTGACTAGATGGCGGCATCAGCTACAAGCAATCTTCCTGGAGAGGCTCCTGTGCCGAAGGGTTCGGCGACAGCACCGGCTACGGCCGAAACCGATTCGTTGAAGAGAGATATCGGCCTGCTCAAGGCGCGCGGGATGAACAGCCTTATTGGCGAGAGAGAGGAGCAGAGGCGCCTAACACAGCGCGATCCGATAGCGAGTAATTTCCTCGAGCTGTCCGCATTGAATATTGCAATAGCGGAGCTGTCCGAAGGGAATGCCGACGAGCAGATGAGGTCGCTCGATGGAGCGATAAGGGCAGCAGAGGCAGCGGTCATGGTATCGCATACAAAAGAGGAAGCTGAGCGCTCCGTTTTCAATCAGAAGATTGCGGAGGAACTGATCGGGATGATTTCGAAGAACCGGAGCGGTGCGGCTGCGCCGGCGCAGCAGGCTATGGTGCAGAATCTTCCGGTGCCGGAAGCCGAAGATTATCTTAAGACGCTTACGGATTACCTTGACCTCGAGGAAAACAAGGGAACCCGGGCGAAGGTGCAGCAGAACGCGATGTTCAACGACGTGGCATACATGCACAGCGCAGAGGGGATCCTGGAGCTTTACAGATTTGTGTTCCTGGATTGGTACAACTCAACCCCTGTAGCGGCAAGCACCCAGTTTGGCTTTACGATTCAGGACATCATCAACGCGAGAACAAGCGAAGAGTTCCTGCAGCTGAATACCAAAGCGTGGAGATACGATATGAAACAGAGGGCCAGCGCAGGTAAGCTCGATTCGCAGGAGTATCTCGGCATACTCAGCGCCGAGGAGCTCGGGATAATCCGGGCTTTTGCGCAGGGAGAAGATGCTTCGGTGCTCTACATCTCGAAGGTGATGTACCGCCTCCAGGAGGAGCTTGCAAAGAAGAATTCGAGCGTCACGAGACTGCCTCCGCCTCCTCCACCGCCGATTTCTCGCGGGGTTACACCCCAGCAGAAGCCACAGGGTGCGCAGACATTGGAACAGAGCGCGGTTCCGGAGTGGTCTGAAGAAAACGAACCTGCTGCGGAAATAAAGGTCCCGCCTTATGTTACAAGTACAGCGCCAGGTGGTGTCGCGCAGAAATCGCAGAACACGCAGGAGATAGACCAGATGACGTTAGAGCAGGTAGAAAAGGAGATACAGGGTATCAGGAACAAATACCCGCAGCTATCAGACCTGGCAGCCAGCCCAGCGGACGCAGACAGAATGCAGGCGCTGATCGTAAAACGCAACCAGCTTAAGCCGCAGCAAGGGCAGGAGCAGCAATGATGGCGAGAGCTGTTGCTGTTATAGATCTGACGGGTCTATGGTCCTCTGGATTGATGCGGGCCTGTACTTTGGCCTGACCTCTTTTATCACAGGCCTTGCCTCCTCCGGGAGCGTCGATACCGTGAATTGGTACTTCGTGCTTTGCCGCTTTATCAGTTCGAGGTCAATTGTTACGACGTTGCCTTTTGCGTTCTCGTCCTCAATCCTATGGAATTCGCGTGGCCATGCGCTATGGTATCGGTGCACGAATATCGGTATGTATCTTCCGTCGCTGTTCTTGAATCCGGTAATCAGCATTAGGGTGCTTGTGCCTACAATCCGCGAGCTTACGATTGGGACACCCTCCACTCTGGTCCATACATCATAGCGTATCTTTTCGAGTATGCTTTTCTCGCGCTCCGCTCTTTGCAGTGGTTTAGGCGACGAGGACGATGACGAGGGCGTATGCTTTGTGGATCCGAAAAGCCCGTACGCGTTACTGGTGCCCATACTATCCATATAATAAACTGTTCCCAAATATAAATAGCCTCTGTAGAGGGTAATTTTCATAGCCGAAAGTTGGTGGTTTGATGGTTACGATAAACGAATTCATGGCGCTCGACATGCGGATCGGTAGGATAGTGGATGTCCAGGACCACGAAGGCGCGAGGAAGCCTATGTACAGGCTAAGGGTTGATCTTGGACCAGAGCTCGGTGTAAGGAACCTGGTCGCTGGGATAAAGCCGTGGTACACGAAGGAGGAGCTTGCGGGAAGGCTCATAGTGATGGTTGTGAACCTGGAACCCAAGATTATCGCTGGAGCGCCTTCGGAAGGAATGCTGCTTGCAGCGGACAACGGCTCTGCCGACAACCTGATAGTCTCCATACTCCAACCGGATAAAGAGATGCCGCTAGGAAGCAAGATTCACTGATATACATGAGAAACTGAAGGCGACATCCTCCCACGGCTGAAGTCGCGGGCTCCCAATCTACACAATTAAATTTTTCATGCCTTGCCTTCTGCGGTTCGCCTTCTTCCCGCATCTAATGGGCGTGGGTTTTCCCGCTCGCATTGACAAACTTCTTGAAAAGCAACTCTCCTTTCTTCGGTTTTCCCGCGAACGCGCCGAACTTGCAGTCTCCTAGCGTGCCCTGCGGGACTCCCAACTGCGCCGCTATCTTCTCGCCCGTGCCTGGCATGAACGGGGTGACAAGTATCCCGATTATCCGTGTAGCCTCGAGAAGATTGTATAGCACATGGCCAAGCTCATCGCCCTTCAGCTTCCAGGGTTCCTTGTCGTTGACGTATTTGTTCGCCGCCTTGATGAACGCGAATATCTCGTTCAGCGCTCCGAAAGTGTCGAGCCCCTCCATCAACGAATCGATTTTTTTTACGTCCAGCGCTTCGGAGAGCTCCGGTTTCCCTGCAACCTTGCCTTCGTACCGCTCCGCTATGGTTAACGTCCTGTTGAGGAGGTTGCCCAGTTCTGCAGCTAGCTCGTTGTTCAGGCGTGTGACCATGGTCTTCTCCGAGAAATCGCCGTCGTCCCCCAGCGGCATCTCCCTTAGAAGGGCGTACCTGAACGCGTCAACGGAGTACTTGTCTGCCATCTCGATCGGGTCGACCACATTTCCCAGGCTTTTGCTCATCTTCTGCCCGTCCATGGTCCACCAGCCATGTGCGAAGACCATCTTTGGCGGCTCTATACCTGCCGAGAACAGCATAGCGGGCCAGATAACTGAGTGGAACCAGTTGATTTCCTTCCCGACCAGATGCACGTCCGCAGGCCAGAAGGTCTTGAACTTCTGCCCGTCAGGGTAATCGAGCGCAGTTATGTAATTGCACAGGGCCTCTACCCATACGTACAGCACATGTTTTTTATCCTGTGGGAATGCCACGCCCCACTTCAGCGTGGTACGGGTGATACTGAGGTCCTTTAGACCGTCCTTTACCCTATTGATTATCTCCTTCGACCGGTACTTTGGTGAAAGGAATCCGGGATGTGTTTTGTAGAACTGGAGCAGTTTATCCTGGTACCTGCTGAGCCTGAAGAAGTACGACTCCTCCTGCACAAGCTTTACCTCGCGGTGGCATTCCGGGCACTTCCCGTCGACGAGCTGCAGCTCGGTCCAGAACGATTCGTCGGGGACGCAGTACCACCCCGTGTACATGCCCTTGTAGATGTCGCCCGACTTTGCGATCTTGTCAATTACCAGAGGTACAATCCTTTCGTGCTGTTCGTCCGTCGTCCTTATGAAGAAATCGTTAGAGATGTCGAGCTTCTGCCATACATTCTTGAATGCAGGGACTATGCTGTCCACGAACTCCTTTGGTGTCTTACCCGCCTTCTGCGCAGCTGCCGCAATCTTCTCCCCGTGCTCGTCCGTTCCCGTGAGGAAGAACACATCGTCACCCCTCAGCCTGTGCCACCTTGCCAGCACATCCGCGGCTATCGTGGTGTATGCATGTCCGATGTGGGGCTTGTCGTTCACGTAATAGATAGGAGTTGTGATGTAAAACTTTCCCAGGAGATCACCGTCGGAAAATGGAGAAGCCGCTACACTTCCGCATCTATATTTCTGCGCAAGGCATATTAACATATTGTAGCACTCAATCCTACGCTTGTTTTAAATACCAGAACGATGAGAGGTTCTGATGCAGATACAGGTTGGGTGAAATGGATGGATCCGCTCGTTGAGGGAATAAAGGCGAAGTTCGACGACTTCCTCGAGCGTTACTATAGGGACGCGATAAACGAGCTTATAATATCTTTCCCCGGCAAGCGCAGCCTCAAGGTAGATTTCAACGACCTTTCGAAGTTCGATCCTGAGCTAGCCGCGGAGCTCGTAAACAACCCTGATACCGTGCTGGAGGGGGCGAACGAGTCCCTTAAGGAGAAACTGGGCAGCAATGTGAACCAAGAGGGCAACGAAGTCCACGTACGGTTCTTCAACCAGAACACGAACAGCCCGCTGGTGCAGGATGTAGGTTCCGCCTACATCGGCAAGATGGTGAGACTAGACTCGCTGATAGTCAAGAGGTCGGAGATCAACCCGAAGGCGAAGATTGACGCATATAAGTGCAGTTACTGCGGAGCGGTGTACAAGTTCCGTGCGGGCAAGGACGAAGTGGCGGAGTTCTGCCTCCAGTGCAAGAGGAAGACGCTGAGGCAGATGCCACAGGAAAGCGCGTTCATCAACTTCCAGAAGATTGCGGTGCAGGACCCTCTCGAGAAATTGAGGGGCAACACGCCGACGTGGCAGCTTGAGGTGTGGCTTGAGGACGACCTTGTCAATACGATAATACCTGGTGACATAATCGAGCTTACAGGCATCCTGAGGATAAGACCCAGGAGGAACATAAGGGGCAAGATCGAGAAGAGCATCTACACCATGTACGTGGACTGCAACTCGATAGTGCCCAAACAGAAGGAGTTCGCGGAGCTGCTCATCAGCGAGGAGGAGGAGCGGCAGATAAAGGAGCTGGCGAGGGATCCTAAAATATTCGACAAGATTTCCAAATCCATCAGCACCTCGATATACGGGCACGATGAGATAAAGCAGGCGGTTGCATTGCAGCTCTTCGGTGGGACGCCAGGGAAGAAGCTCGTAGACGGAGGGCAGATAAGGAGCGATATGCACATACTGCTCATCGGAGACCCTGGAAGCGCAAAGACAAGGATACTGCAATCGGTAACGAGGCTCGTCCCGAAGGGGATTTATGTAAGCGGAAAATCGATAACTGGCGGCGGAATGACCGCCGTTGCCGAGAGGGACGAGTTCGCAGAGGGGGGATGGGTGCTGAAGGCAGGGGCCCTTGTTTTGGGGAGCGGTGGAACTGTCTGCATCGATGAGTTCGACAAGACGAACGAGGAAGACAGGGCGGCACTGCACGAGGCGCTCGAATCACAGACCGTCAGCGTGGCAAAAGCGGGAATCATCGCCACGTTCAACGCCAGGACGGCGGTCCTCGCCGCAGCGAACCCGAAGTTCGGAAGGTTCGACCCTAACAATTACCCGGTAGCGCAGTTCGACATACCTGCAACGCTGCTCTCGAGATTCGACCTCATATTCCCGATAAAGGATGTGATGGACGAGGAGCAGGACAAGAAGATAGCCAGCTATATACTGACGCAGCATTCCGCCGCAGGAGCGGAGATAGCGGACGTGAAGGGAGTAGAGCAGGTAGAGAGGCCCCAGATAGAGGAAGAGCTGCTACGCAAGTATCTTGCTTATGCGAAGAAGAACGTGATGCCGAGGCTCAGCCAGGAGGCATCGAAGAGGATTCAGGAATACTATGTTGACCTTAGGAAGATGGGAGCGAAGCAGGGAGCGACTCCGATAACGCCGAGACAGATTGAAGGGCTCGTGAGAATGGCGGAGGCGAGCGCGAAGTCCAGGCTCTCTGACATGGTAGAGGTACCGGACGCGGAGAGGGCGATATTCCTTGCGGAGTTCATGTTCAAACAGCTTGCGGTAGACACTAGCGGAAGGCGGGACATCGACATACTAAGCACCGGAATGTCGCGTGAACGCGTCGACAAGCTCAACGCGGTAATCAACATTGTGAAGAAACTCGAGAGCGCTTCGGGAGGTCAGGGCGCCAGGTATACGGACGTGATGCGCGAGGGAGAAGCCTCTGGGATAGACGCGGATACGATGAACAAGTTCATAGTGGAGCTCGAAAGAAGCGGAGATATATACAGGCCGAGGGCAGGTTTGCTCAAGACACAAAAGATGGAGGCCGAATAACAGGCGGTTACCTGCCATCGTTTGCTGCTTATTCCTATTATCTGCGTGTTTCTGGGATATCCTCGCTGTATTCGGGATCCTTCCCGGTGACGTCCCTTATGCCATTTTCATTGCTGCCTTCTACGCGACGTGTAAGTTTCTGGACAATCTGTGCTTGCTGGGATTTTATTGTTTGGGCGTCTTCCTCCGCTTTTCTGAGCAGCGTTTCCCTCTCATTAGTAAGGGCTGCCACTTCACCTTTCAGTCCGGTTATCGTTTTTTGCAATTCGTCTGTGCGGATGCCGAGCTCTAGAGTGTGAGACTCTTTCAGTCTTGCCAGCTCCTCGCCGTGGGTTCTATTCAGCGTCTCCAGTTCCGTTGCGTGTGCTCTCTCCGACTCTGTAAGCTTGGCTACATAACCTTCCACTATCCCGGAGACCTTCTGCCGCTCTTCTGCAGCTTCGTGTTGCGCTTTGGTTACCTCGGCGGTCGCCGCGTCTAGAGAGGCCTTGGCTTCGCCAAGTACAGTAATCTGCTTGCTGAGCTCTACGACCTTTGCCTTGAGCTCGAGAATCTTTCCCTCGTTAAGACCATCAATCTCGCGATGCGCCATGTCCTTTTCCTTGAGTTCCTCCGAATGCCTTGCTTTGAGCTCTTCAAGGGCAGCCTCGTGCGCCTGCGCATTGGCAGCCATGCCGCTTTCCAATTCAGCTGCCTTTTTCTGCAGGTTCGATATTTCGTTCTCCGAGTCCTTGAGCTTCTGTGTTAACGTATACTGTGCGTCTATGGCGCGCTGCTTTTCCACGTTGTAGCGCTCGAGTTCGAGCTGGTCGTTGTCGCGCATCTTCTGGACGTTGGCAACCTTCGTGTTTAAGGCAGCTATATCTGCCGTCTTCTGCTCGAGCTCCGCCTTTAGCTGCTTTGACTCTTCGGTCAATTCAACTATCCTGCCATTTGTTACCGCAAGCTCAAGCTTGAGTTTGGTTATGGTTTCCACATTCTGCAGTAAGGTGTCTTGGATTAGCTTGCGGGCGTGCGGTCTGAGGAGAATGAAGGATGTATACTGTTGTTCGCTTAACCCCAGTTCCTTTGCTCCGGGGATGCCAGTGAATCCTTTTGAGCCGTTAAAGACCAGGTATTCAGTACCGTCTGGAGCCTCCTTTAGCTCGCATGCACTGCCATCCTTGTTAAGTGCGGGGGCGAAAGTATCTACTATGTGGAGCGCCCATGTTTCATCGGAGTAAGAAATACACGTCTTGAGCAACCGCAGGCGGGTTGCTACAGCCGCAGGGTCGACTTTCTTCGGTTTTGTTTCGAGGTTTTCGAGCGATTCTTTTAAGTCGGATAACGCCCTGTCTATAGTTATGCCTCTGAGGCGCTGCGCGAGCTCTTGCACGGATATGGCAGGCCGGTCCTCTTTTAGATCGGTCTTTACGCTGGCTATCAGAGAAGCTATGTGGAAAGGCTGCTTATTCGCCTTTTCATTTGATGCACGTGGTGTGCCGGATGTATTCGATGTGTGTGGATTATCGGAATGCACTGGTGGCTTGCGCTCGCCATCTTTGCCATCCCGTACCATGGTTGTTGTTGTTACCATATTCTCTGTAAATCCCTCTATTTGTCCAGATATTTAAAAGAATCGGAAATATAAAAAACACTAATACGTATTACGGTTTTTGTTAGGAGGCACTCCGTAAATAGCATTGTAGGATTGGAATCTGCTAGTGTTCGACAGGCATGTCCGGCTCAACCATCGTCTGCGTGGAGCTCTTTCTCCTCTTTGGTATGTAGACATAGAGGTTGCCCCACGGGTCCTTCGCCTTCACTCTCGATGGGCGCACCTTTGTGTACTTCGATAGCGAGAACTCATCCTTCACGGGTTCCTCGCGCACCATGGGCCCCTGCTGCGGAGCGTACTTGGGCTCCGCCTTCACGGAAAGTATGGTTATGCACGACACCGGGCATTCCTCCTGGCAGATGTCGCAGCCTATGCATTTCGATATCTGTATCGGGTACTCGGTCATGTCCTGGACGGCTTCATCGTGGGCGTCCCTTTCGTCCTCTATGTTCTTGTGGTAAGGGCGTGTGAAATCGAGGGTGTTGACCGGGCAGACATCTCCGCACACCCCACACTGGATGCAAAGTGTGTTATCAAAAGTGAACTGGTACGGCATGGCTCACGCCTGCTTTACTATAGGTTTGGGATTGGTCTGCACGCTCGTCCTCGGGTAGTTGGGATGGAAGGAGTTCGCTATGGCTATGCCTCCGGCTATCAGCAGGAGCGCGAACGTGACATAAAACGAGTATATCGACATCGCCGGTGCGTTCTCAGAGTTGAAGTTTTGGTTTATGAATCCCCAGAAGTTTCCGACGCTCGGAGATACTGTAGGCGGCAGCACAGCGAGGGCGAGGGCGCTCTCTGTGACAAAGACGGTGCCGAAAAGGTATAGTACTGTGCCGGCAAGGACGAATATGGTGAGCAGGCTGTTGTAGAATGGATCTTCGTCTGTATCTTTTATGAGGAGGAGCACGAGTGCGAACGCGAAGAAGTCTATGGCCAGAGGTTGGAACGGAACCGCTATCGGGTAGTCCTGGTAAGTGCCGGGCCAGAACAGGCTGACACCGAGGAACAGGACCAGGAATATGCTAGCATCCCTGAGCAGGATGAACAGGAGCCACCATATATCTGCGGCAAGCCTGAGCGTGAACTTCCTGAGTATCCTGAGGAAGTACCCTCTTGCTATCTGCATCGATATGGCAAGTATGGTAAGTATCTCGATGAGCACTGTGATTGTGTTCTCAGTGTATACAGAACCGGCGGTCACGTACGTCTGCGCGGCTCCGGCCGCCTGCATCAGGATTGGAAGTAGGCCGAACGTCATGCAATACGCACCAATGCTTACAATAAAGTAATGAATGCCAATGTTTAAAAATTCAGAGGAACTTTAGCACCACTATGTCTTCAAAAAAGTAGTGGGTCTTCCCTACAATCTGCGCCTTGAGGCGCTTCGCATCTGCAGGATAGTTGTTGAGGGAGCTCTCCACAAGCAGCACGGTGTGGTCCTTCGCAATGAAATTCCGGTATTGCGAAAGGAACCTGTCAATCACCTCTCTGCCCTGTTTCCCGCCCCCGTGGAGGGCGAGTATTTCTTCTGCGCCTAGCTCGCTGGGAAGGTAAGGAGGATTGAAGATTATCGTGTTGAACTTCCTGCCCTTGAGCTTCGAAAACAGGTTAGTCTTTACGAACTTGCCATTTACGCCGTTCGCCTTGGCGTTTTTCTCTGCAATCTCCAGCGCCTTCGCACTTATGTCGGCGAACGTGACATCGCAGCCCTTTAATGCGGCGACTATTCCCTGCACGCCGGTCCCCGTGCCCATGTCCAGCACGGAGCCGAAGGCATGGACCTCGACGGCTTTTGCGAGGATTACAGAATCGTCAAGCGGAGGATACACCTCCTTGTCCTCGGAGAGTCTAAGCGAGTCGATTATGTAACCCATTCTATCGAACCTCGGAATTGATTGGCACGCAGCGTATAAATAAACAGAGAGTTGGGTTTCCGAAAAGACGAAGTGCTTTGCGCAGCTTGTCCCGGCGGAGAGAGCCATCTCTTTAAAGGTTTTCCTTGATAACGACATTGGACGTAATCTTTAAATACGTAACAGCATCATTAACAAAGAAAAAAGAAAAGGCGACCGAAATGGCGACACCGATAGACGCACTGCACGAATCTATGGAACCATCTAATCTTGAGAATGCGGGCGAGGACACAACGCCTGGAAGCGGCTACCTGCTGCGCGAAGTGGAAAAGCACGCCACCAGCGTTCCCGGATCACTCCTGAACAGGCTGAGGAGACACGAGCTTCCGGAGCAGATATACATGCAGAAAGCGGCAAAGAGAGCTCCTGCAACTGGAAAGAACAAGGGAGAGAAGTAAGAAGAAGAAGACGCGAAGGGGAAAACGTCAGGGATTGAAACCTTTTCCCGCGTGGATTACGAGCAGTCCTGCAGTTATGGATATTACACTCGCATATATGTAGGAATCGATCGGGCTGAACACGTAGAGTACGCCCATTATCAGGTTTGCGAAGAAGAGGCCGAAACCGCGCGACGCCTGGAGGATTCCCATTCCAGTATCCAATTTCACTGCACCGCGCACCAGCGATATTATTGTGGGTTCCATCGTCTCTACCGCACCCAGCCCAACACCCATCAGCGCGACTCCTAGATAGTAAAGAGAGAAGCCGCTGCCGAGTGCATACGCGAGAGCGATTATTCCGGTTCCTATTCCCGAAAGCGCGTATCCGAAGTAACCTAGCGCCTTTATCCTGTTGAGCCCTTTCCTGGAACCGATGTAGTACCCAGCGAATGCCGACACGCCCAGATACACGCCATATGAACCGATTCCGATGATGGCGTTGGAGCTCTTCGCTATTGTGAGTATGGGGAATCCGAGGCTGTAGTAGCTGAAACCGTATAGGGCGGTGGCGGCGATTACGCCCCTGAACGTGTTCTTGCTTATCTTCAGCTTGCGCTGCGGCTCTGGTGCGGTGCGCCTCCTTCTTACATCGGTTATCGAGAGAAGCAGGGACACCGAAATGATTAGGGGGATTGCAGTCAGCATCAGCGCGCTGTTTTGGCTTACCCCAAAAGCAAGCAGCGCAAGAAGGAGCACGACGGATATCATCCCGCCCCCTATATCGAGGGTGTGGAGGAAGCCGAAGACCTTGCCGAGGTCTCCTTTTCTGGTAAGGTCAGCGAGCATAGACCTCCGCGGCGGAACCCTGAAGTTGCGCGCCCACCACCCGGCCGCGAAGAAGGCGATGGCTAGTATCGGATTGATAGTAAGACCGACAAGAGGCATCAAAAGTATGAACGCACTGCCGCCTGCTGCAAGCCACTTCCTGCTGTGCCTGTTCCCGAGCATTCCGCCGAAATAGGCGAAAATCGCGCCGCCGCCGAATGCTATCGCGTTGGCGAGTCCGAGGTAGAATGGGCTAGACGAGAGAGTGAGCACAAGATATATCGGGAAGAGCGCCTGCACCGCCTGGTATCCTACATCGGCGAAGAACGCCGAGAGCGATATTAGGACGACACCCCTGCTCATCCACTTTGGCGCCATGGTACGACCCTGACTTGAGACGTATCCGAAAGAGCGGTATAAATATCTGATGTGATGAAAGCCCATCTGGCGATTAGTTTGACGGGCACTGACAAAAAGAGAACGGGTGCTGCACAGGCGGAGCCAGCGGAAGAGAAGGAAGGTCAGATGGCGGCACGGCGTGCCGTGCGAAGAGGTGAACCCACGCCGCTTCTCCATACCCTTGATACCTCCATGGCTGGTGGAGTAATGGTAAGGATAGCTCCTAAAGTAGAAGACACGTCAGAAAATCTTCGTGTTGAACTGCATCCTGCTACGCTTTCCGAAAGAGTGCTTCCTGCAGGACTCGAGGTGATAAAACCGGGCTGGATAGACCTTGAAGAGTCTCCGAGAAGCGGGGGATATGCAATCGAGACTCAGGTGCCGCCGCTGCATTATGTAAAAAAGATGCCTCCGAAAGGGGAAAAAGGAGAAGAATGTGAAGGCGAAGACGGCGATTACGAGGAAGGGCAGGAAGAAGTCCGCGATAGCGGAAGGGTTCCTGACTCGCATCCTGGAGGTCTGCAGCGCTAATAGGGCAGCCATTCCCCAAGGAACCTGTTGACCGCTCCCTGCAACTCGCGCATCTCCGTATCATCGTTGGCCTGTATGTAGATGCGTAGTTTCGGCTCGGTCTTGGATTCCCGTATCAGCACCCATGCGCCGTCATCAAGCAGCAGTTTTATCCCGTCGCTGGTGTCCCTGTTCACTATGTTCCTGCCGCCGAACAGGAGACGCGCGGGATCCTTGTACAGGAATTCCATCGTGGTCTCTACTTTCTGTTCGAGCTTCACATCGTAAGCCATGAACTTTGGATAGCTGTACTCGCTTGACATAGAATCCCAGAGTTCGTTTATTGGCCTGCCCTGCTGGCTTATCGCCTCTATCAGATACGCACCTGCGGCAACGCCATCCTTGTCCGGAATCCACCACCCGAATCCGATGCCTCCGCTTTCCTCGACTGCGATTGATGCGCCCTTCGCGAGCTCTGCCCCGAGATACTTGAAGCCCACCTTCGTCTCGATTAGGTTGACACGGTATCTCGCAGCGAGCCTGTCAAAGCATGTTGGAGTTGCAAGGGACCTTACTATTGGTCCATGTGCGTTCTTTATCCGATACATGTAATCCGCGGCTATCAGGCCAAGCTGGTTCGATGAATAGTAGTTGCCGAGATTGTCGACGGCTACTATCCGATCACCGTCTCCGTCGTGAGCCAGGCCGAGGTCGGCGTGCCTCTGGGTGACTTCTGTGATTAGGTCCTTGACATTCTCCCTTAGAGGATTTGGGGTCGTGTCGCCACCCATTCCGCGCACGTTTCTTATTTCGTCGACATTGGCGCCGTGTCTCCGCAGCAGCTCGACCAGATAGCCTGCCGCGGCGCCGAACATCGGGTCTACGATTATGTGCATCCCTACGGCTTTGGATAGGTTGAGGTTTTTTTCCAGGTCAGTTATGTATTCCTCCTTCAGGTTGAGCGGCTTCCTTGAATACTTCTGCGCCTTCGCGGACTTGGGCAGCAGGGATTCAATCTTCGCTGCTGTGTCGTCAGGTAGGGGCGCTCCCCCGCCCATTATGAGCTTTATGCCGTTGTAGTTCATCGGATTGTGGCTTGCTGTGACGACCACCCCGCCGATTGCGTTCCTCATTATCACAGATTTCGTTACCGCAGGCGTTGGTATCGGCATGTCAGATATGTAGGTATCGAAACCGTTCGCGGCGAGAACGCCGCAGACGACCTCTGCAGCATGCTCCGAAGTGGGGCGTGCGTCGAAGCCGACTATCACCACACCCTCATTGTTCCTTTCCTTAAGATACTTTGCCATCCCCTCCGCTACTCGGGCAACATTCCTGTCGGTGAAATCCTTGAGCTCCGGCCTCCATCCGCTAGTGCCGAACTCTATTTTAGCGTCGGAGCCGAACAATCCCGAAAACATCGAATCCTTCTAAATTGAGATGCTAATGTTTTTATGGGTGAGCTGCACTATTGGGTAGGTTGCATGCACAAATCCCAGTCCGCGATGGAATACCTGATGACATATGGGTGGGCAATCCTCATCATCGCCGTCGTCCTCTCAGTGCTCTTCCAGCTCGGTGTCTTCTCATCGGGGAACTTCCAGCCACACGCGCAGCCGGGCGCGTGCCAGGTCAGCAGGACTGCCGCTGGTGTGTCCTTGGAGGGGCAGTGCAACGGTCTTCTGCCGCAGTATGTGGCTTCGGTGAATGGAGCTACTGGAAATATACTTGCCATAGACCCGGGCTTGCCTTCCGGTTCTTCCGCAAGAACTTTGACAGTATGGTTTAAAGTGAATGCCAATGGAGACGATAGATCTGGAGTTGGTTGGGGACAGGGATGCTCAAGCGGGAGTCCAGGGACTATAAACTATCTGACAGGACCATTCAGCAATGGACAGCTTTATTTTATGGCGTCGTACGATGACGTTTCACCTTCGAATCAGCAGATAACGCCCGGTACGTGGTACTTCGAAGCCTTTTCGTACCCAGGTGGCACCACAATAAACCTTTATCTCGATAGCAATGAGATTACTGCTGGTTTGGTAGATGCATTGAATACCCAAGCCGGATCGCCCCTTGTGGTGGGACAGAGCCCGTGTGGCGCTTGGGCAGGAGGCTATATGGCGAACATACAGGCATACAACGTATCGCTCTCCGCTTATGAGATACAGGCACTGTATCTCGAGGGGATAGGCGGAGCCCCGATAAGGCCACAGAATCTGGTAGGGTGGTGGCCGCTCAACGGCAACGCGAACGACTACTCTGGTAATAATTACAACGGGCAGATTTACGGAAGCGGAATCGACTATAGTAGCGCGTGGACTGGAGGGTACTCGGCGCCATGACTGCGTTCTGCATATGGAAACATTAAAGAGCTTTACATCGAATAACTTTCGTGATCCGGTGACTGCGATAATAGACGACTTCCGAAATGGCTGGAACGTTGTGTT
>JAJZNR010000013.1:9423-19960 GCA_021811605.1 Microcaldota archaeon | reverse complement strand
TCCCATGGACACGTCGTAAGCGCAGTAAGTGAACTGCGCATAGAATCGCCTTTTGCCTTCCAGTTCAGATATCGTACAAGGTTTCGCACTAAAAAAGATGGCGCCCTGACTTCTCATACAAAAAAGCTCATGAAGGAGTTCGCAGGGTGATTGACTTTCACATAAGAGAAAAAATTAGGCTCGAAGATACGCTCAAGCAGATGGATGACGCAAGAGATCCGCATCCAATCTGCGAACATGTAAAAACGGCAGAGCAGCTACGCGCTGAACTTATCGGCCAACTGTACCAAAGGCTTGGTGAGGAACAAGTAGCCATAGGTTCTCATTTCTGGCAAATTGGAGGTGCTGGTGTCTATGAGGCATGCGATTTGCTCCATGCTATCTGTGTTGACATGGCTAGGGAAATAGCCGAGAGGACATCCTCACTTCCAGCGTATGCTGGAGATAGATCCTGTGCGCTGAAAGGAGGTCACCTGCAACTTCGCGAGGATTGGAAGGGCATCCTACCAGAGCCGTATCCGAAATAGTGCAGGTATGCAGCGAAGCACACTTTCAAGGAAAAGGTTTATAATCCTGAATCAAATCTGTAACCATGCCTGAAGTAATAAAGCTAGCCTCTGCAAAAAACCTGGAAGACGTGTTGAAAGCAGCTTCCAAGTGCAAGGGTACGGTCCAGCTGCTCGAGCCATCTATGGTAATCAGCAGAAAGCATCTGCTCGGGGCTTATCTGAACGCGCGGCTCTCGTTCAAGGAGCACACCAACATCGCGAAGAACATGGCCATTGAGATGCTGCTCTTCGCGTCGATGAGGAAGCAGATAAAGGATGCGATACCGGTTATCGGGGCGAAGGACCCGCAAAACTTCGTTGCCTTTGCAGACAACACGAAGAGTTTCAACCATATAGCGACGCTGCTGACCGACATAAGGGAGTTCAAACCAGCTACAACCGAATCCATCAAGACTGCGAAGAACTACTCCATCGATGCAAGGAATGCGAAGGAGTTAGACACTCTTGTCTTGCAGAAAATGGCGGTAGCGAGAATTAGCGATTAACAAGAAATTTAAACACAATCTGTTTAATGGTAGTATGAAATCCCAGTCCGCGATGGAATACCTGATGACATACGGATGGGCGATACTCATCATAGCGGTCGTCCTGTCGGTGCTCTTCCAGCTGGGTGTCTTCTCCTCAGGGAATTTCCAACCACATGCGCAGCCGGGCGCGTGCCAGGTCAGCAGAACCGTCGCGGGTGTGTCACTGGAAGGGCAGTGCAACGGGCTGCTACCTGAGTATGTTGCCTCTTTTGAACCAGGAATTCCAAGTATGATAACAATACCGGATTCTGCGGCAATCGATCCATCTACAGCACTGACTGTTTCAGGGTGGGTATTCTCTAACCAACCGGGGACTGGCAGCTGTACCGCAGAGTTCGTTGCAAACAAGTTCACAAATCCGGAAGGCTATGAGCTCGGACTGGGGTGGGTTCAGGATCCGTACGGGGATATAGGGAATACCGTCACTTTTACGCAGCCGGATCTCAGTAACAGTCAGTATAGGATATATGGCCAGTGGCGGTTTATCGCTCTTACATTTTCACCTGACACAAAACTGGCTACTGTTTATGTGAACTATAACGGAGGGCTTGTCTCCGCAACAGCGCCGCTGGTGAGCATAGCGGCAAGCACACAGGCACTCCATATAGGCGAGGGGTGCCTGCCCGGGGACGTATCGAATGTACAGTTATACAACACCAGCCTTTCGTCAGACGAATTGCTCCAGCTCTACCTCGAAGGAATAGGCGGCGCCCCGATCCGCCCGCAGAACCTGACCGGATGGTGGCCCCTAAACGGCAACGCGAACGACTACTCTGGAAACGGCAACAACGGCCAGCCAACCGGAGTAACGTTCTCGAGTTCCTGGGAGGGCAGCTATACGGCTCCGTAGTTCATTCCACGTAGATATACTCCTCGCCGAGTACCTCGTGAATGCGCTCCGCTTTCTTCTTCCCTATCTTCTCCACTTCCATTAGCTCCTCAACTTTCGCGTTCGCTATCCCCTTTACAGTGCCGAAATGCTTCAGCAGCGACCTCGCGAGCTTAGGCCCTACACCAGGAAGGTTCCCCACAATGTATTCCTTGAACTGCTCTGGAGTATGTGCCCTGGCTGCGCCTTTCAGCGAGGGCTCTCTCACAGCGCAGTTCTGCTCCCTCTTTGCTATGTTGAAGATAATATCCGCGGTATCACTCGGCCCTTCCGAAATCATAACCGGAATCGAATAGTCAACGTATACCGAGACAATCGTTCCGTTTATCACGTTGCGGTCCAGCCTTGCTTCCCCTCTGTCGCCTTCCAGCACGAGGATCGGGAAATCGTAGTGCTCTCTCAGCCGTTCGAGCTGTTCGAACAGCCTCCCGCTCATGATCGAGCTTTCGAAATCCGATATGGTCTTCCGCTCAATGCATATCCTGTCGGACGCTACATAGTCCCCAACGTGCAAGGTTTCAAACGCGATCTCGGCTCCCCTGCTCTTCAAGCCATCAAGCAGCGCCCCGTTCCTTTCCCTTTTGTCTACTATTACCTTTACCGGCACAGGATCAACAGCGGGCTCAGCCGCGCGAGAACGTAATGTTCTTTATTGCCACCAGCGCAGTTGCGCTCGCTTTAGGGACAAACAGGATGACGTCTCCGTGGGGGCCTGATACGAGCGGCATGCTCGCTTTGTACTGTAGAAGGGAGCGCGTGACATTCACGACGCCCACAAGCTCCGGTCCCGAAGAAGATGTCTGCGCATAAACGTACAGCGGCACCGGAACGGTAAGGTTCGTTATCGCATAGAAGCTCATCGTCGTGTTTATGTAAGAGGTGTACTGCTGCGATGGCAATTCCGAAGAAGCGTTGGCGTACGGCGCATATACTGTTATGTCGCCGCCATTCAGCGGGAGCCAGACGTCCTGCGTTTCGCCCTGGTAATATATCTGCGTAAGCTGCCAGTCCTGCAGGGATGGGGATGCGACGTAGCTCTTGAAGAGCGACCTGCCTATCGCATTCGAGGTCTCGAACACCACAGTGCTGTTGTCGTAGTAAACGGGCTGCCCGAAGACCGACACCAGTTTCTCCAGCTGTGCGGCCTCGCTCTGCGAATACGCATTGTAGAACACCGAGACAAAGGCTGTATTGTAACCGTAGAGGGCAAGGAGGGTCTGGTTTGTGTAGTTCTGGAGCACCGGAGACTGGTATGACGCATTTCCTGTTATCTGAAGGTTGCTGGACTGCACAACCAGCGGAATGCTGTAAAGCGACAGTTCCTGCGTAGTGTTTGTCCTCGTCGCGTCTCCGCCTACTATCGGTTTGTGCGACGCTGTGGTGTAATAGGTCGCCATGCCAGAATAAATCTGCGGGAACTGCGCATACGGGTCGCTTATCGCTGGAAGGTTCAGTACTGAGAATGTCCCGTTAAGCTGCGAGAGTTCGGAATAGATTGCGGGGATATGGGCATTGGTGTAATCTAGCGACTGGAGCAGCGGCGTAGATGGATACCCGTTGTTGTTTATGAGGAATATCAGTGCAATCACCCCAAATATGAGCAACGGCAGGTTCTTTCTCTTCTTGTGTTTCTCATGCGCGCCAAAATAATCGAGCAGGCTCTGCATTCCCAGAGCGGCGAGCATCGCGAAAGCGACGCTGGCGATGACGTCGAACCTGTCTGGCTCCCTTATCACGTTCAGGCCCGGTACCGAGTGATAAACCTGGTATAGGCCGGGTATGTAGGTGTTATTTCCGTACACCTGCAGGTACGGCCCGAGCGAAATCCACGCGAATATTACCGCTATGCCAAGCCAGAGATAAGTGCGCTTCCTGTCCTTGTATATCGCGAAGAGGGCGAGGGCGATTACGGTGTAGCCTATGAACGATACCCTCTCCGATGGGCTTGGCTGGTATATCGCATTGGCGTAGCTTCCAGCCGCAAGCCCGTTGTAAAGCCCGTTATAGAAGCTCGGAAGGAAGAACGAAAGCAGGTCGTTGCTCCAGAGCATATTGTGCGGGAAATCATTGAGGTAGTTCGCATTCGAGAGCGTGCCTGGTTGCAGCAGAGAGCTTATTATCGGGACAAACCCCCACGAGCCCGCCACCAAAGCGGTGACAATTGCAATAGCGACCAGGGTCGCGAACCTAGGAGTCAGCATAAGCGCCCTGGTGCTCTTCGGTATCAGGTAGGCGACAAGGACCGCAGCGAGGAGGAGCAGTGTCATCACTGACTGCTCCAGGTCTCCCATGAACGTTATCAGGACAAAAGAGATGCCAAGGCCTATCGCATCCCAATACCAGTTCTTTTCCTTGATCATACGGATGAAGAAATAGAGCGCAAGTGGTATCCATTCGATGTTAATCCAGTCGATATGCGGGACGGCGAGCGCTATGTGCACGGCACTGAACGCATACACGAGCCCGGCGAAGGCCGAGGCGTAGACGTTCCTTGTGAAGTAATTCGCCAGCACATACATCGTCATTCCCGAAAGCGCGAACCCGAGGAAGAAGAGAACGTTGTATGCGAACGGTATGCTAATCAGCTGGAACGGGGCTACGAGAAGCCCTCCGAGCGGCGACATCGTCTGGTAGACCAGGCTAGCGCCAACCGGCCAGAACAGCAGGCTTGTGTTCCATATGCTTGCGTGAAGCGTGAATATCGCGTACGGAACCCACCACGCCCCCCACAGGTTGAGGAACGTGTCGCCCCCGGTCCCAGGCGCCGTGCTCGCCATGTTGGCGGTTATCGGCGCGAACATAATCATCGCTATGGCCAGATACGCGACAAACAGCGCCACGTGGACCGGTTTCACCTTCTTAAGAAGCGAAAGCACGTCAAACCGTTCCTTCTTCTGATGGGAATGCTGGTGCTGCCCCTGAGGCTGTGGTTGCACATGCGGATGTTGTTGTGTCTTCATGTGCTCCTGTGTCTGCGTCTGCGCCTGCGCGTGTTCTATCTCTATCAGACCCCTATCCTCTCCCTCCATGCGAATACCAAAACCAGTCCCAGCAGATAAGTTTTTTGCCTTGCGAAGCTATTTAATACCGCTCTTTTTATTATAGAATCTAGTGCTTTTCCGAGTTAGTGCATACTATGAAACCAAAGATAAGCATCATACTGCCGACCAAGGAAGAGGAGGGTGCCTTCTACGTAATCGAAGGGCTCAAGAAACTCTTTGGAAGGGACGCAGAGCTGATAGTCATCGACAAGGACAGCAGCGCTCCGTACATAAACAAGCTAAAGCGCACCGGGGTTACTGTTGTACACCAAAAGAGCAAGGGCATAGAGAACGGGCTGATAGAAGGATTCGCGCACGCCCACGCGGATGTGCTCGCCACTATAGATGCCGATGGAACGCACGAGCTTGCCGGCCTCAAGAAAGGATACGAGATTGTAGGCGATGGCTCCGCCGACCTTGTTTTGGGAGACAGGATGGCACCAGGCTGCGCCGGACCTGGCGCGATGCCGCGGTTCCTTTGGCTTGGCAATTGGGGACTGTCCATAATATACGATATTCTATACAGGCAGGAGATTCACGACCTGCTCACAGGCATGCAGGTCATGAGCCGCAACGCGTACGAGAAGGTGAAGAACCACAGGCCGTTCAGTATGCCCATAGCCTTCTTCCAGACCGAGATAGCGAGGGAGGGTTTCCGGGTCGCAGAGGTCCCGATAAGATACACAAAGCGCCGCTTCGGCTCCTCCAAGCTGGCACAGTCCTCCAAATTCGACTACGGCATGAAGACCGCGCGCTGCCTGGTCCTGCGGTCGCCCTGCGCAAAGGCGTTCCTGACTCTCGGCGTTGTCGGCATATCCGTAGCGGTCGTGGGGCTTGCCCTGTTCCTGTACAGCACAATTCAATATCTTTCCTTCCAATCCCAGATTGCCGTAAATGGTTGGATTTTTTCCCTGATCATGATTGCAATTGGTTTTATCGCGGCGGCGTTCAGCCTCCGCCTCAGGCTTTGATTAGGTAATGCTCAATGGTCGTATACCAGAAGAAGATCGAGGGCGGCACAGAGGAACTCGGCAGCCTGCAGGCAAAGGTGGCCAGCTCCGTAATGGTTGCCAAGATACTCACTCTCCTTTTCGCAGGCGGCAGCTTCATAATAGTGGCCAGGCTTCTCGGACCCGATTACTACGGCGCATACACAGCGGCCCTGGCTTTTTCATCGATATTCGTGGCGTTCAGCGACTTCGGGATATCGCAGACGCTGGTGAGGTTCCTCGGGGAGTACAGCCACAATCGCGAGTTCAAAGAGATAGGAGTGTTCATAAGCAACGAGCTGCTCATCTCGATAATCACGAGCGGGCTGCTCACCCTTGCCGCGATATTCTTCGCCGGTCCGGCTGTGCAGTACAGCCTTCACAACCTTGGCTACAAGGGCCTGTTCGTGCTCGCCGCGTTCGGGGTTCTGCTCTCGTCCATATGGAACCTCTGCTATTCGATGCTGATAGGGCTTGGCAAGGGCAAGCAGGTCGCCCTCGTAGTCGCCTTGCAGGTCGGGATACAGGCGGTGACCAGCGTGGCGTTTGCCATGATCGGTTATGGTGCGTTTGCCCCGATGCTGGGATTCCTTCTCGGGATGCTTGCGGGCGCATGGACGGGTTTGGCGCTCCTCAAGCGGATGAAAATAAGGATAGGGAGCTCGCTGTTTTCTGTGGCGAAGCTGAAAGAGATATTGAAATTCTCGCTGCCTCTCGGAGCAGCGAACACGATAAGCGGGTCTGTAGCGAACTTCTCCATAATAGTGCTTGGAACTTATACTACCGCAGTAGTGCTTGGCAACTTCGGCCTGACCTACAAGGTGTCGAGCATGTTGGAAGTTATAGTCGGGTCAATAGGCGTCTCGCTCATCCCTCTTTTCGCGGCAGCGCTGTCTGACAAGAAGATAAAGAGAGAGATAGGCAAGTACTACAACTACTCAATCTACCTTACGTTCCTGCTCATAACTCCCGTGCTGCTCTATATTGCGGTGCTCTCGCAGCAATTCTCCTACACCGTGTTCGGTGCATCGTACTCGCTCGCCCCAATCTACATATCGATAATGGCGATAGGCGTTCTGATAAACATAGTCGGGGGGTTCACGAGCAATCTGATGATAAGCGCCAACCAGACCATGCGGTATCTTAAATATTGGGCTGTCCTCAGCGCCGTGCAGCTGGTTTTGCTATATCTAATCGTGCCTACGTACACAGGCATGGGTCTTGCTCTGATAGTGTTCATAATAATCCCGGCACTGCAGAGCATCGTCTTCGTAAGACGCGTGCAGATGCTGTTCAAGACCCATCTCGAGCTCGGCAAGCTCGCCAGAGTCATAGTTGCCGGTGTGATATCCGCAGCGCTGATACTCCCACTGCAATACGTGATAGGACAGAACAACATCCCGCTCCTTATATCGGTGGCCATAGAGCAGCTTCTGATATATCCTCCACTTCTCGCGCTTGCCGGTGGAATATCCGGCAACGAGATAGGCGTGCTCAGGGCGACAACAAAAGAGATACCAGTAGTGCGCGATATCATTTCCCTGCTAACAGGTTATACGAACGTATTTCTTCGCCTGCGCCCTCCCCCTTCCCATACGCAAGCGCGCTCCTGACGAACGCGAGGAAGAGCGGTGATGGTTTCTCAACCCTTGACTTGAACTCCGGATGCGCCTGCGTCCCTACTCCGAACTGACCCTTCCACTCCACGATTTCGACTAGCTTTCCATCGGTAGTCGTGGCGCTTATTACAAGACCCGCGTCCTCGAGCTTTTGCCGGTATAAGTTGTTGAATTCATAACGGTGCCTGTGCCTTTCCGATATCTGTTCCGCGCCGTATGCTGCGTGTGCAACAGTGCCTGGCTTTATCTTTGCCTCCCATGCTCCGAGCCTCATGCTCCCGCCCTTCTCCTTCACCCCTTTCTGCTCATCCATAAGGTCTATCACGCTGCTGCCAGAGTCTGTGAACTCCGAGGAACTGGCATCCTTGATATTCGCCATGTTCCGTGCGTGCTCTATCACCATGAGCTGCATCCCCAGGCACAGCCCGAGATAAGGCACCTTGTTTACCCTCGCATATTCTATCGCCTTTATCATGCCCTCGGTACCCCGCGCGCCAAAGCCTCCGGGAACGAGTATGCCGTCGCAGTCCTTGAGCTGTTCCATGGCCAGTTCACTGCCAAGAGCGGCGTTCTCGAACGCTTCAGACTCGAGCCACTTTATCCGAAGGTCGGCATTCGAATGGAGTGCAGCGTGGTGGAGCGCCTGCGTTACGCTTGCGTACGAGTCGTGAAGGTTTACATACTTGCCCACCACCCCGATTGTAAGCGGTTTCTTCTCACCCCTTCCATCAAAGCACGACCTCCATTCAGCGAGCTTCTTTTCGTCCATCGGCTTCAGTTCCAGCCCGAGCTCGTCGATAATCATCTTGTCGAAGCCCTGCTTAAGCAGTATATCCGGCAGTTCGTAGATGTTCTTCGTGTCGTGGTCGTCGAGCACGCGATCCGGCTGCAGGTTCGAGAAAAGCGCAATCTTCCTGCGCGCCTTTTCATCAAGCGCGCGTGTGCTCCTGCAGATTATGAAGTCTGGCTGCACCCCCTCCTGGCGCAGGCTCCTCAGCGCCAGCTGGGTCGGCTTCGTTTTCTGTTCGCCGACCGTCTCGAGTTCCGGGACGTAAGTGACGTCAACAAAAGCAACCTTGTTCTTGACTGACAGCTGCCGCATAGCTTCAACGAAGTAGCTGTTCTCTATGTCGCCTACGGTGCCGCCAACTTCGATTACAAGGACATCGAGCTTCTCCTTCTCGGCCAGCGATGTGATCCGTTCTATGATGTAATCGGTAAGGTGCGGGATTATCTGAACGTCTGCTCCGAGGAAGTCACCCTTTCTCTCCCTGGCTATTATTTCCGTGAAGAGCTTACCTCCGGTGAGCGAGAAAGATTTATTCACATTCTTGTTAAGGAAACGCTCGTAGGTGCCGAAGTCCATGTCCACCTCTCCTCCGTCTTCAAGGACGAAGACCTCCCCGTGCCGGAACGGGTTCATGGTGCCGCAATCGTAGTTGAGATAACCATCGAACTTGAGCGGCATTACATTATAGTTGTGCATCGTGAGGAGCTTTGCCACCGAAGAGGTAACGATGCCCTTTCCCAATCCTGAAAGAAGAGACCCGAGCACAACCACGTATTTAGTTTGCATACGGTGAGACATATTAGCACCCTTATTTATAAACCATTGTGCTCCAGCGGCGGCAGACGTTATAAAGGATTGGGTAGCTGTGTAAACACCCTGTCCAGTCACGGATCGTTCAGCAGCTTGAAGTTGAGGGCGAGAAGCTTTAATCCTCCGAAAGGTTTCGAGTGCTTTGGCGTCCCTTCTCTGATATAGTAGTTGATCGGCAACTCAACAATCTTGTATCCCCTCTTTTTGGCTTTGACGTTCATCTCCGTCTCTATTCCGAAGTTGGTCTCCTTGAGCCTCATATCCCTAAACGCCTCCGTCTTCATGGCACGCGAACCGGTCTGCGAGTCGTCTATCCTCAATCCATAGAGGAGGTTCCCTGTTACGGTAAGCACCCTGTTACCGAACTTCACGTAAGCCGGCATCGCCCCCTCTCTCATCTTCCCGAACCTGTTTCCTATCGCCATATCCGCTCCCCTCCTGACCTCGGCGACGAGCCTCTTCAGGTCGCCAACGTCGTAAGTGCCATCTCCGTCTATGAAGCACATTATGGGCGTCCTCACATACTTGGCAGCCTGCACGCATGCTACGCCCTTGCCGTTTCCGACCTGCCTCACTACCTTGAGGTTTCTGTGCCTGAGTCCGAGATCGAGCCTACCGCTGTATATCACAATCACCCTGCTACCAGTGAGTGTCTTCAAAACATTCCGCGTGACTTTCTCTGCAGCAGGTTCGTTCTTGACCGGTATTACCACGGTTACGTCTCTATAGTCCATTCTCTACACTCGAAAAGTTATACCATATTAAAGTTAACTCTTAAAAGACTACTGAGTCAATGGCGCAGGACAAAATCAGGGCATTCATCGCAATAGGGCTCCCAGAAGATATCAAGAAGAGGATAGCCGTGGCGCAGAGCGGGCTGGAATCGAGCTGGATAACCAAAGTAAAAAAGGACCAGCTCCACATAACGCTGCTCTTCTTCGCTGGCATAAGCACAGAAAACGCCAACAGGATAAAAGCGGAGATGGATTCGATACGGGATAAGCCATTCGATATAACAGTAAAGGGAACGGGTGCGTTCACCCCGAAGAACCCGCGCGTTCTCTTCATCGACATAGACGCAGGGGCGGCGAAGATCGCAGCCATCTACTCGCGGCTTCGGGCCACAGCTCAGGATATGGGCGTAGAGGTGGAGGACAGGGAGTTCACTCCGCATATCACCGTGGCGAGGGTGAAGGGGGGAGAGCGGATGGCTATGCTCGAGGCAGAGAACTTCCTGGAGGACAACTCGGGAAAGGAGTTCGGGACCTTCCAGTGCAAGGAGATAAAGTTCATCAAGAGCACG
>JAJZNR010000013.1:0-9323 GCA_021811605.1 Microcaldota archaeon | reverse complement strand
CACCGTGGCGAGGGTGAAGGGGGGAGAGCGGATGGCTATGCTCGAGGCAGAGAACTTCCTGGAGGACAACTCGGGAAAGGAGTTCGGGACCTTCCAGTGCAAGGAGATAAAGTTCATCAAGAGCACGCTCACCGAGAACGGCCCCGTGTACGAGACTATTTATACAAAGGAATTCGCATGATATCCATGCAGGGCTCAGAACTCAAAGGCCTGGTCCAAAAGAAAAAGATAGCTGAGGAACCGGCCGAGCTAAAGAACAGGCCGGAAAGCAGCTTGGCATGGCTAAATAGAAACGTTTTTAAGGGGATTTGCCCTATATATAATCCTCTATTCTGCAGAGCATTTTGCAGCCAACAGAGTGATAACGATGAGTCAATTCGGCATACAGGTACATTCGAAGCCCAAGACGAAGAGGTTCGGCAACGGGAAGAGGAAACTGAAGTTCCGCGACAAGAGGAGGGCGGAAATAGGCAACTATTTCTCGGCTACCAAGCTGGCTGACGCAAAGAAGGAGGGCAACGTCCTCAAGCTGGTGCGCGAGCGCGGCGGGAAGAAGAGTCCCGTGCTGAAGCAGGCCGCATTCGCCAACCTTCTCACAAAGCAGGGATATAAGAAAGTCCGAATAAAGGGTGTTCTTGAATCGAGGGACAATAGGAACTTCGCCCGTCAAAACATAATCACGAAAGGCACGGTAATAAACACCGAAGCGGGAAAGGCTGTAGTTCTCAACCGACCCGGCAGGGAGGGCAGCGTAAACGCCAAGCTACTCGAGGGTTAACATGACATCGAGAGTCTATGAAGTCGGCGCATCCGAGAGGGAGAAGCTAAAGAAGCTACTCACCTATGATCCGTATCTTGATCCAAATCTTATCCCCAAGACGAAGGAGTACGATGAGAAGGAGCTCGCGAAGATGAGCGAGGAGCAGAAGAAGCAGATCGCGGAGCAGGATGCCAAGGCAAAGTCCGCTTCCGAGAAACTGCGCAACGACCCGATGATGAACGTCATATTCGCAAGGCAGACCTGCGACCTGCGCGACGGACGCGCGCTCGGGCTCGAAGACGACAAAAGCTACGTGCTGATAACCGCAACTGACGATTTCCTGAACCTCGCGGAGCAGAAATTCAAGAGGGAGTTCACCACAGTAAAGAGAGCACCCAGCGAGATAGAACAAAAGTTTATAGCGCTCAAGGAAGAGGAGGAGAACAAGGCGAACGCAGGTTTCGGCGCCATCTTCGGATGACTTAACTCCAGTCTACCATTTAAAGTTTCCTATCACATACTCCTTGCTGACAGTGTGACCATGGTCAAGCATTTCCTTACATTGAAAGAATACTCGGGAAAAGAGATAGCTTCTCTTATCGACAGGGGCATTGCGATAAAGAAGAATCCGGAAAGATACCAGGATGTGCTCAAAGGCAAGACCCTCACCATGATATTCCAGAAAACATCCACACGCACGCGCGTGTCTTTCGAAGTCGGGATGACGCAGCTAGGCGGCCATGCGATATATCTGGACTGGATGAAGACGAACTTTGCGCTCGCCGACATAGCAGACGAGACAAAGGTCGTGTCGCGATACTCCGACCTGATAATGGCGCGTCTTATTAAGACTGAAGACTTAATGAAGATGGCGAAGTCCGCAGAAGTGCCTCTCATAAATGGACTCGACGCGATGTATCATCCATGCCAGATAATCGGCGACCTCATGACCGTGAAGGAGAAGAAAGGGAGCCTCAATGGGCTAAAGCTGGCATACCTCGGAATAGGTAACAACGTCAGTAACACCCTGACAGTCGCGTGCGCGAAACTGGGAATGGAGTTTACGCTGTGTGCTCCAGAACGCCACCCTCCAAGCGTCGACAACGACATGCTCAAATGGGCAAAGTCCACCGGTTTCTACAAGGAGGAGAAGGACCCGAGGAAGGCAGTGAAGGACGCCGACATTGTTTATACCGATACATGGGTGGATATGGAGCTTTTCATGGATCCCGCATTCGCAAAGGAGAAGGAGCGCAGGCTCAAGACGTTCATGCCATACCAGCTCAACAAGAAACTTATGGCGGGAAGCAAGGCGCTAATCATGCACGATCTTCCCGCACACAGGGGTTACGAGATAGACGACTGGGCTATGAACGCCCCCAACTCTGTCATATTCGACCAGGCAGAGAATCGCCTACATTCCGAGAAGGCGATAATGCTGATGCTGCTGAATAAGTAGAGATCGCTTCCTGCGTCATTGTCCAACCGTATTCTTCAAAACGGGCTGGCTCTTTTGCAGCAGGGTTCCCCAACTCTGGCCAGTACCTAAGCAGTGAGATAAGCAGCAAGGGGTGCGGGGGGTTGTCATATGCCATGACTTCTACAGTAAACCCATGCCTCTTTTCCAGGAGCTCTGCAAGCATTTCCATCTCCTTTGACCGTTCTTTTTCGAACACCTCCAGGACCATGTAATTCGATACGTCGTCATCGCATTCATCGTATCCCGCTTCATGGAATCTTAACTGTGCAATAACTTTTGTAGGTGTGCTCCTGGTGGTCACAACGTACTCCTTTCTTCTGAGCCTCAAAAGCGTCATAAACGGTTTCTTATCCTCAACAGTTATGAGAAGTGCCTGTGGAAGCTCATTCAGTCTGCCTATCCCAGGCTCGGCAACCCATCGCACGCCATAGCCACGGTCGTGTATCTCTTCTGAGAGTTGCGCCCTCTTCCTCCTGAGCTGCTCTGCCAAGACTGCATCGCCGTCAGCCCTCTCAGAAATAGAAGGTATAGGAAACGATATAGTTTCAACAGGGTGCGCAAAGAACTCCCTTACCTTTCCCTTAAACTTTTGCCACTCCATCTGGAAAACCTCTCTGTAGAAATACTTATAGCTTTTGCTTTCGATAACCGAACATGGACCTGCTGCTCAAAGTTGGGATACTCGTGGTTGTAATAGCCGTGATAGCCGGCATTTCAGTCACGCTTTTCACACCGCCTCAGGGCCAGGGCTCGCTCACAGCTGAACAGCTTGTGCTGAACGACGTTAATAAGACGTATCCTGGAGCGATTGTGTCAGTAATAAACTCCACACTATCATCTGAGAACGAGAGTGGGATGTTATTCCTTTCTGTTGTCATAAATCCGACCAGCCCGTGTCCTACGCTGCAGATAGAGCATTACAACTACCAGGCCACGCATCTCGTCTCGACAATCGACAACATCTACATCAACTATGTCTCCGGCAACTGCGCCGTCCCCGTTCTCTCATCTCCGGGCTTTACCGTAGGCTCCTCGTATGTGGCGACAGCGGTCGCATACAACAGGTCTGCATGGGTGCAGCACTACGTCACTGTATTCGGGTACAACCTCACCGATGCACATTCGAAATACTACCCATCAATGGCAGCCAACCTCACTCCACTAAACACGAGTTTCCTTAATGTCTGGCTTGTCAACTTCACAGCGAGCCCGGCTTCATACTCTGAATACACTGTCCTCAACCAGACTGGAAAGATTATAGGGAACTACACTCTCTCGAAGTGAGTCCATGTCTGAACGCCACAGCTTTAGGTCACAGAGCGCAATGGAATACCTGATGACCTACGGTTGGGCGATACTCATCATCGCCGTCGTCCTCTCTGTGCTCTTCCAGATTGGAGTCTTCTCCTCTGGAAACTTCCAGCCGCACGCGCAGGCTGGTGCGTGCCAAGTGTCGAGGACAGTTGCAGGAGTATCCTTGGAAGGGCAGTGCAACGGGATGCTGCCGGAGTTTGTCGGGCAGTTCAACGGAGATAGCAATATCAACCTTCCAACTACGGCAGAGATAACCGGCAATCAATTTACTATGGTTGTGTGGTTCGATGAGCTTGGCAATGGACCAAATGCTCCAAGAGCGCTAATGTTCTCCCAGAGGGATACGTATCTGGATGCGTGTGTAAACAGTGGGAGTGGAGTATATTTCCAGGTGGCAAATTCTATCCCTGCATACGCGAGCATCGCTAGCCCACCGTGCCCCTCAACAGGAGTATGGCAGCAGTATGTAGGCACGTATAATGGACAAACGATGACGCTATATGTAAACGGTGTACAGCGAGGTCCTACAGCTGCCATAACCGGCGATGTGGCAATTCAACCGATAGCTATAGGGTTTTATACCGGCGGTGGATACTATGTGGACGGCTATCTTGCGAATGTTCAGCTCTACAACACCTCCCTTTCACAAGCAGAGGTTACTGCGCTCTATCAGGAAGGAATAGGCGGCGCCCCGATCCGCCCCCAGAACATAGTGGGCTGGTGGCCGCTCAACGGCAACGCGAACGACTACTCTGGAAACGGCAACAACGGACAGCTCAACAGCGTTACGTTCTCGAGTTCATGGGAGAGCGGATACACCGCACCGTAGCGCCACGCAGCACAACGTTACGTCCCCATACCACCAAAACCACACAGAGTATTAATTCCTTTGCTGCGATTGATATTCGGTGACCACCATGGCAGAGGCGATGACGAGCACGGTGACAAAGGATGACCTTCGCGAGATACTCAACGAACGGCAGCAGATATCATACGATGAGCTCAGCGAACTGGCAATGAGCCGCGGCGTTCCGGAACCGAAACTCAGGGAGTGGCTTACCGAGCTCGAGAAGAGCCACGACATAGCGTCAAGGAGCAGCGGCGGAATCCTCACATACTATATACTTCAGGGACCCGGTGAAATCCGGAAGGTGCTCATAGTCGAAGACGACAAGAACATCAACAAGCTCATGGCGCTCTCCATCGGAAAGGGCTACGAGATCACACAGGTTTACGATGGCGGAGAGGCGATAAGCGCTGCGCGGTCCGGCAAGCCGGATCTTGTGATGCTAGACCTCATGCTTCCGCACAAGGACGGGCTGGATATCTGCGAGACGATAAAAAAGGACCCGCAGCTGAGCAACACCGTCGTGATACTCATCAGCGCAATGGATCCGACAAGCAACCGCTTCAAGGGCATAAAGTACGGCGCCGACTACTACATAAAGAAGCCGTTCGATCCAAACGAATTGAAGAGCCTGGTCACCCTTTTCCTAAAGAAGAAGGGAAAGAGGTTCGACCCTCTGGTCGACCTTCCTGACGAGGAGAGGATATCGAACCAGATAGAGCATTCCATAAAACAGAAAGATGGCTACGTCATAGGTACGCTCAAGATAGACGGGCTCGGGCTTTACGCGAAGCGGTTCGGAGAACGCCAGGCGGTGGTCCTCCTCAGGCTTGTCTCGCAGCTTCTTCAGGATGCGATAAAGACGCAGATGCCAAGCTCTTTCGTAGGATTCCTGAACAGCGACGAGTTCGTAGTGGCCGGGACAAACACCAACGTGGATGCCGTAGTCAAGGAGGTGCAGAGCGAGTTCAACGCAGTGCTGCGTTTCGTGTTGCAGGACGCAGGCTTAAAACAGATAAACCTCGACATACCTGCTCTCGTCGAGAGCGACGAGCTGCCGAAGCTGGCTCTTGTGTTCACCGAGACTCCGAAAGACCAGCTGAAGCAGAGGAGGAACGAGGTACTGAAGAACAAGGGAGTTTCTCCGGCAGGCGGCGCGCCAACTATCGGCGCCTACACCTACGAGGAATTGCAGAAGATGTTCGGCAAGGACAACCTCGACATAACGATAACAAGGGACAACACAGGGGTGCGGATACAGGTGAGCAAGGACGGCGGCAGAGGCAAGGAAGACGAAGATGGAAAGTAGCGATAAAAGGTGCGCTCCTGACCCGCAATTGCGCTTTCCGGCACCGCCCAATCCGCAAAAAATCCCAAAAATCAGCATTTATTCCTGTAATATATCATATAGTCGCGTAAAATCCAGCCATAAAAACTACAAAACTTGTAACCCAGTAAACAAAAATTCATGACTATATCCTTCACTTTTTTAAACACGGTTGTTTGCACAAGTATTTTAAAGGTTTTCAGACAATGAAAGTTACAATTGGCGACCAGGCGATAGAATGAGCGACCTCGTAAACGAGATTTTGGGACAACCTAAGGACACGACTGAGGAATTCAGTTCGACACAAATAAAGATAGTGACAGCGGGTTTTGGCGGAGCAGGAAACAACATAGTTAACCGACTTCTAAAGGCTGGAGTAAAGGGGACTGAGTTCGTTGCTGTAAACACCGACGCGCAGCATTTCAAGATAATCGATGAGAGGATAAAGAAGGTTCTCATCGGAAGGAGCATAACCCGCGGACTAGGGGCTGGCGGAGACCCATCCATCGGGGCAAAGGCTGCGGAAGTAGACCGGCAGCTCATCGAGAACGTCTTCAATGGCTCGCAGCTCGTATTCCTGTGCGCAGGAATGGGCGGCGGAACCGGAACCGGCTCTATAAAGGTCGCGGCGCAAATCGCAAAGGAACAGGGAGCGATCGTAGTCGCGATGGTAACCTACCCGTTCGACCTTGAAAGGATTCGAAAGGTCAAGGCAGAGGACGGAATCCAGCAGCTGCGCCAGTACACCGACAGCGTGATTATTCTTGACAACAACCGACTGGTAAAGCTGGTGCCCAACCTGCCTATGAACGATGCGTTCGCTCTTGCAGACGAAGTTCTGGCAAAGGCAATCGGCGGACTTGTATGGACGATTACGCAGCCAAGCCTGATAAACATCGACTTCGCTGACGTGCGCTCGATACTGGGCGGTGGAAAGGTCGGCTTCATTGCCGTTGGTACAGGAAAGGGCAACGATAAGGTGAACCTCGCAAGCGAAGGCGTGCTGAAGAACAAGCTGCTTGACGTTGACATGGAGGGCGCGGACGGCGCGCTCATACACATCTCCGGAGGCGCATCGCTCACAATAGGCGACGCGATAAAGGCTGGAGAGATAATCACGGAGAGAATGGATCCGAAGGCGAACGTCAAGTGGGGCGCAAGGCTCATTCCAGGATACGACGACCAGATAGAGATAGTGGCGATCGTGGCCGGAGTGAAAGGCGCTTCGATCCTCGGCAAGTTCGAGGAAGCGAAACCAACGTCCTTCTCTGGAATAGAGATGATTTAAAGTTCGAGGGGCGAAAGCCCCCTTTCTTTCATCTCCGTTCTTACCATTTTAATATTCAAAAAGGTGTTTGGATGACAATAGGAATAGAAGACGGCGAAGAGTTCACTGCAAAGCTTGCAGTAGTAGGGTTGGGCGGAGCGGGCAGCAACCTCATAAACCGCATTTACAATTCTGGAATCAAGAGCGCAGACACTATTGCCCTCAACACCGATGCGAAGCACCTCCAGATGATTGGTGCCCACAAGAAGATACTCATAGGCAAGGAGATTACAAGAGGGCTTGGCGCAGGCGGATTCCCTGAGATAGGCGCAAAGTGCGCGGATGCAAGCCGCGCAGAGATATCCAAGGCGATAAGCGGCTACGACCTGGTTTTCCTCGCAGCAGGAATGGGCGGTGGAAGCGGAGGCGGCGCAATTCCTCTAGTGGCGCAGATGGCCAGGGAGCAGGGCGCCCTCACAGTAGCGTTTGTCACCTACCCGTTCTCCCTCGAACGAAGCAGGAAGCAGAAGGCTGACTGGGGGATAGAGCAGCTTACGAAGAACGCAGACACCACGATAATAATCGAGAACGACCGTCTCCTCGGATACGCTCCTAACCTCCAGATAGAGAAGGCGTTCGAGCTGATAGACAGCATAGCGGCCAACGCGATTCGCGGCATAGCGGACACGATAACGCTTCCAAGCCTGATAAATCTCGACTTCGCCGACGTACGGACGGTGATGAGGGATGCGGGCACGGCTGTGATTAACATAGGCCAGGGCAGCGGCCCTGACAGAGTGCAGAAGGCGATAAAGTCTACACTCACGCACCCGCTGCTTGATGTGGACATAGAAGGCGCAAAGAGCGCAATGGTCCACGTGACAGGCGGCACTGGCCTGACGATAGAGGAGGCAAACAATGTAGGAACGGGCGTCACCACCGGGCTGGACGACCGCGCCAACGTAATCTTCGGCTCAAGGCTCGTGCCAGAGATGCAGGACCAAATCCGGGTAATGTCAATAGTGACTGGCGTAAAGCCAAAGTTCGGCACCTACACCGCGAAGATGACCAAGCAGGAAGCCACCTACCTGGACAGTATCGAGAACATGATTTGATCTGACCCGATTGCGCTCTCTTTCCTTCTTCTTTCTTTTTTATCCACAGCGCCTTAGTGTTAGCCTTTTAGTTTTTGTATTGTCCTGAATTAATGTCCTCCCGGTAATTTTGTTTCACATTCTCACTTTTTATTCTTTCTCATTTTCTCGATGAATGCCTGGTACGGCGTCCTTAGGTGTCCATTTTCCAGGCTCATATGTGGCCTCTCGAAATTGTAGAAACGTACTGCTCTATCTATATCGCCGTTGAACTGTTTTATCAGCGTTTCTATGGTCCTGAACCATCGTTCCATCTTTCCATTCGTCTGAGGGTGTTTTACCCTTGCAAGTATATGCCGCACCTTATACTCTTTCAGTTTTCGCTGAAAGACGTTGTCGTTAGGATCCATGCAATTCTTCCTTTTTATCGAGGCAAACTGGACGCCGTGGTCACTCACCAATTGTTTTGGTGCCCCATGTCGTTTGACTGAATCCTCGAAAACAATAGTTGCATTCTCCGCAGTTTCATTTGAAACGACACCATAACCCAGAATGAAACGTGAGGCATCGTCCAGGAACGGGACTATATAACGTCCGATTGAGAGCTGGTGGTAATCCGTATGCCACAGGCTGTTGCTGTGGCGCCTCTCATATCTGATCCATTTTCTCCTTCTGCCCTTCTTCGGTTCCTTTTTTGCAAGACCGTTCTCCATCAGTATCCTGTGGATTCTGTTGTGCGGGATTTTGACTCCTCTTTCCGAGAGGACCTTCTCTAGATTCACGGCACCGAACCCCATCTGCCTCTTTACTTCCAACACTGCACCTGTCTCTTCTGCAGACGATGGCTTTGGTTTTCTGCCGCATTTCTGTAGGCAGATTGTTTTGTTGAGTTTATACAACTCTACCTCTCTGTACCTTCGGTAGAGTCTCCTCGCATGTCGCGGAGTTATCCCTTGTTGTTTCGCAATCCGGTAAACGGATAATTCCCTTTTGTGCATCTCCCTCACAGTCCATCTCAGTTTCCTCAGATTCAACGTCCTCATGATTTCTTTATCTCTGAGGGCGCCTAACTGCCTTGTCGAGAGGACCTTATTTCGGGATAATACATAGCCTTTTAGTTTTTTCTTGGCATCCTCTAACGATACGATGCGAAGCCAATCAGCGATGGAATACCTGATGACATACGGGTGGGCCATCCTAATCATCGCGGTGGTCCTGTCGGTGCTGTTCCAGT
>JAJZNR010000017.1 GCA_021811605.1 Microcaldota archaeon | reverse complement strand
AGGTATTCCATTGCGCTCTGGGATCTGAGCTTCCGCATACCTGATATACTGATGGCAATGAATAAAAAGATTAACGGCCGAAGAACGCCTTCCCCAGCCTCTCGAAGAAACCAGGGCTGCGGCTCCTTTCGAACTCCGGTTCTACAGGCCCTCCGCCCCTCTTGAGCGCGAACGCCCTGGCGAGATCGTCTATCGCAAGGGAGAACTGTGAATCCCTGTCGATGAGATATGCGGGCTTCCTCTTCGCAAGTCCCTCTTCCACAATCTTGTCTTCAGGCACTACCTGGAACGCGATGTCTCCATACATCTTCTCTATCTCCTCCCTTCCGAGATCGAACTTGCTGTACCCCAGCCGGTTTATTATCAGGCGGTGCTCCAGCTTGTGCTTCTCGCAGTATTCCGCCATCTTCGCGCTCCCTTCCGCAGATACCCTGTCAGGAGTAGTTACGATCGCGACGTCGTTGAAGTACCTTGCCACCTCCTCCGCGAAAAATCCAGGAATGTTGTCCACTATTATGAAGTCGTACTTGAGGCGCGCGAGCTTTGAATGGAATTTTATGAGATGGTCTGGTTTCGGCCTCAAAGGCGCCGATGACGGGCTTGCAGGGAGAAGATAAAGATCTATCGGCTGGTAAGCGAACAGTGTCTGTTCCATTTCCGCCTGCCCCGTGAGCGCCTCCTGGAATCCAGCCCCGTCGGCCTTTATACCGAGCTGTTCACTGACGCTCGCCGACTCCGAATCCTCGTCCACGAGAAGAACCCTGAAGTTCTGGTTAAGGCGCAGTGCTATCGCAAGGTTGAGCGCGACTGTCGATTTCCCGACACCGCCTTTCTGCGAAGCCATCAGTATCATATACGGCTTTTTCTCTTCCGTCTCCATCTTACGCGCCAATGAGGTTATATAGCGCAGGAATAAAAAGGTTGTGAAAATATGGCAGGAGACGCCTATTCCCGTACCTGTTTTGTTTCTATCCACATTCCAATTAGATTGTTAACATAAACGCCAGGGTAGGGATTTGAACCCTAAAGCCCGTGAGGGCACCGGTTCGCCCGTTGCATCACAAATCAGCTCTCGAAGCTTTGCAAGCTCGAGACCGGCGCATTACCGGATTCTGCCACCCTGGCACATATTCTGGCAGATTTCCTCAGCGAAACAATACCTATATAAAATGCAATTAATTAGATAGCTATTGTTATAAAAGCCTGTCTGGCTAAATTGGTTAAAGGATTTTATGGGAGATTCTCAAGGAGAGAGAAAGTTCTTCACCGGACGCATGTTGACAGTCCTGCTTTTCACGACGCTGTCCGTAGCCGGTATAGGCTTCTCGATATATCTGTTTTACGTGGCGAACAGCTGGTACACCCTCTTCCTCGCAGTGGCTTTCACCATCCTGTCGCTTGTTGCCGGATTCTTCAATATTTATGCGTCGGTATGGTATTACAGGTCGCAGTTCTACGATGGCTATCTTGCGCGGATAAAGGCCGGGCTGAAGCCGATTAAGAGCTATCCGAACATCGCAGTTGTCATGCCGATATACAACGAAGACCCCGCGATGGTGGATGGCAACCTCGCGGAGCTGATGAAGATGAACTATCCGAAGGACAGGCTCCAGTTCATGATTGCCGATGACTCCACAGACAGAGGAATAGTGAAAAGACTGGAGAAAATATCGAAGAAGCACGGTGTGAGGTTCATACACAGGAACGATAGGAAGGGATTCAAGGCAGGAGCGCTCAACAACGCAGTCTCGAAAACAAATGCCGAGTTCATCGCCGTGTTCGACTGCGATGAACGGCTCACTGACAAGGACTTCCTGCTCAACCTGCTTCCGTACTTCCAGGACAAGGACATATCTTACGTGCAGACCGAGAAGCGTTACATGAAGGGAGGGGGCTTCTTTTCCGAAGCGGTGGACATCTTCGACGCGTTCTTCTTCAAGTTCATACAGCCGGCCAGGGCGTTCAACAATACCGCGGTGTTTGCAGGTTCGTGCGCTCTCATCCGCCATTCTGCCATAGACAACATAGGCGGCTTTCCCGAATATGTGATAGAAGACACCTTCTTCAGCTTCGAGTCAGACCTGCACAAGTGGAAGAGCCTCTACGTCCCGGAAGTATACGCTTACGGCAGACCGGTGAAGACGTTCACGGAGCTGGTGAAACAGCAGTGGCGCTACAACTACGGCGACACCCAGTTCATCAGCTACTTCTACAAGAAAAAGGGTAACCTGAAGGGAAAGACCCCGCTCACTTATCTGGATTACTACTGCCACGGCTTCGGACTGAACTACCTGTCCGTCGTGCTTATACTTTTCACCCTTATATCCGTTGGCATAGTCTTCTCGGCGGTGCCGTTCGCACACATCGACATATTCACCTTCTTCACGCAGAACCTCCTGCAGCAGGACCTCGAGATACTCGGGTTCTTCGCTTTCACTCTCTCGCTGCTCACTCCGGTAGTGCTCACGAGGATATACTTCAAGTCGTGGTCAAAAGGGTTCATGGTCTTCCTGCTCAACTACGCACTCGCCTTCGTGCGGACGAAGGCGGCAATCGCTACCATAGTGGGAAAGAACCCGGGAATACACTGGAACAGGCTGAAGATAGCCGACCAGTCAAACCGCGGCCTGATATTCTCGCTTTACAACACCAAGACCGAGATCGCCTTCGCCTCTGTCATGTTCGGGCTTGCCTACATTGCTCTTACGCAGTCAAACCTGGCTGGAGGGATATGGCTTGCATGGTACGGAGTACTGTACTCGCTGACTGCGGTGTTCCTTTACAGGTACGGCTGAGGCAGGAGGCGATACCTTGATTTATCTGAAGGTGCACAGAACAGAGAACGGATCGATGATAGCGATGTGCGACGAAAATCTTATCGGAAGGATTCTCGAGCAGGGAGACGTTTACATAAACATAAGGGAGTACAAGTCTTACTATATGGGGGAAAGGATTAGCAAGGAGAATGCGGCAAAGCTCATCAAGTCCATCGAGAAAGTCCATTCGTCGAACGTTGTGGGAAAAGAGTCTGTGGAAGTCGGTCTTGAGACGAAGATAGTGAACATGAAGGATGTGCTCAAGGTCGACGGGGTGCCGTATGCGCAGTCGTACAACGTCAACATATAGGTGGTCTGTTGTTGCAGACGCGTAGCAAGGCATCTGTCGCTCTTGCGCTTGCAGCCGCAATAGTAACCGTGGCTGCGGTTTACCTCGCCGTCGCCTATGCGATGGACGGGCCCGGCTGGGACCTCATCGCCCACTACTTCAACGGAAGAAGCTTGTCCGATCCGGCGTTCTACTCCTGCATGCTAAACACGCAGTGCAACCAGTACAACCAGAACCCTGGATTCTATTTCGAGTCATACAGAGCTCCGGTAGCGGGCTTCGTGATTGCATTCATAAATCTATTCGTTGGCAGCACAGCCACGATAGAGGTCTATATCGCGGTGCTACTCCTCTTCTACGTAATCGCGATAATCTATCTCTCGAGAAAGATAGAGATAAGCGGACTGCTCGCTCTTGCCTTGCTTGTCAGCCCGTACTTGCTTTCCTTTACCATACTCCCGGGAAGCGAGGAGATGGTGTCGCTCATATTCCTTCTTTTTGCGGTGGGGCTTCTTGCAAGAAGGAGCCCGTGGTTCGGGCTCTTGCTCGGACTTGCCACTCTAGGGAAGTATCCGACGCTCATACTCGTGCCGATGCTGCTGCTCCTCATCAGGCCCAAGAAGATACTCTATGCCTCGCTGCTGTTCGTTGCCGCAGTGCTGCCGTGGCTCGCGCTTAACCAGCTCTTCTTCGGGAATCCGTTCTTCAGCTACGAACAGTCGATGGCAATCTCGCACAGCAACGCAGGACCTTTCTACTTGAGCCTGCCCGCCTATTCGGTGCTTCTTAGCTACGCCGCGATATTCGCGGTGGTTGGTCTTGTTGCGGTTTATCCGAAGACCATGAAGGTATTGAAGGACGCGCTGAAGTTCATCGGGAAGGCGTCTTCGGTGAGGGCGCTGGCTGCCGACGACAGGCTTTTCCTGTATGTTATCCTCCTTGTGCTTGTGGTCCTGTCGCTCGCTGCAACGCTCTACATAGGCCCATATTACGACCAGTTCACCCAGACCCGCTACGGTTATCTGCTTGCGGACTCGACTGCGCTTCTCGTTGCGGTGTGCCTGAACGACATAAGAAAGCGCACGAAAGTGAATCTGCCGGTGGTTGCGGCTGCGCTGTCGTTGCTTATACTGCTCTACTCACTTTACACTTCGGTGTACGCTGGATCGCAGTTCGGCGCTTACAGCAATCTATACAAAAATGCGGCTGCAGAACTGGACGCACACGGCTATGGCGACTGCAAGATAATCACAAACGACTGGATTTACGTGATGTGGCAGAATGTGAGCGCCTTCTCGCAGTTCGATCCGAACTCCACAAGCGCAAGGTATCCGATACTCGAATTCCACAACTACACCTCACTTACGAACATGACGAAACTTAGGGACACGGTAGCGAACGCCACACCGGTATACAGTTCGAAGAACTTCTCCATCCTTCTGCCGCAGAACTACAAGTGCTATACCTGATACAGGATAAGCGAGTGCGCATCTATAAATTCGCGGTCGCAGAATCATTATAGGTTTAAATGTTGTTCTGGAAGGCATTTCCTGAGGAGGAGGTTGAGATGTCGGACCTCGGGCAGCTGCTGGATGCCCTTTTCGACAAGAGACTGGAGAAGTTAGCTGCCAGGACGTCAAGGATATCTGACCGGATAGCAGGAGCAAAACAGAAGTTCGCGCTGGCGTGCGATGAATTCGAGAAGCTCGCGGTGGAGCCGGACACCGATTACGTGAGATTGTGGAACCCCAGCTACATAAAGAGCCAGAAACAGGTATATGTCACCGTAATCAAGAGGATACTCGGACGGGATGTAGTGGCATCAGGATCGACAGTATATGCAAGGTCCAGCTCGATGCTCGAAGGCCTCAATTCGCTAGTAGGGGAGATACAGAAGGCTAATGAGGCGTTCAAGCCGATAGTCCACGCATACCACGGCAATCTTGTCGGGTTCAAAAACGCCTCTGCCGGCCTGGAGTCGATCGCCGCGGACCTTAGATACGAGCTGGAAAGGGTCGGTGAGGAGGCGGATGATTACAACAAGGTGAAGGAATGCATCTTCAGACTCCGTGCGATAGCAGACGAGATGGAGGCTACCGAAAAAGGGCTTGCTGTATTGCAAGGTCAGCATTTCTCCCAGAAAAACAAGGATGAAGAAATCAAAGATGTGAAGGCAAGGATTTCCACGAAGCTCGGAGAACTGGACAGGATTAAGAAGGAAATCGGGGAGACGGCGTCGGCCATAGATTCCGTGCTCGTGCCACTAGAAAAAGCGGCAAGGGTGTATGACCATTTTTCAGGAAGGAAACGGAAGCTCGCCGAAATTGTGACGAGTCCGCTGCAGGCTCTCGGCTCTGAAGCGGGGCTGGAGGAACTTTCCAAAATGCTCGACGAGCTGGATAGCAGCATAAAGGCAAAAAGGCTCGAGATAAAGAACCCGGACGCGGTAGCAGCACGCATCTCCAATGCCAAAAATGCAAACCTGCATGACAAGGTTTCGAGGCTGGAACTGCTTCATGGCGAGGAGCTGATGGCGAAAGACGAGATTAGGCACCTTGAAAGGCTCCTGGAAGAGCTGGACACCGAAATCTCGGCGTATGATGCTCACGAAAAGAAGTCGATGGAGCAGGGTAGGAGATTGACGGAGCTGAAAGGCTCGCTCCAGAAGGAGAGGGAGACTGTGGAGGGACTATTTGTGAAGTACTATAAGAAAAAGATTACAATCAGGTGACTGTCGGTCAGCCCTTGAGCGCCAGTATCGCCGCGGCTATGTCCCCGCCAGAATCCTGGAGCGCTGCCCTTGCTTTCTCCCTGTCGCTTCCCGTCTGCCGCATCACAGTATCGATGTCGTCATCCGTTATATCTACGCTCACTGTCTTGTGCTCCTCGTGGACTGCGCCTGCCACTTGATAGCTAACCGAGCCCTGCGCGCTTATTGCGGTCACCTGCGGGCTCTCTATCACTATATCCCTGTCGGAGCACTCTATCACGACGCGCTGCGCGCCTATCTCCTCGGTCTTTATTCCCATCTTCGCAAGCATGCTTTTCATAGCACGCGGATCCATGTTCGGCATCATTTTACCACCTTGTAATGCAATTGCAATTCATTTTTAGTTATGTTCTTGACACCAAGCAATTCCAGCTTCTTCTCGAACTTCCCCTCGGAAAACAGCCTGATGCCGTTGCCGAATGCGAATGGTTCTATGTCAAGGTATAGTTCATCTATAAGGTTCTGTTCTGCAAACGATTTGTTGAGCGCACCACCCCCAGCCACAACCACCACCTTGAAGTCATTCAGAAGGTTCAGCGCCTCCTTAGGTGAGAACGCTACATTGTGGTTCGGACTTATTAGCTCTGGCACCTTTTCTTTTGAGACAACAACCAATTTCACGTCCTTGAGTTCTGAGAATTCCGGCTGTTTTGTTAATATATGGTAGGTCCTGCGCCCGATTATCAGGCACCCGGCTTTCCTCGCTGCCGCACTATACGAATTCCATTCTTCGCGGGATATCCAACTTGTGTCGTCATCCTGTTTAGCTATAAAACCGTTCACAGTTATCGCCATGTACATTATGACTTTCATACAATCACCTCTTAGTGGCGAAAAGCGTTAATTCCAGCCGGTTGTGCGGAAGCTTCTTGGCCCTAATCGAGTCGAATTCTTTCTCCAGTATCCCGCTCACCTTCCTTATGTTCTCCCTCGCCTTCCTGTCGAAAAGCTTTACCGTGAGCAGCAGGTAGCCGTGCTCCTTCAGAAGGTCGGAATAGTGGTTCGCCGCTTCCGCGGCGGCATCCGGCTCCACGTTCATGTCTATCGCGAGGAGGTCGAACTGCCTGGGGCTGCCGAGCAGATGCGTTGACAGGTCGAGCGCCCTCCTTCTCACATGAAGTATGTCGAACCTCGCGGTATCTATCTTATCTATCTCTATCACCTCCGGCTTCCTTTCCATCTTTGCGACCAATTCCTTTGTCTGCTCGATAAAACGGGGCTCCGCCGCGACAACTATGTGTTTGTCGCCATTGAATTTCGAATAGTCCAGGAGCGCGTTGTCAACAGCTACCACTTTTGCGCCAAGGTTCGAGAAATGGACGCTCCAGCTTCCCGGCGCTGCGCCTATGTCCAGTATTATCTTCAGCCGAGACGTGTCGATTCCGAACAGCTCTATCGCCTCGGCGAGCTTGTGCGACGCCCTGCTTATCTTCTTCTCTTCGCCCTTGCTCGCATGCCTGAATTCGTCGAGCCTCTCCTTGAGTATGTCTTGCCTGTCGAGCATCCCGACCAGTGCCGTCTTTCCGCTGAGGATAATGTACACAAACGCCTCTGGCGCTTTCAGGTCAGCCCTAAAACCGAGCGATTCCAGGGCGCTCCCTATCTTCACTTCTATGGACTTCGCGTTCTCGCCTGCATCAGACCTTACGTTGAGCACCTCTATCCTGAAGCTCTGGTTCTTCTTCAGCCTTTGCAAAAGGAAGTCAGTCACCGCCTTGTAATCGCCCTTTGAGAATTCCAGAATGCCGGAAAGAGGTATTATGTTGTCTATGAAGACCGGATTGCCATCAACAAACCGCGACAGGACCTTGTCTTTTTCCATATCTGCAGAAATAACGAAGAACTTCTCGGTGCTGCCCTTCTCCCTCTTGAAGTCCCCGAGCAGCGCTTTCAGCTCGTCAAGAGCCTCCTTCCTGAACCGAAGGTCAGAGAACACGATGTATCCGTTGCCGTTGTCCATGATGATCGAAACTTGCTTTTTGCGCAGCTACTTGACCACTATTGTGTTCGGTCCGGTCTGTACGAAATACGGTGCGTTGCCTGCTGTGGTGTTTGCAGATTTTGCGGAGTAGTGCACACCCCAGTTCGTGCAGTTCGCAGGGAGCAGGTTCGTCGAGTTGCTTGCCACCTCTATGAAGGTATTCGAGCCAGGCTGGAGCGTGTCGTTGTTGCGGGTCGCGAAATCGTACCTCTCGTTGGATGGAGTCCTGCAGTAGATCTCGCTTATGCTTATCGCATAGCTGAGGGTGTTGTTTATGTAGCCGTAGCCTATGTGGCTTACCGAGTTGTACGCCATCGAGACGTGCGGCTGCGGCTCGTTGTATAAGGATTGGATGTAGTACACCACAACCAGCGCCAGGACTATGGCAAGCAGATACGTAAGGAGCAAACCGTTCTTCACCTAATGACCTATCCACCCTTTGCCTTGAAAGTATTTAAACCAGCTCTTCATGCGCGGTTTTGTCCTCCGGGCATGTTAGACGGATGACGCATCGGTTCCAGCCCCTTTTATATCGAAAAATGATATTTAAGTAGGGTTGATATGGCTAAAAGCGCGGGTCTATTCTCCATGCGTCTATTTAGGTTAGCCGACATTCTGAGAGTGAAGATGATGGAGCGGAGGCAGTACCAGATGCTCCGCGACCTGGAGCGGATAAACAGGGAACGCAGCAGCTACAGCACCTCACGGACATTCTACGACAGGGACTGGAGGGCTACCGTCCGCGCCACGTGCGCGCGGGTGACCGGATACGACAAAACTGTGGAGAACTACTACGATGCGCTTAACGGGATGGATGTATCTGTTGAGGGAGGAGATGGGGCGATAGAGCGTATACAGAACATGAAGTCCCTCAACAGGAGGCTTGCGGACCTGATAGATATTATAGAGAGAGGGGAGCTTGTGCTTATGGACAGGTTGCTCGACACTGAGGAACAGGAGGCAAAGGACATAGCGGAGACACTTTATATAGATGGACCGGCAGCAGTTGGCGTGAAGATAGATGCGCTGAAGAGGCAGCTCGCCCTGGACACCCGGGTGCTCGATGAGTTCGGTGACGTATCCACTAGCGCGCACCGGGAAAAGCTCGGCAGGTGCGGGGCGCTAGCTAACACCCTTTATGGAGACTGGAGGACCATGCAGGAACACCTCGACAGGATAAACAGGTACCGCAGGGAAGCCATCACGCTCAGGGCGAAGGCGCAATCGCTGTCCGGGATGTCCGAGGTATTGATGGGCGAGGAGAGGCGGATCTACAGCGAATCCGGAGACCTCACTTTCGTGGGCAGGGAGAACAGGAGCAAGGTGGTGAACGTGCTCAAGGCGCTACAGTCTAAGTGGATAACATACCTGAGCGAGGTGGACAACACGAACAGGATGATAAAAAGGCTGGAGTACGCGATTCCGGAGCTGGAGCGGTGGTACAGAGGGCTTGGCTCGAGACCTAAGGAGATAGAGAAGGCATACAAAGAAGCGGAGAGCGCGTTCAGGATGGTCTCGGAGATGAGGACCATAGAGAAGAACAGCAGAGGGCTATCCTCTGTAGCCCAGCTGATAGAACGCATAGAAGCGATAGGCTGATGACAGCGTTTAGAGAGGGGACTTGCAGGGCTTTTTTAAACCTATCCCCGCACGGCGCAATGCATATATAGGAGTTGGGGCTTAGCCCTCTCTGTGGATGGTGAGCGAATGGTGAATAAAGAGGCTATAGCCGATACTCCGAAGATAAAGAGGGCACTTCTGTCTGCTTACAAACCTGAGAGAGTGATACCTCTTGCAGAGGGGCTCCTGAGAAATGACGTGGAACTGTGGGCTACTGGCGGGACGCGAAAGGCGCTCGAGGAGAAGGGGATTAAGGCGCGTGGAACCGACGAGCTTACCGAGATAGTTTCGTGGTTCGGCGGAAGGGTGAAAACGCTGACCCCAGAGCTTTTCGGGGGCATACTTGCGCCGAGGACGCCGGAGGGGCTTGCCGAGATAAAGGAGCACGGCATAACCACCTTCGACGTGGTCGCTGTCGACCTGTATCCGTTCGAGGAGACGCTGAAGACCCCTGGCGCGACTTTCCAGCAGATACTCGAAAAGATAGACGTAGGCGGACCATCGATGTTGAGGGCGGCGGCGAAGAACCACAGGTATTGTCTCCCTATGTCGTCTCCGGCTGCCGAGAGGTGGATAGTGCTGGCATCGATGGATGAATTCAAGGGATACGTGCCGCTCGGAGTGAGAATGAGCCTGGCCGCATCCGTCTTCCAGAAGACAACCGATTATGACAGGGCTATAGAGGGCTGGCTCAACGATGTGATAAAGGATAAGATGGAAGAAAGCCGTAGAGATGCGCGCCGAAAGGCAAAGCCAGAAACGTAGCATTACGCGGACAGGGATGACTTGCTTTGCATTTGAGCGGATGTGTGTGGTCTGATGGGAACAGGAGTTGTGGAGAAAAATGCTCTTCGTGCGAGCACGACCGCTCCGACTGATAAAGGTGCAAATGAGATCAGAGCTGTGCCCGTCGGGCAGAAGCTCCGTTACGGCGAGAATCCATACCAGGAGTCAGTCCCTTACCGGATAGAGGGCGAGGAGCCGTGGAAGATGGCGGTCCTGAAGGGCGATGAACTATCCCACAACAACTACTTGGACATAGACAAGGGTGTCAGTCTTGCCACTGAATTCGATAGACCGGCGTGCGTTGTAACGAAGCACGCCAGCCCTACCGGGGTCGCTGAAGCGGACCGCGGCGCAGACGCGGTGACTCTGGCGATGGAGACCGATCCCGTGGCAAGGTACGGCTGCGGGCTCACTATAAACTTCCCGTTCACCATGGAAATCGCGAATGCGATAAGCGAACTTAAGAAGGCGGGAGTGAAACCCAAGGAGGGGGAGATAATAAGCGACAAGATATTCATCGACGTCCTCGTAATCCCTGGAAAGAGCGAAAGGACAGAAGGCGGTGAGGAGAGGCTTGTTCCGCTGATGGAACAGAGCGACGGGATGAAAGCGTGGCTGGAGAGGCACCCCAAGCTTAAGCTCGTAGCCTGCGAATTTCCGAATGCGGATGGCGGCGCAAAGCCGAAGGATTATATGTATGCGTGCGGGCGCCTGCTGCGCCAGGATAAGAATGTCAGGCCCACGCACCACGAAGAGTGGAAGAGGATTACCGGACCTCCCTACGTGTTCGATCCGGAGTGGGCTAAGAAGAAGAAGGAAAAGAGGCTGGAGCCGATGCCGAACGCCATGAAGCCTGAAGATGGGGAACGGCTGAAGACTCTTGCGTTCGCATGGAAAGTTGCGAAACACGCGAGGTCCAACGCGGTGGTGCTGGCGAGAGGCGAAAACGGCGCGTTCTACACTGTCGGAATAGGCTCGGGCCAGACCAGCAGGATAAAGGCCACGAGAGACGCTCTCGAGAAGGCGGGAGAAAGGGCAGACGGTGCGGGGTTCGCCTCCGATGCGTTCTTCCCGTTCCGCGACAGCGCGGACGCGCTCGCGGCTGCAGGGGTGAAGTTCGGCGTTTACGTTACTGGCTCGATCAGAGATGCGGACAGTGTAAAAGTGTTCTGCGATGCTAAGGTCGACACTTGGGACACTGGCTACCGCGTGTTCGCGCACAAGTGATCTGAAAACAACGGCGTCTGTTTCGTCATCTGCTGACCTGCAGTTTTACCTTGTTGAGAATGTAGAGCAGCTCGGGTATGTCGATTTTCTGCTCTGCATTGACTATGAACTCGTTGATGCGGTCCTTACTCATGCGCTTATGGTAGGCAACGAGCTGTATCACCCACTCCAGTTTATCGACCTGCTTAACGAGGCGGGCTTCCCTGGTCTTGCATTCATAAAGTTCATCGAGAAGCCCCCTGAAGTGCCTCCTGTCAGGAGAGCCCAGATAAGATAGCATCTTGAGCTCGTTCCTTCTCTGAAGCCTTCTCTTCACTGCGTCGGGAATCTTCTGCTTCTTTTTGTCGAGGCGTATAGCGATGTCCCCGGTAATGACTTCATTGATGTCATGGATGATTCCCATGGCAGCGCACCTATCCGCATCGAGCCCCATCCGCTTGGCGAACACGTAAGCCAGAAGGGCGGTGCCGTACGAATGATCGCCTACGTGCTCCGGGTCCCTTATCCCGGATATCACCCAGCCTGTCCTCTTCACAGCCTTGAGCTTGTCCGCCTCCATCATGAAGCCCAGTATGCGGTCTAGTTGAACATTGTCTCTCATGGAAATACGGTTCTCTTTATCTGGAATGTCATTTATAGCTTAGCTTGTGCGGCTCCTCATCGGTTGGCCGGATGCCATTTCCACATGAGCCGTAGATAACTTCGCACGTATTTAGCGAAGTTTTAAAAATAATGGCACTTATAACACATTAACACATATGTAATGTGATAAAATGACGAATACAATCGTATTGGCAGGAATAGTGATAGTTGTCGCGGTGGTTGTGGTTGGAGTGCTGGTTCTCTCCTTGGGCCATAACACTGCGACGTCGACAGGAAATGGAGGAAGCAGGGGCTCCGGGACTGCGAACCAGTCCTCTACCGGGAAGACGTCGCAGAATGCCACGACTACAGCAGTAAGCAGCCAATCGGGACAGGCGGCATCTGGCAGCGCTGGAAATATGACTTATGAGAGCGCGTCTGCGAGCGGTTACAGCCCTTTGGCTACTGACATGCAGTTTAACGTATCCATCCCGGCACCTTCCGGGTACAAGTGGACCGGCAGTGCGGTGCTCCAGAATACCGTATGCGCTGTAGCGATGTCGAATTCCAGCTCTAGCGCGAGCCTGGAAGTCTCGGCGATGTCGAACGGTGGAAACACGGCGCCATACTGCCCTGGCGGGGAAGGCCACACTCCTATCGCGGTAGGATTGCTGGAGGTATTCGGCCCTACAGGAGTGAACAACACGATTACAGCCCCATTCGATAGCCCATATGTGATGAACTACACCATAAACAACACGTACAGTTCATGGCTGGTCGTAGTGTCTGCGGAATGCACGGACGGAACCTGCAGCCTTTCCATGCCATCGGGATGTAACATAGCGCAGAATGCGACATACCAGAACGCCACTGTATTGCTGGGAGTATGCGCAGACCAGAGCCCTGGCGCGTACAAAGTTACGATAAACCCGTCAATCCCAGGACTGACGAATATCAACGGGCAGGTAGCGCTGTACTACTCCTGATGACCAGAGCTGCGTATGTAGCGCTGCGCCGCTTGGCGCAGCCTTTTTGTTTATTTTGCGTTTTGGAACAGAATCAGCGTGGACAGGATGCTATATAGAATGTTTGCTCTCGAGAGTCCTCGCTCACCCCGTCCTCGGCTCAACTCATAGAGGCGGCAGGTTCCGCCTGAGCCTGTTTCGGCTGGTGTATCCTCATCCCGTAGTACTTCGCCAGGCACTTATCGCAGACGAATACCCCTTCGTAAAGCACCAGCTCCCTGTTGTGGTAACTGCACATCTGCCTTGCCGTTTCCGGTTCGTTCACGTCAGCACTCCAGCACGTCCAGCGCTCCGTCCCTGTAGTAAAGGACTGCATCGAACTCTGTAAACTTGCTTCTGACATAGTTCACTACGTCGCGTGGTTCCATACCGTCGAAGAACCGTATCTGCATGATGAATCCCCTTCTGTGATCTTCGATAGACATGCCTGCGATCCTAGTGTCGTGCACTCCCTTATACATGAGCTTCTCTGGATCGATAACACCTGCATTCGTCCAACCTAGAAACTTATGGCACATTCTTCTTGTTGCCGTCTTCCTTCCCATTCCCCCACTTTTTTTTATTTCGACACGCGAAAGGAGCCCATGTTCATCAGCACTCCAGCGTTCGCATATGCGCATTCGTTCATGTGCCAGAGGAGGTCGTTCCGGGTTTGCTGTGCAGTCTTCCGCACACCCTGCACTGGTAGATTTCAATCTCCCCTCTCGACAGGTACCTTATCAGTTTTCCTCGAATTCCCAGTTTCATCCATTCACCTTGTTGTGACAAGCATAATGGTGGGCAGAGCGCCCACCATGGGTGACAAATGGTTGAAAGATGAGACAACGCCGTTTGGGTGACGGGTGACAACCTCCGAAGAGAAGTCCTGGCGTCTTTCGCTCATCCATCCCACCTGAGTAGTATAGCGTCGAAAGTAATATTTATACTCTTCGAAATTTTGCAGATTTAAGGAAAAAGATTGTTATGTTGTAAAGCTGCTCAGACGAGAAGAATTATTCTCCCAATTCGGTTGTCCAAGTTATCCTCTTCCACTCCTTTCTGACATTTACGCTCCTTATTGGCAGTCTTCCGATTAGCACATCCTTAATCTCGCCGTACGCCAGTCTGATCCCATGCTGCACGAAGAGGTTCTTGTGGTAAGAGATGTCGTACTTGAGCGCAGCTGCTTTGTTGTCAAACACATCGATGGAGAACAAATCGTGGCTCCCTATCAGCGAAGCAGTGAGCAGATATCTGTTTATCAGCGGGTTTTCGTCATCAGTAAAAAGCGGAAGTCTCGCCCTTGCGGAGCTTTCCTCATATCCTTTTGTTGGCGAGTAGTTGCTGAACCACGACATGAATGAGATGTTTTTTATCAGGTTCATCGTGATGGTGGGCCGCATTATCAATCCCTGCTTTGCGAGTTTGTCAAAATTGTACTTTACTGTATTGAAATGCATGTTGAGTTTCTTTGATATCTGTTGGAATGATAATCTCGCGTTTTCGTTCAAGGATTGGAGCATCAGCTTTGAGTTTTTATCGAGATTCGCCCTTCCTATTATCTCGTTTCTGAGAGGGAAAAAACATAGCTGCTTGTGAATCACTTCCGATGGCTCCCAGACCGCGCGGAACTCGCCAAGCAGTATTCTCATGGCCTTATCCCAATGCGCGTATTCGCCTCCTGATAGCGCATTTGCGTATATCACCATGTCGTAGTCGCCTGATACAGAGAAGACCACTTGGGGAATGTAGGACTTCATCAGAATTGCTTTTATCTTTGTGAAGTTAGGCTTCTTTTTGAATGTGACGGCAATGATGTGCGGGCTATTCAGGCCAAGCGCAGCTTCGTTTAGCTCCAAGGTGTACCTAAGCCCTAGTTCGTTTTCCAGCCTCTTCAGCTTCTCGCTTATCGTCGGTCTTGAAACGCCAAGCTGTTTTGCCATCTCGGCAACCGAGAGCCTGGAGTTCTCGGATAACAGCTCCACGATCTTCCTAGAGATAATGCTGTAGCTCTTGTTGAACTTGCTTTCAACCTCGTATTCGCCTGCCATAAAATTCAATGGAATGTCAATAATATATACCTTTCACAATAACAGAAAAACACCTCAATGTTGTAAAAAAATGAAGGATATATATTGCTTCCAAGAAAAGGGTATTTGATGGACATCAAGACAAAAGCATACCTTTTCATCATGTGTTCTTTGATAGGCGGAGCCCTCTTCCCAATCGCTTTCAAGATCGCCGTGGACAACAACGTCAACATCTATTCATTCATGTTCCTGGCTTATCTCATTGCTTCAGCCGCATCTTTCGTGATGGTGGTTGCAAACAAGAAAACATCGCGTTTGAAAAGTTATTTCAAGGTTCCGAAGGAGTTCCTGTTCATCGGATTGCTGGGCTTCATAAACCTCGCATTTGTCGATTACGGGATGATCTACGCCGAGAAATTCATAAGCGCGTCGCTGGCCACCGTGGTATACAGGACGCAGCCTCTTTTGATGCTGATGTTCCTGCCGCTGCTTCTAAGGGAACGGGTGACAAAGATCCAGATGGGTGCGCTGATGCTGGGTTTTGCGGGAATCTACATCGCGCTGTCGAGAGGCAGTGCATCGATATTCTTCGGAGCTGACGCTGGGATAATACTTTTCCTGGTATCGATGACGCTAATCTCTGCTTTTGCAACCGTTTACCTGAAAAGGTACAATACCGACATGGAAAGCACCATGTTCATCTTCAATTCATTCGCGGCGGTAATAGCCTTCGGTCTGTTCCTGCTGACAGGCGCACAGCTTCCCGCCTTCAACTTTAACTCGGCAATGTCCCTTCTTTACATAGGCATAGCAGCCAACGCGATAGTGCCGTTCTGCTATTACAGCGGATTCAGGATACTAAAGACGACGTTCGTGACAAACCTTTACTTCCTCTCGCCTTTCATTACGATATTGTTTGCAGGGGTGTTCTTGAGCGAGCCGATTTACCCCTATTACATTGTTATTGCGGTCCTAGTGGCGGTAGGTCTGCTGGCACAGAAGCTCGACAAGAAAGGAGGTACGTATGTCGCAAGGAGCGCAAACAACAGCCCGGTCACCATATACGACGTAACCAGCGCATTCACCGACACCAACGTCGAGGCAATCCGCAACACCATCAAGGGAAGCGGGAGAGTCCTGGCAATCAAGCTGAACCACGCTCATGCGCACCACATAAGGAGCGTAAAGCCCCACGAGAACGGAGTCGTATACACGGACGGCGACAAGAACTACGTGAGCCAGGCACAGGCATCATTCCTGAAGGAAATCATGGGGAAGGCCGAGGACGAGCTTGTGGTGATGTTCGCCGGCAATCCAAGCCATGCAGAGGGTTATCTTAATGAGATATGGAGCGAATCAGCAGGGCTGGACGCCAAGAAACAGCAAATAGAGTAGGGACAAGCCCCCAATAGTTAAATTTTGTGGACCTGTCCACTACGACAGAATTTAGTGGACTCTGCGGACATCTCGGTTAAAGTGAGATGTAGAGAGAATATTAAATCCTATCATTTGACATAGTCCATCTCGGCAAGTCCAGATGGAAGTCCAGTTGGACCGATGTGGACTGCGGTCAGAGCGACTTAGATGAGAATGACAAGTAGGTTATGCTGGAACTAGTGCTCTGCGGAACAGCGCTTCCCCTCTGTGTTGATACTGCCTTGAACATCTTATTCACTGCACTACTCATGTTTCTTTCAATCAGCTTCTTGCCAAGCCTTTTTTTTATAATTAGGTATTCATGGGTAAACGATCTGCTTGCAAATTCCACATTCCTGAAATCCAGAATAACCGTCTTTGATCGGTTAGCTTTTACAAAATCCATCAGCTCGTCTGCAGCGTTCCTAGTAACCAAATCTGATGCGATTCTGTCGCTAACCAATATTATATTATCAGACTTCATAAATAGCCAGGCCTGTAGATGTCGACCTTCTTGGTTGGAAGATACATTTGGAATGATACAAGTGTACCATTGAGCTTAGAAGGTTCATCCAACTCGTATAATGTATCCTCTTCAAGGTATTTATTGGTTCCGTTCAGGTAAAATGCCGCCTGCCCGGAAACTATCAGAATATCACAATTCATCTCTTTGAGTATTTTTGTTGTACTGGGAAGGCCGTGCCCGCGGCCCGCTTCTGGCTTGGTCGAGGTGCCGGTTACCGCTTCCCTTATGCATTCTCCTGATTTCCGTTTTATTCCAGCATCGGCGAATGAACCTGGTATAGTTATTCCGTTGTCAAAGAAAGCGGCTTCTATGCAATTCAATCTTTTGTTGGCCCGAATAGCAAAAACCGACCTGTTGCACCTTGAATGTTCAGCTATATTTGCAATAAGCTCGGATATCACATACTTTATCGGCTGTGTGTTGTTCTCAAGACCCTGACTCTTGAAGAATTGATATATACGATCGGCATAAGAATCATTGAATCTGTCCGATCTGACTGCGTCTTCCCTTACCTCGCTGTTCTCCTTTTCAGAAAACCATAGTATGTAGTCCTTAAGGAAACCTGCTTTTTGCAGTTTCAATTTGCCGCTAGTATATATTCCATGAAGGAACTCGAGGGAAGGCAGCAACGCCGTAGGGTAATGCAATCGGTCATCCGATTCGTATTTGTCAAGATTTGGATAATCGAGCATGCACTTGCAGAACTCCACATACTCGCCGAAGAGCGGCGGATAAACCGCACCTGCCATGTTATTACCCTGTATCATATTCTGCCTTCCTTTTAAATTGTTGCGGTCGCGCTGCGTTACGGTTCATCCCAAGCGGTCGCCTGCGAGCGAGCCATATGCGTAAGCTATGGGCGAGTCGAGTGACGGGAACCGCGAGGATTTGGCGATTCCTGGCACTAGACTATCGGCTTGCGGCATTGCGAACGACGAAGCCAAACCGAGGGGCGAAGCCCCGAGAACGGCTGAGAAGTTAGCGGGTAAAATTTGGTAGTAACTAGACAATTGCTCGCTCGGGCGTCCTCGCCCTTCGCTCCGCTCAGGGCTCGCCATGCCCTCGCTCGCTAGCCGATGAATCCGTGTTCCGCCAGGAACTCCTTGAAATCGGTGCCGTAGCCGAGCGCGACCGCCCGTTTGGGGTCGAGAACCTTCCATCGCTCCCATCTTTCCACGGGCTTGCTGACCCTGTGTCTGAATTCTATTATTTCCGAATCAAGCGTTTCGGGCATCACATCATCATGCGCGTGCCGGCGTATCAGTGCCTTGAGTTCGTCAATCCTGACCTGCACCAACCGCACCTCAGCGTCAAGAGCGCCGACCACCCCCTGTTTTTCTTCCCGCGTGATATTGGGATCCCTTTTGAGGACGGTGATTCCCTTGTAGTGGCCGAGCTTCTTCTTCAGCGCTTCCTGCTCCTCGAGGACGACCTGGAGTTCCACGTGTTCTGCAAAATCCTGGGCAGGACATCCGAAGCTGTCCCTCTGCAGGCGCACGTTCGGGTTGAAGCGCCCGCTCAGGAACCAGATTTTCCTCAGGTTTGTCCTCAGCCCGCAGTAGCCGCAGCCGTAAATCTGCTTTGTGCGTATCGCTGTCTCTTCCTTGAATTCCGGAACCCTCTCTTTTACATCGTACAGGGTGGTTTTCTCCATGGCAACCCTTGGCGGCTTGCGGGTATTTATGCATTCCGTGCCGCCAGGGCATCTGTCATAGTTCCTCCGCGCCCCTCAGGGCGCTCCTTCGTCGCGGGATCGGGCGCTACGGCTCTCTTCTTGCAATCACGTAAATCGAGCACTTTACAGATGCCGGATTCTGATCATCCACCGCGTCAGCCTCGACCGCAGTTCTGACATCGACTTTGAAGTCAGAGAACCCATTTTGGCGAATAAGGGACTCAAGTTCATTTTCACTGAACTGCGCCCATTCCAACTCAGGCGGTAGCACCATTGTCGGATGCCAGTCCTTATGCGCAACCTTGAAACACACCTGCGAGGAAACCCTGCATAGCTCCATGATGGCTTTGGTAGCATCTTCATTTCCCAGCAATTCAAATGTGTCAAAAGACAATCCTGTTTTGAAGGCCAGGTCCCTGAACGGGAGTTTCCTTGCGTCGGCGGCCACTCGTCCGAACACTGTCGGGCAGCTGCTAAGAGCCAAATCCGACCTCGGATACAAGCATGTCTGTCTTGCCGAACTGCCTTTCTCTCATTAAATCCCTTCAGAACCAATCTATATTGGTCGATACCATTTTATAATGTTGCGATATGGCAAAGTCGTAGCTATAGACTGGATGACAAATGACTGAGACCGGTCAGGCGCGAAGGCTTTAAGCTTTGGCTGACAAGATTGAGTATGCCTAAGTGCGATGCGCTCACAGTTGCGCAATTACGGATTAATGGGCACAAAGCGCTTATAATCTATGAAAGAGAGCTGCAAAAGGTGCTCCCTTCTTTGAAAAGCGGCCTGATCAAGGCATCAAGATTATTGGCTACTAAAAATGATATAGTCATTGATGTTGCGCCCACAAGCGACAAATTTATCAGAGACAAGATGGGCGGAGCTTCGGGGGTCACTGCGGATGGTCATCTTATGCGTTTAAGTGTGGACACCGGATCAAAAGCATGGAAGAGCGCTGCCGAAGGCACAGTTGCACACGAATATGCGCATATCGTAAGATTCCAAACCGCCAGTGGTGTAAAGCATGATCTTGCAGAAGCTATTGTTACTGAGGGGATTGCGCAATGCTTCGAGGAGGCCATAACAGGAACTCTTAGGCCATGGTCGCAGGCGATAACAATAGCGCAAGCGAAAAGGATTCTTCCAAAGATAAAGAGCAGGTTGAACGAACGCAGCAGGGATTTCGGTTACAGGCTTTTCCTGAGCAGAAACGATAAAGAATTTCCACACTGGTCCGGATACACAATAAGCTACCTTTTAATCAGGAAGAGGCTTTCGAATTTAGGCGATGTTGACTGGAACGATATCATAAAAAAACGGCAAAAAGCCCTTTTAAAAAACTGCGTTCTCTGACCGCTACGTTAGCCGGTCGGTTCGTTCCACTATCACTGAAGGTGTATCCTCATCCCGTAGTACTTCGCCAGGCACTTATCGCAGACGAATACCCCTTCGTAAAGCACCAGCTCCCTGTTGTGGTA
>JAJZNR010000007.1 GCA_021811605.1 Microcaldota archaeon | reverse complement strand
CAGCAAACCTATAAAGAGCTACTTCCTCAGCACTGTCTGCAGCTGCGTTATCTCCTTCTTTATCCTGTCGAGTTCCCTTCCTTCCTCCTCCCCGAGATCCTTCGTGTGCTCCAGATGGAACTTTATCGCCTCCAGGAAGGAGAGCCACTCGTCGAGGTCGGTCTTCACAAGCTCGAGCGCGTTCTTATCCTCCTTGAAGAGCTCCACGAGCCTGAGTATCTTCTCGTTCTCGATCGTATCTTGGTGCGCTTCTATCTTCGACCTTATGTGGTTGCGCAGCTCTATTATGTCGACGAGGCTCATCTGCCGGTTCTTTTCCGTGAGGCTGCCTACGTTCTTCGCAAGCGCGGTAATCGAATCGTGAAGCCTGGAAAAGAGTTCGTTGAGCGAGAGCTTCTTGAGTCCCTCTATCACCATAGAATCGTGTATAGATTCAAGTCAAGATATAAAAACATAGGAGCAAGCAAGGTTTTTAAAGAGGTCACGACATATATCGAGGAGGGCGATGTACAGAAGGCAGTTTCCGCTGATATCATTCCTGCTCCTCGTCTGCGTTATCGGTTTGTCCGGCGCGCAGACCGTGGGCGCTCCTGTCCCATCGAATTACATAGCCGATGTCGGGCAGGCAGTGGCGTTCAATGCGGTTGTCACAGGCGCCAACGTCCCGTTCATCGCGAAGCTCGAGAACAGCACTGCAACGATAAACACGATTACAGGCTCTTCCAACGGTCTTATAACCTTCGGTGCAATAACGAGCAAGGCCGGCCAGACGTCGTTCAACGTCGTAATCACGGACCAGACCCCAACAACATTCAATTCCGCAACCAACACGATAACGGTAAATCCTGCTCCTACAGCCACGTCGCTGACTCCTTCCAATGCGGTTCTCCAGCCGGGCTGGACAGAAACATACAGCGTGGTCCTGAGCGGAGGCACCGGGCCTTTCACTGTCGAGCTCCGGAATACGAGTACCGTGGTAAATACCATATCGGGGGCGAGTTCCGGTACGGTGACATTCAACTCCTTCACCCCGCCAACCGGCACTGACTCTTATTACGTTCTGGCGTGGGACAACGGGACCGCTCCAGACCACTTTGCGTTCAATTCGTCGGCAAACACAATAATATCGAAGGCAGCCGCTACCGCCACGCGCCTAACTCCATCAAACTCCCCCCTCGACATCAGCCAGTACGTGGTATACAACGTTCTGGTATCGAACGGAATCGGTCCGTTTACCGTGAACCTGATCCTCAACAGCAACACCGTAAACACGATAACCATATCCAACACTGCGCTCGCGGCTGCGTCCGGTATTGTCACATTCGGAGCCAATGTGCCGCCGCTGGGCGCAGACGCCTACAATGTGGTGGTGACAGACACAGGCAACTCTCCGGCCTACGTGTTTGCGTCTCCATCAAACACGATTGTCGTCTCGAACACCTTAAACATCGGGCAAACGGTCAAGGCGACAAATACCACTATAGATATCGGGCAAACCGCAGTTTTCAACACAACCGCGCTCTGGGGTTCGCAGCCCAGGCAGGGTTACTGGTACTATACGAGCCCTGCGAACGACATTGCTGGCATAAACGACTGCAACATACAGTTTAAATGCACGGTCAACCAAGAATATCTACCATACAACGGAACCGTTAAGCTATTGGTAAGGCCGATCAGCAATACGATAATCAACACCACTTTCATAACCGCCACCGGCAAAAGCTACTTCGAGCTCATAGTGAATACCGGCAACACCATTCTTGGCACATGGTCGTTCTCCGCAAATATCATCGATGGCGCTTCGATACCGGAGAACGCCATATCACTTAGCAATTCGGTGACAATCCACCAACTTAACATAACAATGTCGCGTTCCTGCACCTATTACAAGTCAGGATGTGCAGCAGTCCAGCAAGGCTCTTCGGTGACTTTCAATGGCGCAGTCTCCGGAGGGGCTGGCGGACCTTTCACGTATCAGTGGTATGAACGTCCGCAAAACGGCACCTTTAGCGCAATAAGCGGGGCCACTTCTAATACCTATACGTTCAAGACATCAAACTCCACAACTCTCGGCTCATGGAACTTCACCCTTCAGGTCACGGACAAGGGCACGACCACTCCATTCGTCGTCAATTCGTCAAGGATTAGCTTCAATCTAACAAAGAACACGAGCACCAGCACGACCACGACGATGACCACCACATCCACTGCAACCACGTCTACGCCACAATCAGGCGGCGGAGGCGGCGGAAGCGGAGGCGGTGGTGGTGGCGGAGGCGGCGGAAGCTTTGGCCCAACATTAACGCACTTCACCAACTCCTCTGCTATCGGGGTGTACATCTACAATCTAAGCCAGAAGAATTCGGAGTCGATAACAATCAACGGCACGGAGTTCAACCTTACAGAGAATTTCATAACCCCAACGAGCGCGGGCATAACCATAGATGGAACTCCCTATACGCTGTACACGGGAGAAGCTACCAACATGACGATAGGCGGAGAAAAGTTCTACATCAACATGACCGGGCTCTCCTATCTGCCTATAATCGACACCGTCACAATCAAAATATACCAGGGATTGGCCCCGCCAGGCCTTGCATCCGCCAAAAGATTCGCCATATCGATTAACAGTTCCACCGCTTCGGTAACGGTTAACCTGAGCAGGACACTGGTCCCATACGTCAGCTTCGATCACGGCGCAGTTCTGGTGACCCTCACGACCGCGAACTCCACGGGAGTCACCACTTCGTTCAACATAAGCAATGTAACGGCCACCGTGCCTCCTGCGCCATCAAACTACACCAAGATAATAGCCGTCAACGTAAGCGTTGCGGCCAGCGATGTGGGGCTCAATGCGACTATCGCATATCCGTGCAGCATTCACTCCGGAGACATTTTGCCATACGCCCTTAAGAACAAGACGTGGCTAGCGATATCCTCTTTCAAGGTAAATAGCGGCGCATGCACCGTCTCTCTTGCGATTCCACAAGACCCGGTAATCGGGTTAATGTACTTCTCCGGAGGCACAGGTACGGGCAGCGGCTCCGGCTCCATCTCTAACTCCAACCAGTCCTCCATTCCCGGCCCATCAGTAATTGGCTATGCAATCGTGGTTGCTGTGATAGTCATAATAGGAGCTCTTGCGGCGCACATAATAATGACCCGCAGGCGCCACGCTCAACAAGAAGTGGACGACACGCCCATCCAGCAGCGCCAGCGATCCAGGAGGGCTCCTCCTCCTCCTCCGGCAAGCAGCCCGCCCGTGCAAAACAAGCCTAAGAAATACGTCCCGCTTACCAAGCGCTATAGGGACGACATCCCGCTACAGAGCATGCGTGACGATAAAAAGTAGTCAGCCCTTCTGCTCATTGTAAGCGTTGTAGGCATCTATGTCTTTCCTCACATAGCTGGCAATGTTTATGCGCGATGCCTCGTCAGGAGTAACCCAGATGTAACTCTCCGCTTCGTCGTTGAGCCTCACCGCGTTCTCTCCCTTTGTCCTGCACAGGTACTGGAAGGCGATCAAATGGCTTTTCTTGTAGAACTCGTCGTCGCCGTTGAAAAGATCGAATACGGCAAGCAGTTTTACCGCATCGACGTTCAGGTTCGTCTCCTCCTTCACCTCGCGGACCACGCAGTCCTCAAGCCTCTCTCCGTATTCGACATGCCCTCCGGGAAGCGTGTACCTGCCACCCCACTTCTGGCTCTTCACGAGAAGAAGCCTGCCGCTTCCGTCGAGGATGAAGCACCCCACCACAACTTCCGGATGCCGTTGCGGCTGTTGTCCATCTGCCATCAAATCACTGAGCAAAACGCCGGAAGCGAGAATCGAACTCGCAGGATGCTTTCGCATCGCAGGTTAGCAACCTGCTGCCATACCATTAGGCGATTCCGGCACCATTTCGTTTACCCTGTGCTTTTATTAATCCTGACTGTTCTTGCTCAAGCTTCTTCCAAGGCGCTTGATGGCAGAAGCCGCCTTGCACCAAATGTTCGCGGCAGGTTATCTGCACTTTGGCTCAGCCCTGTATCCCAAGAGCATAGACACTGTATGATTAAGGTTGCTCCTTCCGGCCTGGCCTGGTTCACATACGGTACTACCACCTGGGGCAAGACGTCGACGCCTAGATGCAGGCCTGACGTGCTCACGTGGCACTCGGACAGCATTGGCCCGCCTAAAGGGATTTGCGGATGGGAGACCCTTAGCCTCCCGCCTATCTGCCGAGAATGATGTGGTTTTGCTGTTTATAAATGCTCTCAATTACAGGAATAACTGTGGACCGGATTAAAGAATCGCAAACCTTCCCTACAATAAACTCGTATCCCTTCTCACCGATTGCAGGATCCCTCCCACCCATCCTCCCTCACCCTCTCTTCCCCTTCCTCGAAAGCTTTATATATTCAACCACTCAGAAGTATATATGGTAGAATGGCATGGTGAAAACTACTATAAATCTTGATACTCAGGTATATAGGGCTCTCATAAAAGAAGCGCTCGAAAAGTACGGCACGACAAAGACACTATCCAGGATAATCAACGAGAAGCTTAGATCCAGGCTCGGCAAAGACAAGGACATAGACATAGTCAGGGAAACAGCGGGGATGTGGAAAACCGAGGAAACTGGCATCGAATATAAAAGAAGGGCAAGGTCGGAAACCGAGAAGAGATTCAGGAGAATTTATGGCAGAAGCGGTATTTGATACGGATATATTGGTAGACCATCTCCGGGCAGTGCGCAATGCTACCGAATTGGTCTACCAGGTGCGTTCTGGGCGTATAACCGGTTATATCTCAACCATAACCGAGGCAGAGCTATATGCGGGCAAAGACCAGGATGACGAAAAGAAGAACATGCTTATGGCCGAATTACTGGGTCTTTTCGAAAAGGTAGAAGTGAATTCTACAATAGCCAGGAGTGGCGGGATTCTTAAGAGAGTTCACGGGGTAGCTGTAACAGACGCACTTATAGCCGCAACAGCCTTGTCGTTAGGTTGCAAGCTGTTAACAAGGAATGTAAAGGATTATGAAATGATAAAGGGGCTCGCTCTGGAAAAACCCTACTGACAAATTCTTGCCGAACGCCTTTGCGAAAGCTTTATTAATGACGGTAACAGTATCCTACCATGTCAGACGAATATACCGAACTCCTAGACCAGGCTTTCTCCAAGATGCCCCGGCAGTCCGAGGAGAAGTCCGACTTCAAGATTCCCGGAGCCGACTCCATAGTCCAGGGTTCAAAGACGATAATAAGGAACCTCGCCGCGATCGCCGCCGCGGCCAGGCGGCCAGAGGGAGACATCGCAAGGTACATAAGCAAGGAGCTTGCAGTCCCTGCCAGCGTAGAGGAGCACCGCCTCATCGTCAACGGACGTTTCAACAGCGAAGATCTCAACAAGCGCATTCATCACTATTTCGAGACTTACGTAATCTGCAAGGAGTGCCACAAGCCCGACTCGCACCTGGAAAGCTCCGGAAGGGGAATGTTCCAGTTCGTATGCGAAGCGTGCGGCGCAAGGTACGGCATCAAGAGTTACTAAAGAGCAAGGGCGCAGATAAGCAGATAAAACTATTGATTGATAATTGATACTACATCGAGTGAATAGATGCCACGGCCAAACCGAGAACACGATGAAAGGAGGGGCGCGCCGATAGAGTACCGTCTCAAGATGCCAGGCGAAGGCGAGCTGATTGGAAGGGTGACAAAGCTGCAGGGAGCGACCCGCTTCGTTGTCAAGTGCGCCGACGGCAACGAGCGGCTGTGCATCATCCCCGGCAGGCTGAAGCGCAGGTTCTGGATAAAGGAGAACGACGTAGTGATCGTGCATCCGTGGGTTGTACAGAGCAACGAACGCGGTGACATAACGTGGAGGTACAGCGTACTCGACGTGTCGAAGCTGAGGGAGCGCGGGATGCTTCCAGAATGAATTCTAATTTCAAGGCGGCACGTAATCGGTCAATGCGGACCATGTACTAGAATACTTCACATACGCCTGTGAACCGTCGTTGTTGTTCCCGGAGTAGTCGTTAGCGTTCCCGTTCAGCGGCCACCACCCGGTCAGGTTGTCCGGTCTTATCGGGGCTCCGCCTATGCCTTCCATGTAGAGCGCCTGGATCTCGCTTTGACTCAGCGATATGTTATAGAATTGTACGTTTGCGAGGTAACCCTCGAACGGGCCCCCTCCATTAAAGTTGGCACCCAGGTCTCCTACAGTCTGGACTATAACAGGGGCAGTGTAACTGCTGCTTCCTGTGGCTGCAACCGAACCGTCTATATAGAGAGTTGCAGATCCGAGCGTTCCGCCGCCGCTGTACGTCAGCCCGATAAAATGCCAGGTGTTATCTGTTATCGATCGGCTGGTGCACACAAGCGGTTCTGCAATATCCGCGTACGCGTACGCGCAGAGATCACCCGCAGAATTCACCTCAAGCGATATGCCGTTGTCAACGGCGACACCGTATGCGCCGAGCTCGCCGTAGCGGAAAACTCCAAGGGCTTGCTGCCCCCCAAAGGCTGGCATCGCGGTATCTATCCACATAAACATGCTGTACTGCATGGTGTTTGCGGTCGGGAAGCCGGTGTCCGCAACCTGTACGTAGGAATTCAGATCTCTTGAGAAGTTCGCAACGAACTCCGGCGGCTTCTGCAGGCACTCCCCAGTAAGCGAGGCTCCAGCTGCATTCTTCTGAACCTGGCAGGAGCCTGGCAACGCTCCTGCGGCAAAATTTCCTCCGGAGAAAATCCCGAGCTGGAAGAGCACTGCGAGCACCACGGCGACAATCAGGATCGCCCACCCGTATGTCATCAGGTATTCCATCGCGCTCTGCGACTTCAAATCCAACTTCCGCATTATGGCATTGCTCAACATCCATTTATATTCGTTTCGCGAAAAACCATCATGGCAAGGGCATTCCTAGTGGTTCACGGCATAGTCCAGGGCGTTGGGTACCGCTCCTTTGTAAGGTCTGTGGCTCTCAAGAACGGAGTGCGGGGCTTCGTAAGGAATTCGGAGGATGGGAGCGTTCATGTTCTTGCGGAATCCGATCCCGACAGACTCAGACGCTTCATCGAAGAGATACGGGTAGATACCAAGAGCGGTCCACAGGTCTTCAAGATCGACATAGAGAACGAGAGGGCGGAGCGCTATTCAGGGCTGGATTTCTCAGGTTTCGTAATAAGGCGCTGAAAGCAGAGGAGGTTGGTATTTAAAGCTATTGTTGACAATATATCTTGCCTTTTCCCCAACGGGAAACGTTTTGCGGGCGCACGCCCGCATATGTGATAACATGATAGACTTGATTGTGATACCAATAGTCGCTTCCATCATCGCGCTTCTTTACGCGGCGTGGAACGCATACTACGTGCTGGAGCAGCCAAAAGGAAACGAAAAGATGCAGAAAGTGGCGGCAGCCATACAGAAAGGGGCAAATGCATTCCTCAAGAGGCAGTACAAGACTGTTGCAATCTTCTGGTTGGTACTGGTCATCATCTTCTCCGTGGCTGCATACTACGATATAGTGCCGGCACCAACCCCTATCGCGTTCACTGTGGGCGCCGTGCTCTCCGCCATCGCAGGCTACGTCGGCATGGAGATATCCGTGCGTGCAAACCTTCGGACCGCAAAGGCCGCAGAGAGCGGCCTGCGGCGCGCCCTCAAGGTCGCCTTCTCCGGAGGCTTAGTCACAGGAATGGCCGTCGTAGGTCTCGCCCTCCTCGGTTTTTCGATAATGTTCGCAATCTACGAGAACCCGCTCGTGCTCATAGGCTTCGGATTCGGAGCAAGCCTTGTTAGCCTGTTCGCGAGAGTCGGCGGCGGAATCTACACAAAGGGTGCAGACGTCGGTGCGGACCTTGTAGGAAAGGCAGAGCTGGGGATCCCGGAGGACGATCCACGCAACCCTGCGGTAATCGCCGACAACGTTGGCGACAACGTTGGCGATTGCGCCGGAATGGCCGCGGACCTTTACGAATCTTACGTAATCACGGTACTGGCATCCATGCTTCTGGCATTCTACATCAAAGCGCCTTATGACATAGTCATACTCCCACTTCTCATCGGCGGAGTCGCGATAATCGCATCCATAATCGGTTCGTTTGTCGTGGGCACAGACAATAGGCACAAGATATGGGATTCGCTCAACAGCTCGATAACACTCTCTTCCATAGTCGCGATAATAGGCTTCCTGCTCCTTATAATGTGGACCGGCATATCTTCGCTGTACTACATCCCGATGCTCTCTGGAATCGTTGTCGCGGTATTCCTCGCTCAGATAACCGGTCACTATACGAACAAGAACACCACAGCGGTCAAGGAGATCGCGCTCGCATCAAAGTCCGGCGCAGCCACCAATATAATATATGGGGTGGCAAACGGAATGCGCGCAACCCTGTACCCGATAATAGTGATAATCGGGGCGATACTGGTCTCGTACGGCACCGCCGGAGTGTTCGGCATAGCTCTCGCATCGATGTCCATGCTGTCACTGACCGGAATAATCGTCGCAGTTGACAGCTATGGTCCGATTACTGACAACGCCGGAGGCATAGCGGAGATGAGCAAGATGTCGCACAAAGTGCGTGAGATAACAGACCCCCTCGACGCCGTAGGCAACACAACAAAAGCGATAACGAAAGGCTTTGCGATAGGCGCAGCAGCTCTTGCAGCCCTGTCGCTCTTCGTCGCATTCACCAACGCCACAAACATCTCCGCCCTCGACATACTGAACCCGCTAGTGATAACAGGTCTCTTCATAGGGGCAGTTATACCTTACATATTCTCCGCGATAACGATGAGGGCTGTCGGTTCTGCGGCAGCAAAGATAGTCGAGGAGGTACGCCACCAGTTCGCCACCATAAAGGGACTGATGAAGGGCACTGCGGACCCTGACTACGCCAAGGCTGTCGACATAACTACCCAGGCTGCAATCAGTTCTCTCGCGATGCCGGCGCTGCTCGGCATCGGGGCTCCTATTGTGGTGGGCTTTGTGCTCGGGCCTGAGGCGCTCGGAGGGCTTCTCGCAGGAGTGATAATATCAGGGCTCGTTCTCGCTCTCATGCTCACTACGAGCGGAGCGGCATGGGACAACGCAAAGAAGTACATCGAGGAGGGCAAATACGGAGGAAAGGGCAGCGACACGCACAAGGCGGCCGTCGTCGGAGATACTGTTGGAGACCCGTTCAAGGACACTGCCGGACCTGGCATAAACCCCCTGATAAAGGTAATCAACATGGTATCGCTGCTCATTGCGCCTGTGATAATCCACTTCGCGCTTCCGCTGCTGCTGTGATTATAATTTTTATTTTTATTCCTTTATCTCTTCAATCTTCACGTCCCCTGTGTCAACCCCCTCGAATGCGCCCTTTATCAGATGCTCTATCCCGAACTTCATGAGGCTTGCCTGGTACTTTGACAAAAAGACCTTTCTCCCCGCCTTGTCCTTGATTATATAGGCTCCGCTGTCGTCTATAATTACGATTACCCAGTCCTTCCCGTCACTTATCCTGTATGTTTTTGGCGTGTTCCTCACCCGGACGCAGCTGTGACTGTGATTGTGACTGTGGTTGCTGTTGCGTTTGCTGCGCCTGTGCCTCAGCCGCGCAGACTATTCCGGCTTTCCTCTCAACCCTCTCCGCTATCGCGCCGTCCTCATCGTACACGAAGGCCGTTATTGTGAACTGGTACTCGTCAGGGTAGTTGTTCGGCCTTGTGTAAAGCCGTATCGTCTTCTTCGCGCTCCCGAACGGCTTAAGTATCCCAATCCTTGTCCTTCCTGTGTTCATCTCAGAATCCGGGGAGAGGGAAAGCGGAGACAATACCTTTATCTCGCACTCGCTCCAGTACGTGGAGCTCGCCGCGTTCTTGAAAGTCACCAGCATCTGGACCTCGTTCCTCCAAAACGCCTTCATTACAGGAGGCGAGAACTCTACCTGTATGTCAACGTTGGCCACTGCTTCACCAATACTCTACTGTCTCTATAGAACATCAAGATTAATAAACAATGCTGATAAACTTTGTAACGCTGCGGTGTCTTCATGGAGCTCAACGAATCCCAGCTCATAGAACGCGAGATAACGGTACGGAACCTTCGCCTCACAAAGGAGGTTACGGAAACCCGGAGGTCGCTTATAAGATGGCTTGCACTGTCCCTCGGAGTGATAAATCCAGGAGAGTCGAGGCAGGGAGCGGTCTCCGTTCTTGACGCCGTGCTCTACTTCCAGTTCAACCAGAGAAAGGATGCGACCGTGCAGGAGCTTTCTGAATACATAGGCACGGCCTGGGAGCCTATCAATGAGAAAACCTTAAGATACCATCTGCTCCAACTTAACAAGGCGAACATCGTGCAGCACTCAAAGGGGAAATATTCGCTCACCCAGCCATCCAATGGCGAACGGTATGATGAGCAGGCATGGGTGGACCATTATTTCTCCACCGAGATATCCCCGATAAAGGACAAGATAATCCAGGCTGTGAAGGAACTGAAGTCCCGATGAAAACGAAAAAGAAAAGAGAAAAGCAAACGGTCATCACATGAACATATCTATCAAGGAGATTGCGATTTATGCAGTTATCGCAATCATAGTGGTTGCCGGCGTACTTATATATTTCACATATTTCTCAAACCCGTCTGTGGATCTGAGGATATCGCTGGCTCAGAAAGGCGTGGCGGCATCCACGCTCTATCCGTATCAGCAGGTAACTTACACAGTAACGGCGAACAACACCGGCAGCTCCCAGATAAACAACCTCTACGTGGCAGTGTACGTAAACAATCAGCAGCAGAGCTCTTACTCAAAGAACATAATCCCCCTGCCAAAAGGGACTGCAGCGGAATACAACATCACTTTGATTTTCTCAACGAACGGCACTTACAACGTACAGGCCGTCGCTGACCCGGCAAAGCTTCTCAACATCCAAAACCGGTCTGCAGCGCAGTCGTCCGTTTCCGTAAATGTGGCTCCCCCGCAGACCCCGGAAGTTTACACGTCGATACCGAATGCGAATATAACCGCCACACAGAGCTTCACCCTGCAGAAGTCCGCGCTCATACCGCTTCTTTACATCGCAACCGGCTATAACGGCACGCCGATGCGGAACGCCCTCGGATTCGGCGACATCCTGACCACAAGGATATTCGAGAACATGCTTCCGTCCGACGTCTACATAGGCAAGGTGAACGGGGCATACGCCGAATACGCCAACGGTCAGAGGGCGTACACCGCATGGATACAGGGAACAATAAACGACACCCTTCTCAACACGATAGTCTCGAGCTTCGGCTCGCAGCCAGCGCAGTTCTCTTCCGGGAGCGCGCCCGCTTACTATTCAAGGATTAACAGCACCGCAAGCCTGTGCTATTACTACGAGCAGGGATGGACCAAGCTCATAGAATTCAACAACGCAAGCCTGGCTGGCAGCAGCAGCTGCAAGTCGATAGCCTCACAGAGGTTCAACGCAAGCGAGAACGAAAAGTTCGTATCCGCCCTGAAGAACAACACCGCAGTGTCGGAGTTCACTTCGGCGATAACCTACCAGAATTTCACCACGTCCAACACCACCGGGGTAAACCGCACGTATATCGGCACCTCGCTCTTCCTTAACGGAAGGTCGTTCGCCGCACTCAACATGACCGCAGGCCCACCCGGGTATTTCTTCAGTTATGTGACTACCAACATCCCTCCGCTTAACCTAAGCAAGCCCAGATACTGCGCAGGCATACCATTCTTCGAGCAGTACGAAAGCACATGCTCGGAGTTCGTGCCCCCTGTGAAATCCACCACAAACTCTTCGGCGGTCCTTGTCAACACCACTGAGCTCAATTCAAACTATACGATGATGCTATACTCCCTTGTCAATACGTCGACAAGATTCGAAGCCGTGCTATCCGGAAGGCAGCTCTTCTTCGGCAGCAACTTCAGCGCAGAAGGATCAAAGTGGTGGAACTCTACGTTCATGAACCGTTGCACCTTCCCTGCAAACGTCCCGCTCAAGTGCTCGGTAAACTACTTCCTCCACACATCCGCAGTGGCAAACCTGACCCTTACCGGAACATCCACCTCGCCAGTATACGTAAAATCGCTCGGCTGCTACACCCCGTATACAGGTGCAGCTGAGATAAACTACTCGGTAGCGAAGACATTGTCGCTGAACCAGAGTGCATCTGTCGACATATTCTGCAAGGGAATACAGCCGGGCTTCAACTTCATATTCACCCCTCTGTACACGCTAGACCTCGCCTACAACCAGAGCGGGAGGATGGTAAACGCCACAGGAACGCTCAACATAACGAACTGAAGACCGACCGCCTAAACTAACCAAACCACCAACCAGACCAAACCATACCAACAGACCAACAGAGCAACCGTTTGGGCTGTCAAAATCCTATGAAGTCCTTCGCGCTCTTGCCATCGGGGAACGCTCTTCCGTTCTGCGCCTCTACCGGCAAACCCGTCTCGTTCGCCACGCGTATAATCTCTGGCATATCCACAATCCTGTCAAGAAACAGCTCTACGAATTCCTCCTGCCCCGCCCTGATCCTCTTTACCACGAACGGCATCACCTGGTACATCCCGGAGCGCCTAACCCTTATGTTCGCCTTTCCCGCCTGCAGTATCCTCTTCGCATTCTCTGAAAGCTCCAAACAATCACGACGCTACCGATATGAGGATAACTCCTTTATAAAGTTTCTCTCACCTATCTAGCCGGTGCGCCGATGATAAGTTCGCCTGCGATCTCGGGTTACTTCTCATACATAGAGGGTTTTCTGGCCCCGTATATGCCGGATCCCTACCTAAGCGTGCTCTCACTGCTCCTTGGGCTCGTGGTATTCGCCATACTGCTATCGATAATATTCTCCATATTCGCGTATCTTTTCGGATGGTTCGAGCGAAAGCTGATGGCCCGCGCCCAGTCGCGACACGGACCCACTTACGTGGGGAAGTGGGGCATACTCCAGAACCTCGCCGACCTTGTCAAGCTGATTGCGAAGGAGAACATAATACCAGACAGCTCCGACAAGACGCTCTTCCGGGCATCCATACCTGCGCTGCTCGCGGTCACGGTCCTCACTCTAGTCTTCATACCATTCACCGGCAGCTTCGTCGGCATAAGCACTGGCGTTTCCCTAATCCTCATATTCATGCTGCTCTCCCTCACCCCGCTTCTCGTATTCCTTGCGGGATGGACCTCCGGAAACAAGTTCGGTTCAATAGCGGCGCAGAGGAGCGTGGTCATGATGCTGAGCTACGAGATACCGCTGGTTCTCGTGGTCGCTGCTATAGCTCTCCTCTCCAGCAGCTTCAACATGCTCGACATAGTCAACGCACAGAGCAGTTACTGGTTCGTGCTGCTCATGCCGCTTGGTTTTGTGGTGTTCTTCATCGCGCTCCTCGGTGAGCTCGAACGCCCGCCGTTCGACTTCCGCGAGGCCGACAGCGAACTTATAGCCGGTTGGCTTACCGATGTAAGCGCGCCGTACTACGGGCTGGTCCTTTTCCTGGACTACGTCCGCATGTTCGTAGGCTCGCTGCTGGTCGCGATACTTTTCTTCGGCGGCTGGTTGGGCCCCTCCATCATCCCCGACTTCGTATGGCTCATGATAAAGGTCGTGATAATCGCAACCGTGATAATATTCATCAGGGCTACAACCGTGAGGATGAAGATCGACAGGCTCCTCAGGCTGGGGTGGCTTTACCTTATGCCGCTGTCTGTGGTTAATTTATTAATTACATTTGCAATATTCGTATAGGTGTAGGATATCCATGATAATAAAACCTGTTATCGAGGTCGCAAAGGCTGCGATGAAAAAGCCGACCACCGTAGAATTCCCAGAGCAGAAGGAGAGTCTCGGCGACAGGTACAGGGGAATCCACAAGCTCGACATGCACACCTGCATAAACTGCTCGGCGTGCGCAAGGATATGCCCCAACCAGACAATCACGATGGTGGAGGCCGAGGAGGAGACAGCGTTCCACAAGGGAAAGGAGGCGAAGCTGTTTCCCGAGATAAACCTGGAGCGCTGCCTGTTCTGCGCCCTGTGCGAGGAAGTATGCCCAACCGACTGCCTCATACTTACCAAGGACACTAGCTACGAGAAGTTCGACAGGCGCGACATGATAAAACGGCCTGAGGACCTCGAATGAGGTAGGTGCGATAATGATAGACGTTATCATCTTTACGATTTCCGCGATAGCGGCACTGATAGCCGCCGCGGCAATGTTCATGGCGAAGGACATACTTCACTCAGCCACTGCGCTCGCCGCCGTTTTCCTCATCAACTCCATGCTATTTCTCCTTCTCGGTCAGCCTCTGCTCGCGGTGGTACAGCTCTTCATCATGATAGGTGGTATCGCCACCTTCCTTTTTGTCGGCGTTGCGTCCCACACATACTCCGATTTCAGGGCATCCAACGTACAGAAGCTCTCCATAGTGTGGACCGTCGTATTCCTCATGCTCCTCATTCCGCTCAATTCCGTCCAGATGCAGCAAACGCAGGCCAATACCTTCGGCTTCGCCAATATCGCATACTCGCTTACTGTCAATCCTGCCATATTCTACCTCATGCTCCTTACAATGTTCGGAATAGCTCTGGGCGCAATAATGCTGCTCAGAAGGTCGAGCGAATGATACCTGCCAACTACTTCCTGGCGGTAAGCTTCGCGATTTTCACTATCGGCGTGGTAGGGATAGCTGTCACAAGGAACTTCCTGATAATGATACTGTCAGCAGAGATATCCCTTGCCGCTGCCACGCTTCTGGCGGCGACGTTCTTCTACTACAACACCTATGGCAACATTCTCATGCTCCTGTTCGCCATCTGGACTATCGCGGCTGCAGAGGCGATAACCCTGGTGGCATTCTACAGGTATCTCTCGAAATTCGAGACCAGTATGGATGTCACGAAACTCTCAAAGCTTAAGGAACGATGATGTGATGATATGATGATCGACATAGCTGTCGTTATACCCCTTGTCGTCGCGGCATTCGCCGGGCTGTTCATGCGCGACAATGAACATAAGGCGAAGTACGTGGCGCTCGGGGGCAGCGTGGCAAGCCTTGCCATCGCCCTCGCTATGCTCTTCAACGTGCTTCCAGGCCCGCCAGTCCAGACATTCCAGTGGTTCACGATTGCAAACATAGCTTTCAACATAACCACGTCCACGCTCCCGCTCAACATGCTGCTCCTGATGATTGTTGCCGTGATGACGCCCCTGGTTTTCATTTACTCGATAGGCTTCATGGAGATACCGAGCGAACAGCCCCGCTTCTACTTCGAGATGTGCATCTTCGCCGCGGCGATGATGCTCTTCGCCATATCCTACAGCTTCATCACCATGTTCATAGCGTGGGAGATGCTCGGCATAACGAGCTACCTGCTCATAGGCTTCTGGTACAGGAAGGATAACGCCCCAACCGCTGCAAGGAAGGCGATAACCACGATACTGATAGGCGACATACTGATGCTGATGGGGATACTGCTGATAGGTGTCGTCTACCACAGCTTCGATTTCCAGGTGGTCCTCGCCACGCCAGTGCAGACCGCATCCGTTGTCGCTCTGCTCCTGATACTCCTCGGCGCGTTCACCAAGTCCGCCCAATTCCCGTTCCACGAATGGCTTTCTGATGCGATGGAGGGCCCTACTCCAGTATCCGCGTTCCTGCACTCATCAACCATGGTGAAAGCCGGAGTATTCCTGATAGCGCTTCTGCTCCCTCTCTACGAATCCGCTGGCCTGCTACCCCTAATCCTTGCGATAGGGCTGATAAGCGCGATAATCGGAGCCAGCAACGCCATAACAGAACGCCACATCAAGAAGATACTAGCGTACTCTACCATAGAGGACCTTGGCCTAATGTTCGTAGCTCTCGGTCTTAACGCCTTGCCTGCCGCAATGCTGCTCTTCTTCGTACAGACATTCTACAAAGCGCTGCTCTTCTTCGGCGCCGGCTCGCTGATGAAGGCGAACGCGGAGGAAGAGGATATCTACAAGCTCTGCTGTAGCACGAAGAACAAGCTTGTCTTCTATACGACCGCGATAGCGGCTGTGTCGATAGCCGGAATATTCCCGCTCAGCGGCTTCTTCGGAAAAGGAGCGGTGGAAAGCGCAGCGATGGGCAACATAGCGGTATATGCTATGCTGCTGGTGGTGGAGTTCGCCACGAGCATATACATCTTCAGGTGGCTGTTCATCCCGATGAGGAAGTCGTACGACGACTCGATCATAACGAAACTCAGCTATGGCGCAATACCCAAAAGCATGACCGCCCCGGCGGTTGTACTCGCAGGCGCGGTGATTTCCGCTTCGCTTCTCTACCAATCGGTAATCTCCTACATAACTCCGCTAGGCGCAGCGGCGCAGGGCTCCGCCCCTATTTCGCTTGCAGACGCGATAATAGCCAACGTTCTCGCACTCGCAGGGCTGTGCACCGCATACTACATCTACAGGCTGGGGCACCGCCGCTTCATAGCTAACCCGAACAAAAACCTGTTTGCGGCGATGTACAACAGCACGATTGTGAACGCAGCCTATCTGCGCATAGTGCGTTCTGTCGGTGCTGTCGCCGCTGCCCTCTCCGCACTCGACTTCGCATTCGACGCTTCGATATATGCGCTGGGCACTGCATTCACCAAAGCCGGCTACCTGGCAAGGAGGATGGTAAACGGGCAGGTCAACTCGTATGCGCTCGCCTTTGTGGTCGGATTCGCGGCGCTTCTGTTCGTAGTGTTTGTAATAGGGATTGCATGAAATGGAATAAACCGTTCGAGAAACATAGATGGCAAATGATAACATGATACAAATACCTTTTATAGCGCTCTCCATCGTCCTCCCGCTGCTAGGGCTGACGTGCCTCGCCTACTTCCAGGACTACCTGGGGAGGAGGCTGGCGCTTGTCTTTTCGGGGCTGTCTGTCATATGCATAATCGGTGCTCTCTACATTTCAATCGCATCAGGAACGAACTTCGTCGCGGAGCAGTACAGCTACTATATCCCCGCCCTCTCCGTACTCCTGAACCTCAGGCTCGACCCGATAAGCTTCGCTCTGTCGCTGATGGCTGGAATAGTGGCGTTCGTCGCCCTCTTATCCGGCAACACGGAGCAGGAGCACGAAAAGCTCGCGGGTTCGCTTATACTCCTGTTCCAGGCGAGTGCGATGGGCCTCTTCGCTGCAGGAAACCTCTTCCTGTTCTTCATATTCTGGGACGTGGGCGTGGTGGCGATGTTCTTCATGCTATACATGCTCGGCTCAGCAAACAGGAGGCGGGCAGCAATGAAATTCCTCCTTTACGAGCTCCTCGCCAGCCTCTTCCTCCTTCTTGCGATAATGATGATATACTTCTACACCCCGCTGCACTCGTTCGACATACAATACATAATCCAGAACAGTCAGCTGATACCGACAGGCACGCAGCTCCTCATATTCTTCTTCCTCTTCGCGGCGTTCCTGATAAACATGCCCGTGTTCCCGGTGCACCTCTGGCTGCCTGATGCCCACACGGAAGCGAGCACCCAGGGCTCCATGCTGCTCTCCGGCGCGCTGACGAAGTTCGGAGGCTACGGGATGATCCTCACGTTCTTCATGCTGCCCATGTCGTCCCAGTTCTCCGTATTTATCGCCATCCTGGCCACCTTCTCCGCATTCTACGCAGCGTTTGTGCTCATGACGGTCCGCGATATAAAGAGGATAGTGGCGTACACGACCATAGTCGAGATGAGCATAATACTTCTCGCGATAGCGAGCCAGAACGGACTTGGCATAGCCGGAGCCACGTTCGGAATGCTCGCGCACGGGTTCACGATATCGCTCCTCTTCCTCGCCGCGGGCTCCACCGGCCATATGTTCGGCGAGCGCGACATACGCGTGCTGCGCGGCGTAGTGAAGAACGCGTTCGAGACAGCATACACGTTCCTCACCGGCGTGTTCGCGACCACCGGCGTGCCCCTGACCGCGGCTTTCATCGGCGATGTACTGATATTCATGGGCGCCCTGCAGGCATTCTCCCTATTCGGCATAATCCCCCTCATCGCGCTCCTGCTCACCGGCACATACCTCTATTACGTCATCAACAAGTCGTTCCTCTCGACCAAGGAGGTGACGCAGAACATAAACTACATAGGTGCAAGCCAGAGGGCTGGCTACCTGCTGCTCATAGCATGCATATTCTTCTTCGGCATAGCTCCGTTCATTATATTAAACCTGTTCAACGTATGATGTGATATCACCATGGTCCAAATAGCGCTCAGCGTAATGGAAAACGTCTACATCCTGCTGTCAGCCATCTCTGCGTTCGTGCTCTTCGGCGTAATCGCTCCGCTCCACAAACGGAAGAAGCTGCAGCTGACGTTAAGCACGCTTTCGCTGATTATGGTAGTGATAGGCGCGTCATATGTATTCACGGCGAGCCCCTTCGTGTCCACGGTTTCCCTTTTCGCAATCTATCCGTTCTCCATGTTCTTCGTGATTTTGTTCTCCATAGCTCTAATCCTCATAAACATCCTCTCGTACAGGAACGCAAAGGACTACATCCAGTTCTCCACCATGCTCTCCTTCATCGGGCTAGGGCTCTTCGCCGTGTCGATGGCGAACTCTCTGATAACCATATTGCTCGGGATAGAGCTGGTCACAATACCGACCGCGTTCGCGATACTGCTCAACGGCAAAAACTACGTGGAGGCTGCTGTAAAGCTGTTCATAATGGCTGCGATAGGGGTATCCATGATCGCCTTTGCCATAGTCCTGCTTTTCCCTCTCGATCCGCAGCTTTCGCTTTCAATGACGATCTCGAACAGCTCCTCGACAGCCACATACCTCTCGCTTCTTTCGTTGCTTCTCTTCATTGCCGGGCTGTCGTTTGACGCATCGCTGTTCCCGTTCAACCTGTGGGTTCCCGATGTCTATGCGGGTGCGCCAGGCTACATAACCGCGCTTCTCGCCGGAGTCAACAAGAAAATCGCATTTGTGGCGCTCTTCGAGATACTGTTCATCGTGATGGCTCCGTTTTCGTCCACCTTCGCCCTGCTGTTCCAGGGTCTTGCGATAGTGACGATGTTCTTCGGCAACATAGCCGCAATGATCCAGGACAACGTCAAGAGGCTCTTCGCCTACTCGTCCATATCACAGGCAGGCTACATAGCAATCGGACTCGCCACCGCAACCGCATACGGCATATCCGCCAGCATATTCCAGATAGCTGCGCACATGTTCATGATAATAGGCACCTTTGCGATAGTAATGTGGCTGGAGCAGAAGAACGTGAAAACCCTAAACGACTACAACGGGCTGTCTGCGCGCAACGGCTTTGCAGCCCTCTCGCTGACCGTATTCATGCTCTCGATGATAGGCATGCCTCCGCTGATGGGATTCGTAGGTAAGTTCCTTCTCTTCACCGGCGCGATAAGCGCGAATCTCCTCCCGCTCGCCGTCCTCGCAATAATAAACAGCTTCATATCCGTGTACTATTACGCGAAGGTGATACTGGCCATGTACTCTAAACGCGAGCGCGAAGCCCTTCCAGCAGACGCTTCCGTAAATGCCGTCGTTTGGATCTGCCTCATACTAATAGTGCTTCTCGGGATATACCCGCAGCCGCTTATAACAATCACGTCGATATCAGCGGCGTCTCTGCAATTACTTCACTAGATTCCGCAGGAACATCCTCTTTATTATCAGAGACGGTCTGTCCATGTCCCCGTACTTTCCCAGGAATTTGTTGAACCCCATCACGTTCATTATCCTGAGCATGCTCGCGAACCCGCGCTCGCCGACGCTCGAATAGTAGGCGTGAACTGCCTTGTGGAGCTTCAGGTCGAGACCGTACGCCCGCCTCCATTCCTTCTCGTAGAGCGAGAGGGGCTTTCCATGCTTTATGTTCCCCACTATGGACTTCGCAGCGATGCGCGCGCACGCGGCTCCGAATATTATCCCGCCACCGGTCGTGGCTTTCACCTGCCCTGCGGCGTCCCCCACCAGCAGGACATTGCCGATTACGGTGCGCTTTCTTGTCGAGAGAGGTATTATGCTTGCATAACCTGCCCTTTTTCTTGCGTTGCCGACCCTCTGCTGCGCAAATGCGCTCTGCACAAAAGAGCCGAACGCGCCAGTGCTGTTCCTTCTAGAAGAGCTGCTGATGCCGATTCCGACCTCGAGCACGCGTTCAGAGTAGGGCACTGTCCATCCAAAGAACCTGGGCGAGCTCGTGGAGAATACCACCTCAGCTTTGTGCAGGTCCGGAACCCAAGCCCCGTCGTACTCGGCTTTGTACGTAAGGATGTACTCCTTTATCTCAGGAAAGCCAACAGCACTTGCCACTGTCGATACAGCGCCATCGGCTCCCACGAGTATCGTATCCACATCCCTTTTTGCTTCCAATATCTGTTCTCTTGTGAACCTCTTTCCAAGCAATATCTCTGCACCCGCCTCCTTTGCCTCTTTGGCGCAGAGTTCCGCGAAAATCCCTCTGTCGAGTATGTACGCCACGGTGCCCCCGGTGTCTACCTTGAATGTCTCCTTTCCCGCATAGAGCACGGCGCCGTTCAGGGTGTTCTGCTGCGCCGCTTTCCAGTCAACGTCTATCCGTGCCAGCCCCGATTTCGAGAATATCCCCGAAGCCTTTGCAGTGTTGTCTGACACCCTGCTCTTCGAATCGTAGACAGCAACATCGATTCCGGACCGCGCAAGCTCCTTGGCCAGCGTAAGCCCTATCACCCCCGCACCTATAATTTCCACTTTCTTTGCCATGATATTGTTCTTGCGCACTAGATTTTAACCCCTTGTCCATGCGTCGGCACTTAATAACCCTTTTTAAACCTTTGCAAGGCAATATAACTGTATCCGGTGATTAAACGGCGAAACCAAAAAAGCCATCTGATTCTAGAAGCGGTGGCTCGATACCGAGCCCAGCGATAAAGATACAGAATATAGTGGTAAGCGCAGATCTCCATGCGGTCGTAGACCTGTACACCCTGTCGAAGGAGGTGAAGGCTGTGGACTACGAACCCGAGCAGTTCCCAGGCGCGATATTCAAGATTGCGGAGCCGAAGGCAGTGATAATACTCTTCAAGAACGGAAAGATGATCTGCACGGGCACGAACACCGAAGCAAACATAAAGCGGGTGCTCGAATACGCCGCGAAGGTAATCTCGAAATACGTGATTGAGATGAACCCGGCAGGCGCAAGCGGCAAAGGCGCAAGCGGCAAAAAACAGGCGAAGGAGATAACGGAGAAGAAGGAACCGATATGAAACTCGCTGCGGTTGTCCTTGTAGCTGTACTGCTGCTCCCTATTGCTTATGCTTATGCCTCGCAGTCCACAGGCACGGCAAACGTGTTGAGCGAGATAATCGCGATAATACAGGCGTTGGTGCGCGACCTCTCGAACGCCATAGCGCCAACCACTTCAACCTCTACGGTGACCAGTGTCGGCACCACCAGCGCAAGCACCACCACTAAACCGACCACCAGCACCTCTTTCCTCACGACGAGCGTGTCAACCACCTCCACGACTTCCACTACCACTACCTCTTCAACCACGACAACGATATCGCCAAGCCAGCCGCCGTCGTGCCAGAGCACCGAGTTCCTGAGACCAAACGAGACGGAGTCGTGTCCGCCGGTCGCAGTCTACCTTGTTGACGTCGGCGCAGGAAACCAGCAGTACGAGATATCGAACGCGATAGTCGACATCTACGACAGCAACGTGCTAGTATACGCCAACCAGTCCCTCCTGCAGAACACCACATCCCCATACCTGTTCCAGCTAGACAACGGGGCGCACCTGCTGCAGATATACGCATACGAGGTGCACTACGCATACTATCCGACAGGAAGGTACGCGAACCTCACCCTGAAGTACAC
>JAJZNR010000005.1 GCA_021811605.1 Microcaldota archaeon | reverse complement strand
GGGCCGTTTACCAGGAAACCTGTCTTTCCATCTACGATAGTCTCTCTAGGGCCACCCTCGTTGAGCGCTATAATGGGCTTCCTGCTCGCCATCGCCTCGAGAGGGACAAGACCGTAGTCTTCGTTTATCGGAGAGTAAAGCACCGCAGTGCACCTTTTGTATAGGTCAAGCCACTGGTCGTCGAGAACGTCGGTGAGAATCTCGACTCCAGGCACCCGCGCGGCCATCTCCTTTACCTTCTGGTAGTAGTCCCAGAAGAATTTGTCCTTGGAAACGCTGCCGGCAAGGACGAGTTTGTAGCCTTTCCTCCCTTTGTAAAGCCTCCTGAAGCGCCCGAACGCCTCTATCACGATGTGCTGCTGCTTGTTCGGCGATATCCGCGACGGGTAGTAGAAGAAACGGTCGTCACCGTCGTTCCCGAACCTCTCTATATCTATTCCGCCCGGCAGCGTCTTCGCATCCCCTCTTCCGAAATACCTGACAACCCTCGACCTCGTGTTGTCGCTGTTCGCATATATCATCTCTATGTCCTTCACCACAAACCTGTCGATACGCCTCACCACTGCGGCTCCTGCTACGTGTACGGGTTTCTGGTGCCACTTCTTGAGCTTCAGCCTGTACTCATAGAGGTCCCACACGTCACGTAGCGGCGTGTGGCAGTACCAAAGGACGCGCGGGTTGTTATGGCGCACCCAGTGGCTGGGAGCCATGTGGGCGTTGATAACATCGTAGTCGTCGCTTATCTTTAGGTTGTAGAAACCCAGTCCGTAGTTGAGCCCCTGCAGCACCCTGCCGTACGGGAGGACTTTGGAAAATGCGCTTTTCGGCATCACGTTGACGTCGAGTTCCTCGAACTCGCCGAATGTCGTATCTTTGTTGTACTCCGCCGTATATATCGTAGCGTCGTAGCGCTGCGCTATCTTGAGGAGTATGCGCTCCGCTCCGCCCCTCAGCGTCAGGTTCGACTGCGTCATGAGCAGCTTCATGATATCGGTATTACCTCGAACGCTATTAATAAATATGTATAAAACAAAGAAATACCAGGAAGGAGCAACCTTAATAGTTCCTGATTTTTAGAGGTTAACATGGACTTAGGAGAGGGTCTGCGTCAGGCGATAGCAAAGCTGACACGTGCGACAATCATCGACGCGAAGACCATAAAGGAGTTCAACAAGGACTTGCAGAAGACGCTCATCAGCGCAGACGTAGAGGTAAGGCTGGTTCTCGACTTCACGAAAGACATAGAGGATAAGGCGCTCAGGTCAAAACCGCCGGCAGGGGTGGCGCCGACAGACTACATAACCAACCTGGTGTACGGGGAGCTGGTCAAGCTGATGGGCGATACATACACTCCAAAGCTGCAGAAGCAGAGGATACTCCTCTCCGGTCTCTACGGGGCGGGGAAGACCACAACAGCGGCGAAGCTGGCGAAGTTCTACCAGGACAGGGGCTTGAGCTCAGCTGTAATATGCGCAGACGTCTCGCGCCCTGCCGCATACGAGCAGCTCGAGACGCTGGCGAAGCAGGCGAACGTTGGATTTTTCGGGATAAAGGGCGAGAAAGACCCGACAAGGATAGTTAAGGAAGGGCTCAACCAGTTCAGGGACAAGAAGGTGGTGATTTGCGATACCAGCGGGAGGAGCGCTCTCGATTCCGCGCTGGTCGAGGAACTGAAAAGAGTAAATTCTGTTTTCACTCCGGACGAGCGCTACCTGGTGATCAACGCGGACATAGGCCAGGTGGCTGGAAGGCAGGCCCGGGAGTTCAACAACGCGGTCGGCCTTACCGGAGTAATAGTAACGAAGATGGACGGTTCCGGAAAGGGCGGGGGCGCTCTTAGCGCGACGCACGCGGCAAACACCGCCGTAGCGTTCATAGGCATCGGAGAGAAGCTCAGCAACCTCGAATCCTACGACGCAAGCAAGTTCATAGGGCGCCTCCTTGGGATGCCCGACATCGCCTCGCTTGTCGCGAACGTCCAGGAAGCGGTAAAGGAAGCAAACCTGAAGCCCGAAGACATGGAGATGGAGGAGCTGAACTTCGACTCATTCTATTCGCAGCTGAAGGCCATGGGGAAGATGGGACCGCTAAAGAACGTGTTCGGGATGATGGGCGCTCCCGACATCCCAAAGGATCTCGTGGAGCAGGGAGAAGGGAAGCTGAGCAAGTATAAGGTAATAATCGGCTCCATGACAAGGGAGGAGAGGAAGGATGGCGCACTCCTCCACGACCCGGACAGGGTTGCAAGGATAGCGAAGGGCAGCGGGACTAGCGAGAAGGACGTCCGCCAGCTGCTCACTGACTTCAACAAGATGAAGAAGATGTTCAACAGCCTGAAGAACGACAGGAACTTCAAGAAGAGGTTCGCGAAGTTCATGTGATGCGATGGTCCAGGACAAGGGTACTCTAGAACAGAAGATAGAGGAGCTCAAGGAGGAATACTCGCGGACGAAGGAGAACAAGAAGACCAACTACCACATCGGGCTCATCCGCATGAAGATAGCGCAGGCCAAGCGCGACCTCGTAGTCGCGTCGAAGAAGATACACAGGGAGGGGTTCTTCGTCAAAAAGACTGGAGATGCGACAGTCGCGCTTGTGGGATTCCCGAGCGCAGGCAAGTCGTCACTCATCAATGCGATAGCCAATACCCGCAACAAGACCGCGCTATATGCGTTCACGACCACGCAGATAATACCTGGTACAATGCTATACAACGACGCCCACATCCAGGTGTTCGACATGCCCGGCCTTATCGAAGACGCGCACCTTGGGAAAGGGGGAGGGCGCATGGTGATAGGCGCAGCGAAGTCTGCAGACCTGATCGTGTTCGTGATAGACGTCAACCAGATACAGCAGTTCGAGAAGCTGATGAAGGAGCTGAACGCTCTTGAGATCAACATCAACAAGAAGAGGCCATACATCCAGATGGTGGACCAGCCCACTGGTGGGATAAAGCTAGAGGTCAACAAGTCGGGCCTTCCCGAAGAGGACGTGAAGGAGATACTCAACGGGTTGGGAATCCACAACACGATAATATCCATATGGAATAAGGTAAGCGATGACGAGCTCATCTCTATAATATCAGGGCGTGCGATATACATGAGGGCGATAGTCTCACTGAACAAGATCGATACGAACAAGGATTACGAAAAGATGGCAGCGGAACTGTCAAAGAAGTACAGCATAGAGGTTATCCCGATAAGCGCCACGAACAGAACAAACCTCGACCACCTGAAACGGCGGATTTACGATAATCTCGGCATAATCACCGTCTATCTGAAGCCCAGGATGGGCGAGGAGAAGCTGATGCCTATGATACTCGGAAAGGGGGCAACGGTAGAGGACGCGGCGAAGAAGTTCCACACCAGCATAGTGGACGAGCTCAAGTGCGCGATAGTGACTGGGCCGAGCTCGCGTTTCCCGAACCAGAAGGTCGGGGCCGAGCACGAACTGGCGGAGGGGGACGTGATAACTTTCATCAAGAACAAATAGTCGTCAAGGACAAATCGCGATGTTAACATCATGCTAATAATTTCGGCTCCTCCCAATCAAATAGACTTTGCGGTTCGACAGGTGCGAAATCAACAATCCTTGTATGGTAATCGAGGTTCTGCTGAAGGAATAATAGTAACCTGCTCTATTCCGAATTTATGAAATAAAGCTAAATAGTTTGGCTGACATGCTCCTCCTACCGACCACGGTGACCTGCATGTCGATAAAGTATTGGGAATACGAGGATGCACCTCTCAAGGAGAAGCTGAAGAACCTGAACGTCAAGGAAATAGCGAAGATATTTTTCGACAACGAGACAGAAGCGTATCGGTTCTCCGCCCTGCTTCTCGAAGTGAAGAAGAGGGGCACGATGCGGCTGAAGGAAGTGCCCGAGGGAATACCAGTCGCCACAGCGAAGCGGTATCTGGACTACGCTGTGCAGATCGGTCTTCTGAAGCACGAGAACACCGCTTACTCTCTCACTGACAGGTACACAAGGCCGTTCCGCAACATCGCCGCATACATAAAGGCATGGATGGAGACACCTACGGACGAGGATCTCTCCGTACATTTCGCAGCTGCAAGGATGGACAAGCAGGAGAAGCGCGGAGGCAGGAAGACCGATGGCGTTGCACCTGAGCAACAGCAGGCGCAGTCGCAGGCTCCGGAGGTTGATGTCTCCGGCGTCTGATCCGTGCCAATAACAAAGTTATAAAGGTTTGCTTCCCATCCATATTTGGTGTGGACATGGGATTGGCTAAAAGCGTCATGTACGCGATTTTTGTTCTGCTGGGGCTTACGTCCCTGTCGTTCGCTTACGGTTACGGCACCTCGAGCATAACTCTGTCGCAGCCTGGCATAACAGTCCAGGCGGGCACCGGGGGCAGTGTCCAATACACGGTCAACCTCGCCAGCGGCAGCACGTGGGGGACCAACCTCAATGTGGTAAACCAAAGCCAGCTCGCGTCCAAAGGGCTGACGGTCACGCTTAGCAACCCAAGCGGCGACCCGCCCTACTCCGGCACGCTTACGGTCAACGCATCATCGTCCGCTGCACCTGGCACGTACTATGTAGTCCTCGATGCCACAGGCGACGATCCGTCAACAAACAACACCACGCTTACTGTCACTGTAGAAGGACAGACATCGGCAACCACATCTGCAACGACATCAGCATCTACAACAACCGTAATTGGCAGCAACACCACGGTAGCCACCACAAAACCATCAACATCCACGTCAGCCTCTACTTCCGTGGCGTACACCACTACCGGAGCCTATTATCCGCCTTCCGGCGGCGGCTCCGGTGGCCTTTCCGCGACCACTGCCTACCTCGCAGGCGCTGTCATCGCACTGATACTCGGGATAATCGGCATATTCAGGGCCAAAAGCAACGAATGGAAGATGGTCATTGCAGGCGCGATGCTCATATTCATAGGCATATTCGTATGGCTATACGGCGACTTCTCCGGCGGCCTGATGCAGTACATCTACGGCGGCGTCGCTGCCGCTGCGGTCGGCATCCTGGTGTGGCTGTACGCCGACTTCAAATGGAAGATGTTCTCAAAGATGGACAGGTCTTCGTACGCGATAATCCTTGGCGTCATCCTGCTGCTCATCGGCATGGGCCTATGGCTGTACGCCGACTTCGGCGGAGGCAGCCTTACCGACCTCTGGGCAGGGGTTGGCGCAATGGTCCTGGGCGTGATTGTCTGGGCTGCGGCTTACTTCGTATGACCTCCCGCAACAGCACTATTTATAAAACCACCACTCAATAATACTTGGCGATAACATGACAGAAGCGTATTGCGTTAAGTGCAAGGCAAAGCGGGACATGAAGGGCGAGAAAGAGGTCACCATGAAGAACGGCAAGAAGGCAAAGACCGGCACCTGCTCCGTCTGCGGCACAAAGATGTTCAAGATTGGTGGCTGATTCTTAATCCTCTGTAAGAGGGATAGCGAAAGCTCTGGTCTATCCGTCTGCCCGCTTGTTACCGTACTTACCGAAAGGCAATTTCTGCTTCCCGAGAATCCGTACCCATAATCCTCTGCCGGTGCTAGATGCATGGCTGCCTCAGATGGAAAGCCCAGGCTGAGGCCTAAGCATCAGAAGCTAAAGAAAAAGGAAAAAAACAAAAGTAAGAATAAAAGGAAGGCATACCGTCATGGTATGTCTCCGGATACATCAGTCGCGAGCTGCTGCTGCGGCAATTGCGCTCCGATCGAGAGGACCCAGACCGCTGCTCCGTCCTTGTAGCCCACGAAGTAGGTTGCTGCAAAGGCCGATGACGCCGCACCCGTGTACGAGTAAGTCAATCCGTTCATTGTGGCGTTGGTGGCGTTCCAGCTCGTGCTGCTGTTGCGCATCATCTGTTCGTACACCCACTTCGCATTGTTCGACTTCAATACCGCCTCTATCGTCGCAGTTCCTGTTTTCGTGCTCGATGTTACGTTCGACTGGTTGTAACCTATGATATACGCTCCTGTCACGTTATTGAAGATCGCTGTAGTGTTCCCGCTAGACTGGCTTGCGAAAATCTGCGTAAGGAAGGAGTACTTGTCCCCATACACTGCAGAGTAGTTGCCTCCAGTTCCTCCAAGCAGCGAAGCCATCTCGCTCTTGCTCAGGCAGTAATTGCCTGGACCGCACGTGGCGTTGCTGTAGCCGCCTGGAAGGCTTCCTGTTCCGGAGCTGCTGTTAGAACCAGAGCCCGTGCCTGATGGATTTCCGCTTCCTCCGGAGCCTGCACTGCCATTCGTCGTTCCCTTCGATGATCCATGCGCCAGGAGGAGGTATCCACCCGCAACAACTATGATCACCACTATTATCGCACCGATTATCAAAGGCATTGACATGCCTCCGACACCCGATGCAGCCGCTGCTGCATTTGCCGCTGCCATTAAATCACACGAAGGCTTAGAATGATACGTATAAAAGAGTGCGTGTTCTCCCTCCGTCAGTAGCCCCCGTGGTCAGGTTTAAAAGTTTTTCCACCTATTACCGATACGAACGTGTTTTCGTGTTCAAATGGTACGGATATCTGGGCTTCGCCCTGATAATGCTCTCCGAGATAAACTTCGCCGTGCGGCTGCAGCCATTCGCCGACTGGTACCTGCCAATCGTGTGGCTTGGCTACATACTGGTAACGGACAGCCTGGTGTACGGCATAAGGGGCAGGTCTCTCATAGCCTCGCATCCAAAGGAGATGCTCTTCATCGCGATAATATCTGTCCCGTTCTGGCTGATTTTCGAGGCGTACAATGCGTATACCATGAGCTGGTACTACATCAATTATACGTGGCAGGTGCACATTATCGACTTCGCAACCATACTGCCAGCGCTCATGGAGACGTTCTCGCTCACCAATGCGCTGGGGATCGGGTCCCGGTTCGATAGGAGGGTCCCAGCAAGGCAGCGCAGCTCCAGCAACCTAAGCGTCAGGGCAGCAGTAGGGGCGCTTGCGGCGTTCGGAGCCTTTGTCTCCCTCTTCCCATTCCTTTACCCGCGGCTAGGATACTTCGTGATGTTCTTCGGGCTGTTCCTTTTCCTTGATCCTGTCAACTACCTCCTTGGCAAGCCAAGCGTGGTGCGGCGGGTCGCTACATACGGGTGGGGGATGATTCCGCGCCTTTTCATTTCCGGGCTGGTGATGGGCTTCTTCTGGGAATTCTGGAATTACCAGGCACTGCCCCAGTGGATATACGCCATACCTGTGCCGTTCGGCTTCAAGCTTTTCGAGATGCCGCTTTGGGGCTATTTCGGCTACCTGCCGTTCGCCATGGAAGCTTACGTGTTCGTCGCGTTCTTCGTCTCTTTCCTATTCGGGAAGAACGAGCTGATCTCGATGTAGGGTCGCTGCCCACCCCGTAAAACAAAACAATACCTAAACGTAGGCATCCCTTTTTATATTTTTATCCCCCTCTTTCTCTGTATATAAAGGTGTTACAATATGCCGAAGACGAGCAACATTGCGATAATCGCTGCTATAATAGTGATAGTGGCAATAGCGGCTGTCCTGCTTTCCACTACGTCGAACCAGCCGGGCCAGACTACAACGATTTCCCAAGGAAAGGGCATTAGCTTCGCCTCGTTGAGCCTGACCGATCCACCACAAGTACCAGCAGGAACTTCTGCCCTGGTCATAGACTATTCTTCCTTGGCAGTACACGCAACCGGAGCAGGATGGGTAAAATCGAACACATCCGGCAGCGTTAATCTTCTCACATTGATAAACACCAGCCAGGTGCTTGGCAACGTAAACGTGTCTAGCAACACCACTATAGACATGGCAAGGTTCTACGTATCTAGCGCACAGATAACGATTAACGGGACGACCTACAACGTCACAGTGCCGAGCGGGCAGGTTACCGCACAGCTCACCACGCCATCAAAAGTGAACGGCGTGACGAAAGTGCTTGTACAGCTCTCCCCTACTGTTGTTACTGTATTCACAAACACGACTCCTGAATTCATCCTTGTGCCATCCGTAAAGGCTATAGCGGTAGGCAACGCCTCGGCAACGGCGGCACCACATGCCGGCGCACGCGCTTCGCTCAACGAGAGCGAGAGGGCGGACCTTGAGGCCGCTACGCCAAACCTGACAATCACTGGCGCATCGCTCTCCCAGGCAAACGGCACAACGACGCTTTCTGTCACTGTAAAGGACAACTCGAACGCTTCTGTAGACTTGCAGCACATCGGCGTACGCGGGGCCGAAAATGTCTCGATAAACATGAGCGCAGCAAGCCAGATCGCCAATTCCATAATCAACAGGACCGATGGGATACTGTCCCATATACAGAACGAGTCCGAGCGCGGCGATGCGAATGCATCAGGGCACGCCGATGTATCCGCGAACGGATCTACCGCATCGGCAAACACCGATATCACGGTGGGCGGAGATGCAGGTACGGGCACTGGTAGCGACAAAGCTTCATCCCATAGCAACTCCTCAGTCAATATGACTCTGATAAACGAGGACGCGCTTGAGATAGAAGGCCTGTCTGGCAGTGCGAACATAACGGCATTCATAAATGCTGCTGTGTTAAACGGCACCGTGAACACCACCGCGTTCAGGGCCGCTCTGGTGCAGAAGGTCCGTGAGTCTCTCTCGGCGCATCTCAACAACTCGGAAATGTTCCAGGAGGACAACAGGGCTCTGCAGTTCCAGATACTGGCAAACGGAACTCTGACCCTTCCATTCAGCGAAGACCAGTATGAAAACGGCTTCGGATACAACCTCAGCTCCGGCCAGTCACACACGTTCACATTCTCCGAAATAGTGACGCTTGCGAACGGAAAGCTGCAGGTATCGCTGGTTCCGGGAAGCAACTACAGCATAACAGTGCAGGGTGAGCAGGGTGCAATGGTGAGCACTAACGTCACTGCGAACTAACTAGTAAGCAATCTGCCAAGCGATAAACTGCCAGCTATAATGTTTCAGGTAGCCGACGCCACATGCAGTATCATATTGGCTACTGGTATCTTGGCAATCCTTTTGTCTCCGCCTTCTTCAATCTCCGTAAGAATCGCTTTTCCAAAGTATATTTAAATTAACTTCCGTGTTTAGGGCGGCTTTACCGCTTACGAAACCCTTATTTACTTTCATGTACACTTTTAAGCATGTTATTCGGCCAAGGCACATCCCTTATACTGCAGGCGTTCAGCTCAGGCATAGCGCAGGTACCTGTCCTCATAGCGATTGCGCTCATAATAATCATAGGGTATATCAGTAGATACCTGTTCGGCAAGACAAAAATTCCCGAGATACTTATACTGATAACGATTGGCGTCATTCTCGTCCCAGTCGGCAACCTGCTTCCGTCAAGCTATGTGGCCGTTCTCCGCTCCCTCGCTCCCATATTCGGAGACATCGCCCTCATAATAATAATGTTTAATGGCGGCCGGCAGATACGCCTCGAAAAAGGATTCGGGAGTAGCAAGGGCATCACTCTCGGAATCCTCGATACGATTGTATCCGCCATCGCGCTCTCGCTCCTGATGAACGTGATATTCGGATGGCCTTTCATCTATGGCGCCCTCCTAGGGACTATTCTCGGGGAAACTGCAGTTGTAGTCGTAATACCCATAATAAAGAGGATTCGGCTAAAGCAGGAGATCTACGATCTCCTTGTGATGGAAACCACCACGAATTCTGTGGTATCGATATTGGTCTTCACGCTGCTGCTCAGCATGCTGACTGGGGACCCGTTCACCGTGCAGTCGTTCGCTACCTACAGCGTAGACTATCTGAGCGTTGCAATAACCAGCGGCCTTCTCGTCGGTATAGGTTGGCTTTTCGCGCAGCGGGAAATGAAGTCCGCCAGGGAATATCTCGCCACCCTCGCTGTCGCGATCCTTCTGTTCGGTGTAGTCTCCCTCTTCAATGGTGCTGCCATAGTGGCGGTGCTGGTGTTCGCCTTGATAACGGGCAACAGCAAACTTATCTCCAAAACATTGAGGATGAAGATAACGGCAAGGAACCAGGAGATAACGGAGGCGAGAGTGACGGAGCGAGACCTTGAATTCCTTATCCGAACCTTCTTCTTCGTCTTCATAGGCATGATAGCGTCGCTCTCTCTAACCTACCTCTATTATGCGGTAATAGTCACCGTAATACTGATAATATTGCGCTACCTGCAAGTAAAGGTCGTACTGAAAAATAAAAGAGAGTTCCAGACGCTGGTATTCACGCTTTTTCCGCGTGGCACTGTCGCGGCAGTGCTGGGCGCGATACTGTTCGGAATGAGCATAGCCTACTCCTCGAAGATATTCTACATAGTGTTCATTGTGATAGTGCTTACCAACGTGCTGGCCGGCATACTGCTCACAAGGGTGCGCTTCAAGATCAGGCAGTAAATCGACGCATACAAAAAGCAATCTCATGCGATTCAAGTGGAAATATTTTACAAGGTTCCTCTAGTTGGTTTTTATCTATTCCAACTGTAGAATAGAATGGTTAATTGGCAATAAATACGAGCCAGTAAAAACGTACATTGTCTCGTCAAGTCTAATGCGATACATCAGAAGGATGTAGTCAGACGATACGCATCGGCCGCTAAGGCGCCAGATAGGAAGAAAGTGGAAGGGAGGTTTGGTTTTGGCGTGAATCGGATGCTTATTAAGTTTGAGTTGAAGGTCCTCTAATAAGTCGGGCCCTGCGGGATTTGAACCCGCGACCTAGAGATGCCATCACTTCCTGATTGAACTTTTTCAAGAAGTTTAGAAGTCTCTCGCTCTATCCAAGCTGAGCTAAGGGCCCTGCCTAACATTTTGTGGCAAGCTATAATAATGCAATTATGCCTGCGCAGAACTTCACGATATGCGTACACACAGGGGAATGGGCTGCGCCTGCGGAAACGCATTTGTAGAGTTGAACACCACCTGAATGTACCGGAGCTGAGTTGCTCCGGCCCTGCTGCTCTTCAGTCGCATCAGCCGCGCATGAACCCGATCTTTGTCTGGAGGTTGAAGAACCTCTTGGTGTTCAGCGTAAGCGCCTCAGCCGCTCTTGGTATGGTGATGCTCTTGGTCTCCGCCACGATGCGAACGGACGTCTCCACATCAATAGGAGTGGCACCCACCGCCGGCGCATCGCTCTCCGCCATGAGGTGATCTATTCCAACGTCCTTTATTATCAGCCTCCGCTTGTTCGACTCTATGGGAGGTATCGATATCATGTAGCCCTTTCTCTCGGCCTCTTTCGCCTGCGCTACGTTCCCCTCGAAGAAATGGAGATGCACGCGTTCCATCTTGTGTTCCTCCAGTATCCTCAGCACTTCGTCCATCGAATTTCTCGAGTGCACAGATACCGGGAGCTTCAGCTCCTTTGCCGCTTCGAGGAACCTCTCGAAAACCGTCTTCTGTTTTGCCACGAGCTCGAAAGTCCGCGCCTTCGTATAATCCAGGCCGATTTCCCCTACCGATACGACCTTGTCCATGTTCTTCTTTATCATGGCTATGCCAGCTTCTATCTCCGAGTCCAGGTCATCATCCGGTATCTTTACAGCGTTCTCCGGGTCTATCCCGAGCGCCGCGAAAATCCTCCTCTTGTCGCAGAGCTCAAGCGTCCTCTTGTTCGTAGCTGCGTTCACGCCGTTCGATACCATCGTAAGGACACCGTGGCTTATCGCCCGGTCTATGATCTCTCTATCCTCAATCATGTCTAGATGGCAATGTGCGTCTGCGTACTCAACCTTCTGGCTCTCCACTGTGACCCTTTCCCTATCCTCTTCCACAATCCTCTTGAGGGTTTTCTCCGGCATGCGATCCACTAACGAACAGCCAAAACGGCAGGATACTAATAAAAAGGTAGCGCTGCCAATTATCAATATAAAAGGCAGGTGTTAAAAAGGTTAACTTGCTTGCATCTCTAGCAGTGGTGCTAAGTTTGGCTATCAGCATGAAAAATGGCTCCTCGTCCTCGAGGATCAGAGCCATAGAAGGCAGGATTCGCACTCTACAGTACGCGCTCGCTGTACTGGCAGCAGCGGTAGTGGTGCTGGCGATATACTCGCTGTACCCATCTATAGCTTCGGCATTCAAGCCGCAGCCTCTCTCCTTCGGCCACACGCTTGCTGGAATCGACACTCAGTTCAGCAGTCAGCAGCTCTCCGTGATCAACGGCGCGCCGAACAGCTACTTCGAGATCGCAGGAGAGAGGCTCCTAAACGGCACGCTGACCGACGAGGTGTTACCGCAGAACAGCCCGCAATTCAGCCCGATCATAATCAACGGTAAACCGAGCGTAATCTACATAGGCGCGATATCATGCATATTCTGCGGTGAGAACAGGTGGTCAATGGCTCTTGCCCTATCGAGATTCGGTAACTTCTCCAGGCTGTATGTCGGATACAGCTCGTTCGGCGATGGCGATATTCCCACTGTCTACTGGAACTACAACAACTACTCCAGCGACGGGGTCACCTACGGAAGTTACTACAACAGCCGTTACATAAACTTTTACCCATCCGAGTACGATTCCAACATAACGCAGGGCTTCCAGGTGCAGCCCCTACCTTACTTCATACAGCGCGCACCAAACTCAACCTACGCAAAGGTCCTTACATTCATGAATTCCACCAACGGGTTCCAGGGCACGCCATTCACTTTCTGGGGCACGTCGCTGAACAGGGGGGCAGACGCTGTAGTGCTCGGCAATACCACACCAACATCGTCATCGTTCCCGCTCACAAACATGACGCACCAGCAGGTGCTTAACCAGCTTCAGAACTTCAGCGACCAGTTCGCCTGGGGCGAATACGCCGGCGCCGATGTCTATATAGCCGAAGTATGCCCGTCGATAAACAACGCCGCTCCTGTGTGCTCCCTTCCCGCGATAAAGCAGATCGGGGCGATAATGGGCCTCTCATCCTGACGAAACGTAGCGCACCGCAATGCATTAATATCAGAAGATAATCACTAGTAAGCGGTAGGATGGAGAACTTAACAAAGATTATCGGGACTCTGCGGCAGGTCTATCGACCCAAGTACATCGCTTTCAACATAGCCTCCCTTCTGATTTACTACCTTGTCTACACCTATATTGTCGACTACCAGCAGCTCCTTGTGCTGGTAGCTGTTCCCGTTTATCTGGTCTACGCCCTTCTGGTCACTGCCTCAGTGCTGCTCACCATTTCAGTGTACTCGATAAGCGCGGCGATAAGGAATACCGTGCGCGTATCTGGAGGCGTTCTCGGCACATTTACTGCCGTAGCGGGCGCCGTCATAAGCGGCTGCAACTGCACCGCTCCCATACTGTTCGGCCTCACCGGTGCGGGACTCAGTGCGGCGAGCGTGGTTGCTCTTCAGGACTTCATATCCGCGTACCAGATCCCGCTTTTCTGGGTTATGATAGGTATAAATCTCTTTGCAGTTATGTATAGCGTTAACAGAATTTCAAAATCTTCATGCGTTGCCAAGGTTAGGAAGCGGCAACGACAACAGCAACGGTGACAATCACATTTAAACCAACTTTGGGTGGTTGGGTAATTGGATGGCGGCGACCAGAAAAGTACGAGATTCGGCCAAAAGCAAGCGCAGCGCGAGGCGACGGGGCGCTGCTGGCGGAGGCGAAGGAAAGAGCAAAGGGAAACAGAGCGGCAAGCCTGGAATTGAGTACAGCGAAGCCGTGATATCCAACATAATAGCCAACGGAGGCGCAAGCAAGCACACGGTGCCCGACGAGGCACTCCTGTTCGGCGCCACCGTATCCGCGCTTGGTAGCAATATCAATGACATGCACTACAAGGCAGGCATGTCTGTAGGCAAGTCGCTCTACAAGGTATCGAGCGCAGCCAACAGTTATTCGAGCACAGAGGAATCCGTTGATGGTCTTGTATCGTTCCTGAAGGCGGCAGGCCACAAGAACACCACCTACCAGGCGTTCCCAGACAAGGTGGAGATAACGATGCACAGGGACGGCGCCCCAAAGATAGGCGCAAACCTTCATTCGTTCGAGGCCGGCGTAATGTCGGGCTATCTCAGCGCGTCGGAACGAAGGCACGTTCCCGTATCCGAGGTGGCGTGCGCACACAACGGAAGCGACAGGTGCAGGTTCGCCACGGTTTCGTTCAACAGGAAGCCGGTTCCGGACAGCAGGAAGGCGCTTTCCGCGCTCGCGGAGCACATAGCCGAGAACTCCCGCACCGCCAACTACTACAGCAGGAGCCATGGAGAGGTATCCCACGTATATCACTCGCTCTCCGCGCCGCTTCTTGGCGACCGCGAATACTCGGAACAGATGAAAAGCATAGCGGGGTACTTAGGCAACGAGGTCGGTGGCAAGCTATTTAACTCTTACAACAAGAATAGGCATGGAAACCACGTGGTTGACATAGCCCATACTATAAGGCTTCTCAACTTCGGCAACCCTATAGTGGAAAGCATACTGCCGTTCCACATGAGTGTCGCATTCGACGAGCTCAACTCCAAGAAGGAATTTGTCGACGTTGCGATGTCATTCATCGATGGGCTTATAATGAGCGGACTGCGCACATCCGTGCAGGCTACCGAACGCGTCGAGGACGGCTCCTATGTGGTCGACATAAAGGAAACGAACCTGCGCGAACGCAGAAAGTAACGGAACAAAAAGAAGAGAGGGAAAAAGGGGAGAAAGGAGGAAAAGAAGAGAGAAAGCGCGTGTTTTTATGGCACTCGAGTTTATCGACAAGATATCCGGATTTATACCGCAGATAAAAGGGCCAGCGCAGCCGCTCTCCCTCAGGGAGAAGATGTACTGGACCGCGGGCGTGCTCGTCATATACTTCCTGCTCTACAACACCGTAGCCGTCGGGGTCAGCCAGCAGGCGCTATCGCAGCCGTTCCTCCAGCTCATCAGCATAGTGTTCGCAGCCAAGATAGGCAGCCTAATCACCGTGGGAATAAGCCCGATAGTGCTTTCCAGCATCATACTGCAGCTGATTTCAGGTTCAGGGGTAATCAACATAGACATGAACGACCCCGCCCAGAAAGCCAGGTACCAGGTGCTGCAGAAGATCGCCGCCATGGTGATAGCAATAGTAGAGGCATTCATCTACGTAAGCACGGGCTTCGTCCCCATATCGAGCCCCGCAATGTACGGTGCAGTCGTACTGCAGTTGGCCATAGGCGCGATAACGATAATCTTCCTCGACGAGATAATGACGAAGTGGGGGGTCATGTCTGGGATAAACATATTCATAGCTTCTGGAGTATCTTACTCGATAGTGGCGAGCACGTTCACGATACTGCTCCCCGGAGCCGAGGCGGCAGTGAAAGCCGGCGGAGCCGCTGCTCTCTCGAACGCGCTGCTGGTGTTCGGTCCTCTGTTCTTCGCGATTGTCATATTCCTTGTCAGCATCTACGCATATGAGACCAAGGTCGAGCTCCCGCTGGCGTTCGAACAGCTGAGGGGCGTCGGCGGGCGCCTTCCGATACCGTTCCTTTACGTCAGCGTCCTCCCTGTCATACTTGCGTCGTCGCTGGAACTCAGCTTTACGGTCTGGTTCCGGTTCCTTGCCGGCGTCACCGGTAGCTGGGCCAACCTGGCCAAGTTCATAGCCTATTACCAGAACATATCCGGGCAGCCGCAGCTTGTCGGAGGGTTGATATACCTCATTTCTCCGGTATTCCCAAACCCGTACCCGGCTCCATATGGAATCGGCGGCTACGGAGCATACTTCAACTACCTCGCCACCTCCTCATCACAGCTCATCCTGCCGAGCGGGGCGATGCTTCTCGTCCCGGAGTGGATCCACGTCGTGCTCTACGCTGTGGTGCTCATCGTGTTATGCGTGATATTCGGAAAGTTCTGGATTGAGATGACTGGTCAGAATCCGAAGAATCTCGCCGAGCAGATAGGTGAGATGGGATGGCAGATTCCCGGATTCAGGCGCGACCCGCGCATTATCGAGAACGTCCTCAACAAATACATACCCACAATCACCGTTCTGGGAAGCGCCTTCGTCGGTCTTCTTGCCGCTCTCGCGACATTAACAGGGGCTATCGGAAGCGGCATGGGAATACTCCTTACTGTAGGGATAATCTATATGCTCTACCAGCAGCTGAAGCAGGAGGGGATGTTCGAGACATATCCTATACTGAGCAAGATAATAAAGTAATTAAAGTAATAGAGCAAGGAAGTAAGAAACTGCCTGCCTGGCGCTCATCCTTGCCGCACCGCACGCAGCCCCATCTCCCCAGATCCGCATAAGCGGAGAAGGCTTACAGCTCTCCGACTCGCCTCTTCTGCGCTCTCTTGAGGCGCTTTCGCCTCTTCTTCTTCCACTTCCAGCGCATTCTGCCTTTCTTCTTCCACTTCCTAGGGATGCTTCCCAAAATGAACACCAATGCCAAAAAGAAATTGGCATAGGATATTAACCAGAAAGGAATATATAGGTAGTGTTGAACAACTAATTGGCGAAAAGGGTGCTTCACGGGTAGTGTTTATGGCAGAAGTGTTGAACAAGGGGGTGGTGTGGTACATCGCCATTCTCATAATCGTAATAGTGATATGGTACTTCAGCACAGGTTTCACGCTCCCCAACCTTCATCCCCCCACCTCAACAACTACCAGCGTTCCAAACACCAAGAGCACTACGACTATAAGCAACGTGGTGACTTCTACCGTCGTCTTTGCATCCACGTGCAATGATCTGTACATGTACACCACCGCTCCAAACACCGTGTCACTGGAGAATTGCGATTGGACCGGTGGCTACCTCGGGCTGTGGGTATCGTCAGGCAACTCTACGTTCGAGCACGTCAAGATCACCGGCGCAGACAACCTCGTATACATGAACCAGACATCGAATTACCAGTGCCCGGTATTCTACAAAAACTTCTCTGCGCCTGCGCAGGAATACTTGGTAAACCTTACCTCTGGGCCCCTGCTTCCGGCAAGCAACCGCAGCAGTTCCTGCCCGTATACTTCAGCAAAGCTAAACACCACCCTCACCCCGCCGAGTTCTGGAATCATATACCAGCAGGTGTACAACGGCAACTTCAGCACCGGCACATACACGGGCTGGAACCTCACAGGCGCAGGCTTCGGCAAGACCCCTCTTAACCTTACGGAAGCCAACACGAACGTGATATCAACATGCTACTACGGCTCGCAATGGAAGGGATACAACGGCAACTTCTTCGCCACAACCTACGACTGCGGTCTCAATACGGCTCCTGGAAACATCACATCAAGCCTGTTCTACGCGAACGGCGCATTCCTGAACTTCAAGGTCATCAGCCCAGCGGACCAGCTGATATACGTCGCTGTGCTCTACAACAATACGCCCTGGATAATAGCGCATTACGACACCTTCAACGTATCAAACAACCAGTCATCGTCCACGTTCAGGAACGCGAGCATACCGCTCGTAACGGTAATCAACAAGCCCATCGCGATAAAGGTGGTGGCGATAACCACGCACCACAACAACTTCATAGCGATCGGCGACTTCACCATGGGCGCGCGGCCAATAGAGGACAAGGGAATACTGTACAACCTGACGTTCGTGCACTGAGCCAATCGTTTTTTTGTTCATGATAACACTTTAAGATTTGTACGGTTCCGAGGGAACCTGCGATTGCATGATGTTCGTCAGGTTTTCAATATAATCTGTGCTCTGCAGTTTCGATGACATGTACAGCGACATCTGCATCGCGTAGCTGTCCACGTTGTCTATCCCTCTGCTCTGCTGACTTACCCTCCTCTTTATGACCATCAGTCTCAGAGACCTTTCCGCCGCATTCAGGTCGCCGCATGAACTTTCGCCAAGATGTCTTTACAGGCAGGATACAAAATCCCGCGCGCGAGAAACGTTACCTACATGGTAACGCCCCTCGTAAGTTTATTAAACTCTTACGTTAATGTTAGTGATTGTATGAACATTACTGAATTATCAGTGCTACTAATCGTTATCATTCTTGCGATTTCCGTAGCCGTTGCATACATATTGACAGGGTCAACGGCGAAAGGTTCCCTAAACACGAAATCAGGCTCACCGGTATACTATGCGGATTTGGCGAAGTATAACGCCACAGCAAACCTCACCGTAGTTTACGGTCTAAGGTATGAAGGCGCAGACAATTGGCCTGAGGTGACCGTCTACAAATCAGGTGACTTTTACGTATCCCAGAGCGGAAACTTTACGCAATACCATTACGGCACCGGCGTCCTAACATGCACCGGCGGAAGCTGTTATGTAGATTCCTACGAGTTTCCGAATCCGGCAGACGGTGTAGAGCGTATCGCAAATTCGACTGCGTTGACGTACCTGGGAAATGCAACAGTCGCAGGGCAAGAATGTGACAAGTTCAGCGGAACGGTAGAAAACCAGCTGGCGAAGAAAGCGTTCCATCTGATTTCGCAGGCAGCTTATCAGCAGAATGTACCAAACTACGCGGTCGTATTCTGCATTGACAAGCGCGGTGGTTACCCCGTCTATTTTAATGCGACGGGCAGTTTCGCAAGCGGTGGCATCGATACATGGGACATCACCGCGCTCAATGCCACTTACGGAGTCCCAAAGGGCATAGACCTGCCGCCAGTTACCCTGGAATTCGGTTCTTACCCGAACTGTACTGCAACTGCAGTAAGTTTCACATACAAGCCATTTATCGATACTTCCGCCGAGATGTTGACTTTAGGCGTAAAGAACCACACCGCGGCTATTATCACATGGAACGGAACAGCTTATGTCTATGCCAATGCACTCGACGAAAATGTATCGTTCAGCTCTGGTAAGCCATTGGTATTCAATGAAACCTACACGGCGAATGTGATACTGCCGGTCCGGCTCTACAACCATACCATATACAACCTCAGCTTATGTGCGGGCACCTACTGCGCCAGGACCATATGTGAGCCCGGATTTTCACCGTGAATCCGACTTACTTCTTTCCCCCTCCGCCATCCCCTCCTTCCTTATTTCCGGTCATGTACTTCTTTCCGACCTCCGCCCTGTTCGCCATCTGCCTCTTTATCTGCTCCACATCCTCGGGTTTCATCACCTTCTCGAGGATGAACTGCGAATATGCTACGGAAATCTGCGAGAGGTCCATCAGCATGGACTGGAGTTCTCCTGTATTGAAGTGCATCTCCTTCTGCGGTTTCAGTATCTCGAGCGCAGCCGGAGCGTACCTGAACGCCACCGCCATGAGCGGCTTGAAGCTGTCGAACAGCGCGGTCACTATCGCGCTGGTCATGAACACCCCGTCTTTCTCTATCGGTTCCTCAACGCTTCCGTAGACATACACTATGCCAGGTTCCTTCATCAGCTGCTCGTTGACCAGGTTGAGCAGCAGCGGCTGCAGCTTGTCCTTTTCCTTGTCCTGAATGTCGAAGTAAAAGCGCACAAGCACTCCGCCTTTTGCTATCTTCTCCTCTGTCACCCTTTCAACATCGTTTTTTGCCATCTGCGCACCCTAATACCAATAATCACACTCCTTTCTTTATTATATCGATCGCTTCCTTCAGTGCCAGCGACGCCTCCGTCCCTGTAATGAGGTTCCTCAGCTTTACCTTTGTCAACTTTTCCTCGGCGTCGCCTATGATGATGGCGAACGGGAACTTCAGGGAGTTAGCATATGCGAGCTGGTTCGAAATGTTCCGCTTCGCGGAGTTTAGCTCCACCGCTATGCCGTTAGCCCTGAGCGTGTTCGCCACTCTCAGTGCGTACATGTAGTTGGTTTCTGCTACATTCACTATGAACGCCTGTGCGTACGTGTACTTCATGGAAGAGGAGAAACCCAGGAGGTCGAGGAGCCTGTCCACCCCTATGGAGCTGCCCACCGCGGGCATGCTCTTCTTTGCGAACACCCCTATAAGGTTGTCGTATCTTCCGCCTCCGCATATGGTTCCTTTGTAATCGTGGTTCTCCAGTTTGAATTCGAAGACCATTCCTGTATAGTAATCCAGCCCTCTCATCAGCGAGAAGTCCAGCTCCACGGTGCCCTTCAGGTTGTAATTCGAGAGAATGCTGAGCACCTCTCTCACATGCGCGACCTCTTCCTTCTCCGTAACTAACTTCTCAAGATATGAAAGTTTTTCCTCATTCCCGCCCTGCAAGTTGAACAGGGAGTCCAGCTTTGCGAGCACATCCCTCTCAATGCCGAGCTTAGTAAGGGATTCGAGCACCCCATCCCTTCCTATCTTGTCCAGCTTGTCCACTGCCCTCATCACCGGCCTGCGCATCTCAGGCTTTATCTGCAGGCTCCCGAGAATACCATCAACGAACTTCCTGTCGTTTATCAGTATCTTGTATGGCAGGCCCAGCGATTCGAATATGTACCCAGGAACCGCTATCACCTCTGCGTCGGCAGCCGGGCTGGAGCTTCCAACTATGTCTATGTCGGCCTGGGTGAACTCCCTATACCTGAGCTTCTGAGGCTCCTCCCTCCTCCACGCCTTGCCTATCATATACCTCTTGAAAGGCATAGGCAGGCTCTGGTGCATCGCCATGTACCTGGCGAGCGATACCGTCTGATCGTACCTCAACCCGATATCCTCGAACTTCATCTCGTAGAGGAGCTTAGCTTCTTCGCCTATCACATCCTTCGCATTCAGAACCTTCAGGGACTCGAATGCAGGAGTGTCTATCGACAGATAGCCGAACCTCTGGAAACTGGCTTCTATAGTGTTGAGAAGCTCGTTCCTGAAAAGCGCCTCGTTGGGCATCAGGTCCCTGACGCCTCTGGGGAATGGTATATCTGCCATAAATAAACAACTCCGGGAATCAAATCAATAGCCAATAAGTCAGATGTTCTTTTCAATCCACTTCTTGAGCGTTTCCTTCGGCACGGCGCCTACCTGCATAGCCGCGACCTTCCCGCTCTTTATAAGGAGTGTTGTCGGAATGCTCATTACGTTGTACTTCGATGCTATCGCCTCGTTTTCGTCAGCGTTCACCTTGACGAACTTCACCTTGCCTTCATAGTCCTTAGACACCTCGTCGACGATAGGAGAGTACATCCTGCACGGTCCGCACCAGGGCGCCCATATGTCAACCACAACCGGAGTCTTCGATTTGAGAACGTCATTCTCAAAGTTCGCTTCGCTCACATCGTTTACTGCCATCTATTCACCGAAATAGTTAATTTTATTGGGAAAACAAGTATATATAAGGATTGGTGGCTCATCCGGGAAGAGGGCGTCCGTGGCACAATCAGCGTGCGAAACTGCCCTATTCGCCTTCCCTGTGTTGGCCGTATCACACCGCTCGAGATATTCAGGCACTTCTATTTAACTTCCGTGCGCAAAGCGCCAGCAAACCTTTTTATTGGTTCGATGAGAGTGTATAACGAATGATGATAATGCACTACGCCGAGCTTTCGCTGTGAAGAGGATCTTGAGTGCTGAAATACTCAAAGGTGCAAAAAAGGGTGTAAAAATGGGAATATCTCCCCTGACCGTGAAGAAAATGGTCAAACAGATGGGTTCCAGCATCAATGACTCCGCCGCGGAAGCGATAGCAAAACTGCTGGAGCAGAAAGCGAAGAGCATAGCCAGATACTCGGTGGCCAGGGCGAAAAAGAATGGCCGCCAGGTGAAGGAGGAGGATGTGGAGGCATACAGGCTCAAGTTCGGTGGTTGATTGCAGGTTCCCAGAATAACAAGGAACGGGAAGGGCAAAATACGTCTGGATTACAACGAAGGCGAGAACGCGAGAGTGGTTCTCTGGGAACCTATGACCGGCGGCGTCGTAGAGACGATGTTCGACGGCGATGGGGCGATACTCAGGCAAATACTCATACCACAAAAGAACAAGGAGGACACCGACTTCCATCTGATAAGGTTCATCAATTCAAACGGGATAAAGAACGCTAAGGAGAGCAGCGAGATACTGGCTGAAATAACGCTCAAGAAGCCCTGTCCCGGATGCGGAAACACCGAACTTAAGCGCTTCACAGGGGATCTGAGCGACCCAAGAAAGGCTCCAGTCATGCCCATATACGTATGCACATCGTGCAGGGCGCAGAGCTACCACCTCTCTGACCGATATCTAGAGTACCTTGTCGACGTAAACAATGAGCTTTTCAGCGAGAATGAGCGAGAGGAGTTCGCCAAAAACAGGAGTGCTGCGCTATCAGAGCTAAGGGAGTATATAATAAGAATATTTGCATCCAAGAAGATAACGCGAATTCGATAGCGGTGAAAATATGGTCATCCTAGTTTCAGAACTCTATGGCAAGTCCATTATCACGAATAGTGGCAAGAAAGTTGGATTGGTTGAAGACGTAATACTCGATTTTGAGAAAGGCTCTGTAGCGAGCCTCCTTCTCACGAAGATGGAGGAGCTCACGCGTATGCCGGCAGGGAAGGGCAACCTGTCCAAGAATACGGTAAACTACGAAAGGGTTTCAAGCGTATCCGAGTCAATAATAGTCAAGGTATGACGGTCTAGGATATGGGAAAACCATCGTCAAAGAAAAAGAGGCAGGAGCAGAGCGCCGAGGCGCGTTCGCTCGCAATCAAATACCTTGGCGCAGCCATACTTCTCGGCATAATAGAAGGAGTCGTAACATACTTCTTTCTCGTAGGCTCCACGCCTCCATGCTCGCAGACATTCAACGGATTTTCCAACGACCCGCTGTCGCTGCTTCCTTACATGATAGGCATGCTGGTAGTCGCGCTCCTCGCGTTTTACGTCGCGCTGATGCACAA
>JAJZNR010000011.1 GCA_021811605.1 Microcaldota archaeon | reverse complement strand
CTTACAACAAGAATGTTTTCTTTGCCCAACCCCTCAAGATAATCTATGCACTTCGAAACCCGCTCGACGAAATCGAACCAATTCTCTTCGTCAGAATAGTGCCATTTTCTGTCGAGCCGGTGCTTGAATATCTCTTCCGATATCCTCTTCACGATTTCGCTATCACTCTTCTGACCTGTGAACTCCGACGGAAAGCGCTTTTCGTTGAGCAGTGGCGTGTACACGACTTTGCACTTCTCTTTCTTCTTGAATATCATTACTGCCGTCTGTGCCGCCCTTTCGAGCTTGCTGCATGCAATAAGATCTATGGGTACGTCCTCGAAGCGCTTGGCAACCGCTTCGGCCTGTTTTCTGCCGGTCTCAGTAAGATCGCTCTTTTTTTCGTTGACGTAGTATCCTCCTATATTGTGTTCCGCTTCCCCATGCCTGACTAGATACAGTTCCATTCCTCCACCAGTATAATTTATATCGTAGCAAACCTTTATACTTATACGCCTTTTCTAGCTCTAGCCTTTGGCTTAGACTCCATTTATGAAAAGTGCGAGTAACACAGCCCCAGAAAGCGCAAAGAGGAAGCCTGCCTTCTGCCTTGTCAGAAGCCGCTCCCTGTTTACTATAAGCCCGAGCAAGGCGGCTACACCAATGTAGTTCTCCGACAGCGCAACTGCTATGGTGACAGGTATGAATACGGAAGCATAGGCATAGGCAACCCACGCTATAGTGTCGAGCGTACAGGTTGCCAATATAAGTCTTGGAAATCTGAACACTTTACTCGCCATATTCTTCACATCGCGTTTCAGCACCAGATAGCCGAAGGTGAACGCTGTCATACCTATGGATATGTACCAGTTTACCATGAACGGATTCGATATCCGCGCGCCCCATCCCACGAAGAAAGCGGTAGCGCCCCAGAGCACCGCCGCGGCAACCATGAGGAAGACGCCCTTCTCAAGCCTTATGGACTTGAAGTGTCTTGACTTGAGCGAAACAAAGATGAGGCCAAGAACAATCAGCGCGACAAGAAGAATCTCGATAGGCTGCAGAACCTCATCCAGCATAACGAGCGAAAAAACAGCGACCACCGGAATCTCCAGGGCAAGTATCGGTTCAACAGCGGCTATCTTCCCCCTTTTCAGTGCTTCTAGGTCGAACATCGAAGCAACAAAACTCAATAAAACTCCGGCCGACAGCACCGCGAGCACCAACACGACGCTAAGGTAGCTTGTTATCTGCGTGTAGACAAATGGAAACAGCACTACAGTGCCAAATGCAACTATGAGGAAGAGGGTCTCCCAGTCTCCAAGATGTCGCGTAGTCCTCTGTATCAGGAAGTCGCCACCTCCCCAGGATGCAAGCGCAACAAAAGCGAAAAACACCCCATAAGCGTAATAGTAGTCCACGCTCAACCCTTCGCAACGCCTAGAGGTGTAAGTCGCGCTACAGCCTTGCTTATGCCTGCGCCCTCCACGCTCTTTACCACCTCATCAACGTCCTTGTACGCCCATTCCGCCTCTTCGCTAACGAGCTTCTTGTCGCGCACGCGCATCTCTATCCTCTTGCGTTCCATCTCTCCAACTGTCTTCGAAGTAGGTATCTCGCGCAGCGCCTGGTGGCGGGACATCACACGCCCTGCGCCGTGGCAAGAGGAGCCGAAGGTTTCTTTCATGCTGCCTTCCCTGCCAACTAGGATGTAGCTCGCAGTGCCCATGCTTCCTGGAATGAGTACCGGCTGGCCGACGTCCCTGTACTCTTTCGGTATCTCCTTCCTTCCAGGCGCGAACGCACGCGTTGCACCCTTCCTGTGGACGTACACCTTCATCTTCTTCCCGTCAACGTCGTGCTCCTCGAGCTTTACTATGTTATGCGAGAGATGGTAGAGAAGGTCCATACCGAGCGCATCCGCACTCTTAGCAAAGGTCTCCTCGAAACTTTTCCGTATAAAATGCGTCATTACCTCATGATTCGCAAACGCAAAGTTAACCGCTGACCTGAACGCAGCCAGGTAATCCTCTGCCTCTTTGGTCCCTATTGATGCATAGACAAGTTCAGGATCTAAAAGTTTCATATTATTCTTGTTCATGTAATCGTTGCATATCCTTAGATAGTCGCTGCAGACCTGGTGGCCGAACCCACGGGAACCGCTATGCAGCATCACTACCACTTGGCCTTTCTCCAATCCGAAAGCCTTTGCAGTGCTTTCATCAATTATCTTGTCAATTTTTTGTATCTCTGCGAAATGATTACCTGCTCCCATAGTCCCGAGCTGCTGAACTCCTCTTTTCTTCGCCAAATCGCTTACCTTCGCAGGATCCGCTCCGTCTATACAACCGTTCTCTTCTGCCCTTCCTTTGTCTTCGGGCACCCCATAGCCTTTTCTTATCACATAATCCATACCTTCTACAGCAATTCTGTCAAGATCCCTTTCTGTAAAACCGAGTCTCATAACGCTGCCGACACCGCTCGGCACATTCTTGAACATCTTGTCCATGAGTGTAGCCAGTTTGGGCCTTAACTCCTTTTCAGTAAGATTAGTCTTTATGACCCTTACTGAGCAGTTGATGTCGTATCCGACAGCGCCCGGCGAGACTATACCTTCATCTGCATCGAACGCCGCAACTCCGCCTATAGGGAAAGAGTAGCCTTCGTGGGCATCAGGCATAAGAAGCATGCGCTTTACTATAGATGGAAGTTTCGATGCATTCAAGGCCTGGCTTAACGTCCTGTCCTTTTCCACTTTCCCTCTTATGGCTTCGTTTCCATACAAGCGTATAGGTACATTCATTCCCTTGCTTTCGTCCTTCTCGACCTCCCAGACAAAATCATTTATTTTCTTAATCTCGACCATTTTTCCACCACGGATGACTCCCCTTCTTACCTCCTCTTCCCATACTTCGCAAGAAACTCGCTTACCGGTAGGGCGCTCTCAAGGCATCGCTTCTTCATTGCAGCAAGCCTCGATATGAGTTTTTCATTCACTGGCTCCGCGTATCCGAGGATGTGACCGTCATTCGAGAAGTAGCTCAGCACAGTCCTCCTGTCATCGAATATCCAGAACTGGGTGTTCAGGTCCCAGTTCCGCGCAAGCTTCATGAAGTCGACCGTGGTCATCGCATAGTGCCTTCCTCCGTATTTATCCTCAGCTTTCAGCTGCGCCAGCAGGTTCTTCATCTCCTTCGTGAGCGGCAAGTCACATACCTGTATCCGTGCGATGGACCTATCCATCTCTGTTGCTGAGCGCACGCCGTTGTGCCAGTGGTCCGCTAGGATTTTCTCCTCTGCCTTCGTGAAAGCGAACTCGTAATGCTGAATCGGGGTTACGCCCAGCGCATCCTTCTTCATCAGCTGGAAGTACTTGTCAACGAGGAGCCTGTCGTACTTGTACATGTCATCGAAATCGGATTCCATCTAATTCACATAGCTTTACCTTTCGTGCCATACGGCTTAAATCCTTGCTGTGCCTACGCCCCCACCGGGATTTGAACCCGGGTCACAGGCTCCGGAAGCCCGCGTACTATCCAAGCTATACTATAGGGGCTTTTAAGTTCTATTTATTTCGTACATGGTCGCATTGAGGTCGAATGCGTTGAAAGCATATCCCTGCGCGCCCTGTTCATTGAACGATGCAACGCTCTTCATCATGCAGTCCGCAGTTATAAATGATTTAACGATGTTAAAGTTTATCAAGCTCTGTGTTTCTGTGTAATTGTCGAAGGCGAAGAATACGTATGTTGGCGATGTGGAATCACATGCCCCACTTATCTGTAATTTCAGGTCGTTCATATGGCTAAAATTCAGTGGCACCGCATTTATCTGCCTTCTGTATCCGGATAAAAAGTCCAAATACGTCACATATCCGTAATCGTTGACCAGAAGCTGCCCGTCGTAATGGGTGTCATTTAGGTAGGCGACGGCAGAGCCCAAAGCGTAGTTGTTCTCGGACACCGCAATGCTGTAGTTATAAAGGACGATGTAAACCACCATATACGATATTATTGTTGCTGCGATGAAGGCCGCCAGCATCGCAGTTCTCACCGTTTCTCCGAAAACAACTCCAAACGCCCGGCTCATATCAAGCATCGCATACGAGGCCAACACCGCCATCGGGGCTGCCACGGCTATGAAATATCTCGACGTAACAAAGATTGAGGTATAGCTGCTGAGCGATACAGTCCCGAAGAACAGATAGAGCGGAAGTACCCACGTGAGTGCGGCAAGGAAGACGCCCTCCTTCTTCCTGCTTGCCATTGCTATCACCCCTCCGGCCACTGCCCAGAAAGCGATAAGCCCCAACGGGAATATGTTCCAGGATACGTCTTCTCCGAATATAGAGGTGTACGTGGCAGAATAACCGAAAAACATCACGAGAAGCACAGATATGTTTTGGGAAATGCTGGAGTGCGATATTGCAGCCTGGTTCTGTCCGTAAGTAATCATCCCGTAGAAAGGACTTCCGGTATAAACGAAAAACATCAGGTCGTATGCAATAAACACTATCATCAGCCCAGCCACTACGGAGATAACCTCGTTCCCGCCTATGGCAATCGCCACGCCATTTCTCATGCGTCTGCCTTTTCCCATCAGGTAAAGCGCAGCTGTGCCAACGAAGAAAGCAAGCATGAATGCCAGTCCAAGAAGCTTCACAAAGATGGTGAGCCCCGCAATAGCCCCTGCAGCCGCATAAAGATAATGACTATGTTTTCCCCCTCTTTCCTGTGCAATCAGGAATACATAGATCGACAATGCGGCTATCGTTCCGAGCAGCATGTCTGGCAGCGCTCTCGATGTATAGCCTATTACGAACGGTGCTGTTGCGCAGAGGAACGCAGATAGTACAGCTACGTCGTTGCCGTAAAGCTTCCTTCCGATAAGGAACGTCAAAACGACCATGGCTATGCATTCGATAAGGTTAGGGAGCACGGCGCTGAACGGGCTAGCTCCAAGAAGAAGGAAGGAGAGCGCTATAGCCGCAGATGGGAGAAACCCGTATGCATACGGCGACTGGACCACCGAGAATGTTCCCGTCAGCATCTGGTGCGCATAGGTTATATAATTGATGTCATCGAACCAGTAGAGCGGGCCCGACCACATTAAGTAGGACAGCGACAGAACGAGCCCGATTACTGCAGCAAGGAGCAGGAACGCCTTTCTATCATCCATGGAATCATCATAACGCCCCAAGCGGGATTTGAACCCGCATCACAGGCTCCGCAAGCCCGCGTTCTATCCAAGTTATACTATTGGGGCAGAATACAAATCCTTTATTAAGATACCCTTATATTTATTAGCACCGTTAAGTGGGCCTATGGCGTACAGCAGCTACCTGACGCTTGCGATTCCCGCTCTCGTGACGCTTGCGGTCACGTATGTAGCGATGCTCTTTGTGCGCGAGTACATGCTCGAGTCCGGAGTTACGTTCGTAAACCTCAACGTGAAGAAAGGCAAGGTCACCCCGAGCGGCGGAGGTGTAGCGGTAGCCTTCGGTTTTGTCATTGGTATGTTAACATACGTGTTTGGCGCCAGCTTCGGTTTCTACAAGCCGGCCGCGACCCTTGAAACGCTGTTCGGGGTCGTGCTCTCCATCCTTCTGATAGCCTTCGTGGGCTTCATAGACGATATAAACGTCAAGACGAAGCAGGTAAAGACAACGGGAATGAGGGACTATAGGAAGGGTCTCAAACAGTGGCAGAAGCCTGTGCTTACTTTCGTCGGAGCGATACCGATGATGGCAATCAACGCCGGAGTCTCCACAATCGCCTTTCCAGTTATCGGGGCGATAAACTTGGGCCTCCTTTATCCGCTCATCATAATACCGCTCGTGATAATCTTCGCAGCCAATGCATTCAACCTTCTCGGGGGATTCGATGGTATGATATCCGGCGCCGGGCTTATCGCGACCCTTGGCCTGTTCGTATACAGCCTTATTTGGGGAACGTACAACGGCGCTATTGTAACTATCGTTCTAGCTGCCGCGATGTTCATCTTCTTCCTGTTCCACAAGTATCCAATCAAGATACTGCCTGGCGACAGCTTTACGTACCTTGTCGGCGCTGCGCTGGTAGACGCGATGATTGTGGGGAACATGGAGATATTCGGCATCGTGGTGTTCGCTCCATGGATTCTGGAGTTCATTTTCCACCTCAGGGGAAGGTTCAAGACTACTGATCTTGGCGTGCTGCAGAAAGATGGAACCCTTCTGCCTCCGTACGGAAGGAAAATCTATAGCTGGACACACATCATCATGAACCTCAAGAAGTGCAGGGAGTGGCAGGTCGCGCAGTATATGTGGCTCGTGGAACTGGGTTTCGTTGCTCTTGCGTTCGGACTGAAGCTGTTCGTTTTCCCTTAAAGCATCTGTTGCCTTGCCATCCTTACGTTTATCACTGGCTTTGCCGGCAGCCTCATGCGTTTCACAACCTTTCTCCTTCTTGCCGGCATCTTCGTCTTCACTATTACTCTATGTCCCTTCGGGGTTCCCCCAAATCCGACAAGTTCCAGATCCTCTCTCTTTATCAGTGTATTCCTTCCGGCATGATTGGCGTAAATCTGCGCCTCGTTCACTATTCCAGTAACAGTGCTCTCTAGCTCCTCCTCGAAGCTCAGCACTGCTTTTTCGTTGATTTTCTCAGCGCCAGCCTCCCGCAGGTACTGTTCTATATCGTATAGACTAAACGCCCTCTTTGGCGACTTTGCCATCTGATCACCCTCCGCTAAGAAAAGGTGAAGCAACCTTTTTAAATAGATGTTTAGCAGAAGGATTAGCGGCACTCTATTCGTGTGGTTCGATGATAAGGCTGGGTTTTCATACATCTATAGCCGGCTCCGTGGTCAACGCCGCAAAGATCGCGAAGGATTGCCATTATACTGCGTTCCAGATGTTCGTTTCCAGTTCGCGTTCGTGGAAACACTCGGAAATAGACGAGAAAACTGCGGAAGAATTCAGAGAACTGGTGAAGAGCGCGGACCTTGCCGCTAACGCGCACATCCCCTACTTGTGCAACCCATCCTCCACAAACCCAGAAATGCACAAGAAAAGCGTAGAGATGCTGGAAAATAACATGCAGAATTGCTCGCTTCTAGGCGTAAAGTATCTTGTAATACACATAGGCTCACATCTTGGGAAAGGACTCGACCGCGGAATCGAGAACGCATGCGCTGCAATACGCTCCGGACTCGACGCAGCCGAAGATGTCGAGATACTTCTCGAGAACACAGCTGGATACAACCACAGCGTTGGCTCAAGATTCGAGGAGATAGGCCTCATCATAGATAAAGCCGGTTCGCCGCGGGTCGGAGTATGCCTGGACACATGCCATGCGTTCGCTGCCGGATACGACATCCGCACTCCTGAAGCTGTAGAAGACACGGTAAAGAAGTTCGACAGCGCGATTGGCATCGGAAAGCTAAAACTAGTCCATCTGAACGACTCACGGTTCGAACTCGGCAGCGGTCTCGATAGGCACTGGCACCTCGGAAAAGGGTTCATAGGAAAGAAGGGATTCGTTTCGCTGTTCGGGAACAGGCATTTCGCCAACGGCACCTACATAATGGAGACCCCGGTTAACGGAGATGGCAACGAGGTAAGTAACCTAAAAGCCGCGAAGGAGGCAATCGCATCCGCCTCGCGACTTCAAAGATAAGCCGGCAACATCCCGAGATAAGCCAGGTAGACGATGTACAGCACTATCATCACCGCGGCTATCAGGACGTTGTCGTCTATCGGTATCTTCAGGCTTTCAACAACCGCCAACCCCGCGCCGAAGAAAATGGAGTAATACCCAACAAACGGGAAGCCCAGAATCGTCACGGTGAGGAAGAATGCCAGCGTACCATATACAGATTTTTTCTTGTTATATGGGAGTTTCGGGCCGTTAAGATTTATCCCGACTATGGTCGCGATCGGGTCCGCGAACAATATGGCGGCAAGCCCGATAAGCGCAAAATGGAGTGTATGTATGAATCCCAATATGAGCGCAACGCCTACTCCGAGATAGAGGGCACCAAGCCCATAAAGCGCCCCGCTCCTCTCGAACCTGCTGAGGAAGGCGTAGAGATTCCCATTCTTGTGTTTCCCGCTTGCGCTGTTGTAGAGATAGCCGAGTATTATCAGCACCGTGGCGATATAAACCGCATAATAGAAAGGCAGGAGCAGAAAGAGGGAGAAGAGTATCGCCCCGAGGAATATGTGAACAATGTCCCTGTGAGTCTCCACCTTCTTGCTAACTCCCCTTTCCGTTTCACCGAATAGCGTTGCGCTCTTGTGATACACCCCGAATGCGGTGCCCACCGCGAGCATCTGTATGAACGGGAAGAGAAGAGATCCGTATGTATACGTTGCATAGGAGAACTCTATCCCTATAAGGATCAGTATGGCGAGCAGCTTCCTGGTCCGCATTGTGTAATAGAACGGCATCATGGCGAAGAGCACGGCAAAAGTGAGGGCAAAGAACACAGTGGTCTCGTTACTTATCTCATGAAGCAGCCAAAGTACGGCTGCGCCGACTGCCACGCTCATGACGAGAGGCACAAGCCCGCGCTTATCGCGCTTCTGCAGGATGTCCCTAAAGTACATTACAAAAACGAGCGCGCTCAGGAGCGCCAATGCGATTACTATCGGGTTCACGGTTCCATCCTGTTAATGAGCCTCGGGAACGGTATCGCATCCCTGATATGATCAAGGTTCAGCATCCACTTTATCACGCGCTCTATCCCGAGCCCGAAGCCCGCGTGCGGCACGCTACCATACTTCCTGAGGTCAATGTACCAGTTGTAGTTCTCCGTCTTGAGCCCTACTTCCTTCATGCGCTGGAGCAGTTCGTCGAGCTTCCATATCCTTTCGCTGCCTCCGATTATCTCACCGTGACCTTTCGGTGCAAGCATGTCAGCGCATGCCACCGTCTTTCCGTCCCTGTTCACTGGCATGTAGAAAGCCTTTATCTCCTTTGGCCAGTTGTAAACGAATATCGGCTTTTCCTTGTCCTCCGTGAGCACCCTCTCTTCCTCGACCCCGAAGTCCGCACCCCACTCGAACCTCTCCTTCTTCTGTTTTGTCTCCGGGTTAATCACCCCCTTTTCGTTCAGTATCTCCAGCGCTCTCTCGTAGGTTATCCTCTCGAAAGGTGGCTTTATCCTGAGGAGGTCTTCTTTTTTCACTTCAAAGAACTTGAGTATGTCCTCGTTATTTTCCGCAAGGCTGTTCGCCATATAGCTGACAAGGCGCTCCTGAAGCGCCATGCTCCTTTTGTTGTCGAAGTAAGCCATCTCCGGCTCCAGGTGCCAGTACTCGGCAAGATGCTTCGTGGTCCGCGACTTCTCAGCCCTGTACGACGGCGCGAACGAATACACCTTCTCCAAAGATCCGATCATCGCTTCTGCATACAGCTGTGACGACTCGGTCAGGTAGACCCTCTGCCCGAAGTAGTCCACCTCGAAGAGGTTAGCTCCCGTCTCTCCTCCCGCCTTGGTGAGCAGCGGAGGGGTTATCTCATAAAAGCCCTTCTTGTCGAGAAACTTCCTTGCGTAACGGAATATGTACGATCGCGCCTGCATCGCCTTTATCATCTTCTGGCTCCTCAGCCAGAGGTGGCGGACGTCCATCAGGAACTCGGGGCTCTGGTACTCCTGAATCGGGAACTGCTCCCCGGAATGCACTATGCGCAGCTCTGTGACAGTGACCTCTGCGCCGCCGGGGGCCCTCTCGTCCTTCTTCACCGTACCTCTCAGCAATACGCTAGACTCAAGGTAAGCCTTCTCTATCGCATCCCACTCCTTTTCGGAGACTTTCGCCTTGTCCACAACGCACTGTATCGTCGCTGTGCGGTCCCTTATCACTGCGAAAAGCTTCCCTCCAGAACTCCTCTTCCTATGTATCCATCCACGCAGCACCACTACCTTCCCGTCATGTGAAAGCGCGCCCTTTATCTCAACAGCTTTTGTATAGAGTCCTAGCATAACACCACACCATACGCAATCAATATATCATACATCAAACGAACGTGATTATCCAAGAGGCGAGCACGAACCCCGCAATCACTATGGCTGGCACCAGCAGCCTCGCGATGCTGGTAACCGAGGTTATTATCGCAACTGACTTCGCCCTCACCTCAGGTCCCCAGGTCTTGAACTTCTCCATAGCTCCCTTCTTGTAGTATACTTCCACCGGCTCTATATTTGATAGTGCCGTCTCAACCGCCGCATCAACGAGTTTCAGCAGCCTGGAAAAGCTTGTCTGCCTCCCGAGTACGTTGCTGGCATTCTTCTCCAACGAGTTGACATAATGGGTGTCAGTGGTGCAGACCTCCGCGCTTATCTTGTACCTGCTCCTGATATGCTTTATTATCCCATCCCTGAACGAGGGCAGCATGTTGTTCGCATTGAGCTGCACCATCACGTGCCTGAATCCGTTGACACCGAAGAGCACGGCATTAAGGTTTCCGGGTCCAAGGTCCGTAGGCTGCCCTAGCGCCTCGTAGGCCTCGACGTACCCCACACCCAGGCTCATCCTCTTGCCTTTGTGCGCCGGCTTTCCCAGCTTCTTTATCGCCTTTATGTAGTCGTTCGCATAGCAGGTGCCGAGCCTTACCCCTTCAAGCTCTTCTGAGGGCGCGCTTTCGTATCTGGAGTTATGGGCGTCGAGCAAAAGCGATTCCAATCCATCGCGCTCCAGCAGCTCTTTGAACATGCGCGCCGCTTCCGGATATACGTCTTCAGTGACGCGCGGGGCGCGTGTAAGCGTGACCATCCTCAGCTTTCCGAACGCGAGTGCCGAGAGGGATGCGCCGGCGTGCTCGCTCTGCGAATACGAGAAGTCGTCGCCAAGCTTCTTTGCCTCCTTCACCGCCCTGTCCAGCGATTCCTTCAGAGCGGAAATCTGCGAGCTCGATACCGGATTGCAGCTTTCGTTTACCGTGCAGTGGAGCACCAGTGTCGGCGCCTTGTGCTTCGCCATCGAATAGCTCTCCAACATGTATGGGAAATTGCTGCCTCCCATGCTGCCTATCGGACCGTAGTGTATCCACGGCGCGAAGAGTATGGCCTTTGTAGAGCCGTTATACTTCCTCTTGAAAACGAGCGTTTGCGTCTCTACGTCAGTCACGACGCCGAACTTCCCCCCAAAGGAGCTCGCTACATCGATGTCGAAGAGCCAGTTCTGCACCATGTCCGAAAGCACCGCAATGCCGCTGAACCCCAGGTTCTTCTTCAGTGGGGTATCCAGCATGTACACTATTACGTAGCTTATCGCGAGGAATATGAGTATGCCAACGGAGAGCTTGAGCGCTATCACCCATATCGGAAACGAGAAGGTGAACACGAACGTCCCAACCGATATGTACAGCAGGATATTGAACGCCGGCTGTATTATGGAATATATGACCGCCTTCTTCTTTTGGTCGAGCACAACCTTGCTGAGGAAGAACCACCATCCAAACACTCCTGCATCTCCGACAAGTACTATCGCGTTCGCGAGGGCGTAGTTTTTCAGGAAGAGGAACGAAGCGGCGCTTATCATTATGAACACTCCGTATATCACCGCACCTATCAGCGTCATGAAAAGGAGGTGTTTCGTCTTTATGAACCTCTTCAGCCACTTTATCAGCACAGCTGTCAGCAGCGTAGGCACCAAAACGGCTATAATCCCGAAGAACGAGCCGTCTATGAGGACGTATACCGGAGCGAGCGCGTTCGACAGCATGTCATAGTTTATCAGCGCGACGGAGACTATACCCGCAATCACGCTTATCAGGAGAAGGATTCCGACAATCGCATAGACGTTGGGCAGTGTCCTCGAGAAGAGGTGAAGGCTAGTTATCAGGCTATCGTTGCTCTTTATCTTCATCTAAACACACAGGAAAAATGCGGCTTCTTCTTCTCTTCTTCACTTTCCGAAACGCCTTTGCCTCCTGGAGAACTCCAGAATCGCCTTCTTGAAGTCGGCCTTCCTGAAATCCGGCCAGTACTTTTTCGCGAAATAAAGCTCTGAATACGCTGTCTGCCATGGAAGCAGCCCGGAGAGCCTCTGCTCCCCGGATGTCCTTACTATGAGATCCACCTCCGGGAGCGCAGCGCTCCTGAGGTTCCTCTTTATCAGCTCTCTGTCTATGTGCTTTACGCCGGAGGCCTTGAGCCTATTTATTGAATATACTATATCTTCCTGCCCTCCGTAGTTTATCAGCATGTTTATTGTCATGGAGTGGAAATCCGCGGTCTTCCTTTCGAGTTCCGCCAGCGCCTCCTGGAGCTTCCTGGGCAGGTGGGCAATGTCCCCGATTACCCTGACACGTGCACCGTTCGCCTTGAGCATCGCGTAGAGAACCTTGTCCTTCGCATACCTGGTGTACAGGTCGAAAAGCACGCGCAGCTCGAACCTGGTGCGTCCCTTCAGGTTCTCCGTGGAAAGCGCCCACACCGTAATGGTCTTGACTCCGAATTCCTTCGACCAGGTGGCGAAGGTTATGAACTTCTCTATGCCGAGCTTGTAGCTCTGCAGGAGGACACGCGAGTGGCTCCTAGCCCACCTCCTGTTGCCGTCTGGAATCAGCGCGACGTGCTCCGGCGGTATAATCTTTTCCATAGTCTCAGCTACAGCTATAGAATGCGTAATAGCATTCCTTTCATATCTTTAAATACTTATCATTAATAAAACTTATTAAAGGCTTGCGAAAGGCTGTTTTTGCGGTATGCACATGGAACAAGACGATAACTCCTTTATGTTTGTTGGGAACCAGTTCGCGATAGCCGCGCTCAGGGCTTATGCCAGGGCGGTGTCTAATGGCGAAAAGAGGAGACCTGTGATGCTCGTCGGGCCGCCGGGAACCGGGAAGTCCCTCGCTGCAAGGATCGTGGCCAGGGAGAACAGGTGGAACACCGTAGAGCTAAATGCAGGCGATTACCGCGACCAGGAAAGCATAAACAGCCTTCTTGGCGCAGCATCACAGGCCAGAACCATATTCGGCACCAGGAACATGATACTCCTGGACGAGATAGATGAGCTGGCACCGAAGTTCGACAGGGGGGCCAGCTCCGCGATATCGAACCTCATAAAAGCGTCAAAGAATCCCATCGTATTCATAGCCAACGACAGGTGGAACCAGAGCATAACCTTCCTCAGGGAGGCTGTCGATTACATAGAGTTCACGAAGCTCACGGCGCAGGACATAGCAGCAATACTCTCCGACTATGTAAGCAGGAACGACATAGACGTTAGCAAGGAGATGGTGGACCTCGTGGCAAACCGCGCAAACGGAGACGCGCGCTGCGCCATAAACGACATAACCGTGCTCGACGGAGCAAACCCCGAGGTTGCAGACATAGTCGGCTTAAGGGACAAGAAGGTCGACATCTTCAAGACACTCGACGGGATATTTTTCTCGAACACATACTCGGCGCCGATGGCAGCGGTCACACGCAGCGATGTTGATAACGACATGCTGCTGGCGTGGCTGGACGAGAACCTGCCGAAGAGGTACAGGGACGGCAGGGACCTGGACCGCGCCTACGCAATGCTCTCGGAGGCGACCAGGTACTTCAACAACGCTACAAGAAAGCAGTACTACACGTACTGGAGGTACATGAACGTTCTGATGTCCAGCGGCATAGCGCTCTCCAAGGAAAGCTACCCCGACCGGACTACAAGATACACATTCCCGAAGAGGATAAGCGAGCTCAGCAGGAGCAAGGAGGCGAGGGGCAAGGGCAAGGAGATCGCCGAGAAACTGCAGAGGAGGATCCACACCGACAGGGCAAGGATAATGAAGATGGAGATGCCTATGATAGCCAGGATGGCGAAAATCGCCGCGAATGAGGGGGCGGAGAGCAAGGAACGGACGTACGAATTCTTCGAGGCAAGGTATGGGCTCGACAGGAAGGAGATGGACTGGCTCTCTGAAAAGATGTGATTACGCCCCGAGCTCCTGCAGCAGGCGTCCCAGCACGTCGTCAACGTGGTTCTTGTCCACCCTTATGCTCGCGGCTGCATGGTGTCCACCACCGCCAATTACGTGCTCCGACTCCTCCTTGAGTCTTTCTATGATTTTCAGGAGCTCAATTTTTTTCGCGGCCGTAGGGCTGAGCCTAAACGATATATAGTTGCCGTAGTGCACCACTGTTATCACGTCCGCGCCTCCTATCTCCTCCATCTTTCTCTGCAGGCTCGACGCGTATCTGCCGGGGAGCGGGTAATCGTCCTCGCTTCTCGAGACGTGTTTGAAGTCCAGGACGTATACGTTCGTCCTGCCCGCTGTGATGTAATGCTTTATGTTCTTGACTCCCAGCTCTATGGCCTCGCTCATCCGCGTGCTCGCGTACAGGAAGCTCTCAGCCAGCTTCTCCCTGTCGAATATCACAGAGCCGAAGTACTTGGGCGTGAAATTTTCGCCTTCCCCGCGCTTGCTTGTGAGGTAATCTAGCACTACGGCTACTCTCTGCGCTTCCGTGTTGCTCCTATCTGCGCACGCGCTGTAGTCCCCGATAAGCGACGCGTGTTTGAGCAGTTCGAGGTTCACTCCCACAATCCTGTCCGCGAACGAGCAGGTAAGCATGCCGGCGGTGTAATCAGAGTCGCCTCCGAAATCCCACGGGTTTATGTACGTAACCAGCTCCCTTGGAAAACTGCCATAGACTGGATGGTGGTCCAACATCATCATGTCTGCAGTCTTGCACAGCTCTCTTATCGCGCCCTCGCTTTCCGGCGATGTGCCAAAATCGCTTGCCAATACCAGTGGTCGGGCTATGGATTTGTAGTTGTTTAGGAAAAGTGAATCTTCGTAGTATTCGTCTACCCTGTAGGCGATGCTCTTGTTCATCCTCCATGAAATGTTCCTTGGCTGGTAGCCTAGTTTTGCGTTCACCGCATCGAGCGCCATGTGTAGTCCGATGGCGCCGCTGGAGCCGTCACAGTCGTTATGGAACCTTACTATTGTCGCGGCGCCTGTCAGATAGCTTTCTAGGAACCGCTTCGCGGCTGCGCCAAGCTGCCTCGACATGGAGGATGTAGTTGCCTTAAACTTTCCCGTATATTCCGCGCCGCGTCCGCCTTTCGGGTCAATCGCCTTCTTCGTCAATAAACTTAGCATCTTCCTGTACCTAACTTTTGAGGTTTTCCCCACTACGGTAATGGCGCCGGAAGGGATTGCAGAGTCCTCGATTTTTTCGGTGTCCACTGATGCCTCTTCCCCGGGCTCCAGCAGTATCCCGCATCTTACAGTGAGTATCTGTTCAGCAGTCAGTATAGTGTAGGTGTTATCTTTTGTCTGTGCGCCAATCCTGACTGCAGTTACAATCCCGTCTGTTCTCATGCGACTACCCTCCTCACACAACCGTGCCTTCAAAGGTGGCGTTGCACAGCGCGCCACCTGTTTTCGTTGTTGCCAGGCTACATATGCTCCTGTTGCTTTCAGATTGTGCAAGCTTCAGATAGCAGTAATCACGAGGAGAGACATTCTGCTGGAGATAGTAAGCAGGCAACAATGCCCGTTCTATCGTTAAATTTGGATTAGTCGAAAAGCCTGTTTCATTATTCATGAGAAGCAATGAGAGTGTAGTGTCGTTTGCGGTGGGCTGAAGGTATCCACAGTCAGCTGCGTCTTTCATCTGCTGTGCCTGATAATAGAAATCAAGATACCTGCATTCATTTCCGAAGAAGGCGCTCGATATCTGATCGCATGCGCTTGCATTCGAGAATCCTGCCCTAACGGAAATGTTGTAGATGCACCTGAGACCATCATTAATTGAAAGGGTTCCGCAGTATCCCATATCCGCTGGACTGTTGGCAAGGCTTATCACACAATTGTCATAAGCCGATGCAGTGATTGTGCTGTTTGCAGTTATGCGAGAGCATGCGCTGATATTGTGCCTGCCTAATGCCGTGTCATAGTAACACACATCTGCTTGGTAGCCTGGCAGCATGCTGCATTCCGTGAGGTTATCCGTGGAGTTAGCCAGAAAATCCACACACTGATATTTCTCAAGCGTATTGAAATATCCGGCACAGGTGGAAAGCGACAGTTGTTTCTGTGATGGCGCAGCGCTAATCCCTACCACGTAAACAATCAGCGATATGATCAAGAGAGCCATAGCGACAAGGATTAGCAGTTTTATCTTTCCATGTTCGCTGAGTTCTGCCTTCTGCTTTATTGCATTATTATCCTCTTCTTTATATCGAGCCATGTCAACAACACATCAGCCTTTATCTACAATTAACATTAGGAACACGACAAATTAAAAACTCCCTCTTTTAGGGATTTTGCCAGAAGCTCTGACAGACGCGTACTCCCTAACCCGAAAGACCATCTATTATCCCGAATCTTCTCCTTCTCCTTCTCCATCTTCATCATCTTCTTCTTCTTACGTCATTGAATACAGTTACGGCAGTCTTTGTCGTCACTTCCCGCAGACCCTATATAGAACGAAGTCGCAAGTCCCGTTTTTGCATCCAGACTTTTAGAACAGCGATTAACATGATTCCGAGTATCCAATCCATCCACATAATCCTCGAGCTCCGAATCAGGCGGATGCAACATCTGCCGTGAATGCGGCAACATGCTCCAAATCCTACAGTGCATCCAATTGCTGCATGACAATGTATGCGGCCATGCCACTGCATTTGCGATACCTATTTTATTCTTTAGGTCACAGCAATACATAACTGCATGGTGCTATGATGTTCTCTAACTATACAAAAGCAGGGCTGATCCTTTTGGTGTTGGCCATCATAACACTGGTCGTTGCTGTATCTATGCAGAACAGCGCACCATCCCCTCTGACCCAGGGCATGGTTGTTCAGAACCTCACTGTCCCTGCGCACGGATCCGTAAACAGATCCATAGCTTTTGCAAATGCGTCTATCCTACTGGTATTCATGAACATCGACAACAGTACAAATGTGTATCTGATGAATTCCACGGCCTTCGATGGATGGAGTTCATATGTGAACTCAAACCTTTCTGCAGCCCGGGGTCTTGATTACGCAATCTCGATTGCGAATAAGGGGGTTTTCTATATCTACCAGAATGCCAGTGAACTTGTGACAATACCGTACACGCAGAATAGTACACAGCCAACTGTTCCTATACTGTATCAGAAACCCAATCAGGTGTTCCCTCCAGGAACCTACTACCTAGTATTTGATAATACTAATGGAAGTGCATCCAAGAACAAGAGCATATTCGTAAAGCTGGCATATCTCCAGCCGATATCGAACAGTACGCTGAAAGGACCTACACTCAGCTCGGTATACTCGCAGGTAAACCAGGGAGTGCAGCTTGGCATAATATTCATACTGCTTCTCATGGCAGGCATAGTGTCACTCATTTATGGATACGTAAGAAAGCTGCTTAACTTAGATTCCGAAAAAGAGCAGGCGAATAAAAACGGGGATGGTGCTCCCGTACTTGCATCGAAAAAGGGGCATGGCAGTGAGCCCGCGAAGAAAGAAAAGAATGGAGGAATGCCATCTGACATTGCCAAGATGTATACTGAAATAGAGCACAAGCACAGAACAGCAAGAAAAACCAGAAAGAGCAAGATCGGTAATGGCGCTCGAGGCAACAGGCACGGCAGAAAACGAAGGCTTAAATAACATGACGTATAAGCTATTACGTTATTGACGTAGGAGGGTTCATGGAGGAGTTGAAAGAGAGAATAGCGGGCGAGATAACACTATCGGACAGCCCAGGCTCCGCGATGAAGAAGTGGAGGGAGCTGTTCGGGATAACACAGATAGAGCTCGCAAAGCAGATTAAGATCTCGACGTCGACGATAAGCGACTATGAGAGCAACAGGAGGCTAAGCCCTGGGGTGGGTGTTATAAGACGGTTCGTTGACGCCCTTTTCTCAATTGATGATTCAAAAGGGGGTTCAGTAAGGCACGGTCTGGAGAGGTTCGCGCCTGCGCCGGAGAAGCAGCCGCCATTCTACAACATACATGATTTCGTAGCCCCGATAAACGGGGTGGACTTCAGCAGGATAATAGAGGGAAAGGTCCTGTCGAACCCTGGTTACCTGGACGGGCTCAAGCTATTCGGCTACACGAGGCTGGACAGCCTGCGCGTGATATTGGAGATGTCACCATCGGAGTACCCAAAGCTTTTCGGTTCCACTACAGAGAGAGCCTTCATATTCGAGCATGTATCGAACGGGAAGTCCCCGATGGTGGTGGTGAGAGTCGCACCGATAAAGCCGAAGGTGATAGTGCTCCACAACGTCACGCAGGTGGATAAGCTCGCCGTAAAGATTGCGCAGGTCGAGAGGATACCGCTGCTTTCCACGAAGCTCGATATCAGCGAAATAGAGAGCAGACTGAACAAGATCTGACTATAGTCTTTTCCATCTCGCGAGAGGTAAGAAGGTTAGACGATTCTTCCATTGCGAGTATTATGCCAAACCACCGATATCTACGCCAGAGATAAGGCAAAGACAGTCTATCCCCAAACGTCCGCGCTTACTCTCTGCGGAGGAATCCCTATCGAAGCCAACGCGTCCTTCACAGCCTTAACGAACGGCAGCGGTCCACAGATGTAGCACATCCGCTCATTCACGTCCTGCGAATACTTCTGTATCATGTTCGCGTCAACGTGCCCAGTCTGCCCGGCCCATCCGTCTCCGGCTGTCGGCCTTGTCACCGTTACAGTGAGCTTGAGCCCGAGAGTGCTCCTGTAACCATCCAGCTCATCCTTCCTTATTATCTCTGTAGGGAACTTCACACTATAGAGCATATCTATGTCGCAGTCGGCTTCCACAAGCTTCATGTGCCTCAACATAGACATGAATGGGGCAAGCCCAGTGCCGCCTGCAATGAACAGAACCTTTTTGTCCTTGTTCGGGTCAAACCTGAACTGCCCGCTCGGCCCCTTCAGCATGAATATATCTCCTTCCTTCGCCTCCATAAAGTGTGACGTGCCAATATGCTCCCCGTGAGTCGGCTGCTTGATGACAAAGAACTCAATTTCCGGAGACGACGGGTCTGACGCTATTGAGAATGCCCTTGCTGTGTACCTCTTCCCTGCGGCGTCCACTCCTGTTATCATCATGAACATGCCTGGGTCAAAAGGGCTCGGGGGCATGCCGTCATCTGGCTTGAAACCCACTATCAACACTTCTGGAGTCTCATCTGTCTTCTCTGCGAGTATGTACTTCCGCTCAACTATATTGTAAGTAACCATGTCAGTCACCGAACTATCTACCTTCCTCAACCCTTTTATTTTTACTGGTCTCTTCTATGAATCTCAGTACCGCAGCTGCAAACTCCTTCGGGTGTGAGTGATGCGGGTTGTGCTCGGCTCCATCTATAGGTTGGAAAACGCTGCTCTTTATCTTCACGTTCAGCATGAAGCCTATCTGGGGGCTCAGTATCGGGTCCTTTGTGCCCCAGATTATCAGTGTCGGCGCCCTCACCTTTGCAAGAATGTCGTCGTCCAGCTCTGAGCTCTCCTTCAGGTCCTGGTCCAGTATGCTGTTTATCACATAGTCATGGTTGCCTGCGAACATCATTGTAGATTTGAAGAAAGCGCTCTTGTAATGGTCCTCACGGTGACCTAGCCTTATCTGGTCGAATGCCGCCTTCAGTCCAGCGCCATCGACTATCACAAGCCCGGCGAGGTCGTACTGGGAAGCATAGTACGTAGCTATCCAGCCGCCATAGGAATGCCCAATAAGGTAAAATGAGTTAAGCTGCAGTTTTTCAGCGAACTCCTTCAAAGTCGACACCTGCCCTTCTATCGTGTAATCAATATGCGGAGCGTCGGATTCCCCGTGGCCCAGGAGGTCGATAAGGTATATATTAAGGTCTCCGGGCATCTCCTCCATCAACTTCCCCCAGACCATAGTCGTGCCGCCCATCCCGTGGAGGAATACCAAGGTCGCGCCTATGCCCTTGTGGTACTTATAGTGCAGCCTGCCCAGTTTCGTCTCCGCGACGCCATCTTCGAAGTCCTTGTGATAATCCATGCGAGCACTACTTTTGTCTTGGTCTGAAGAAGTGTATTCCTCTTCCCAGCGCGTCCTCCGCAGCTTCCATAATCGCTTCGCTGTACGTCGGGTGTGGATGTATAGTATCTGCGAGATCCTCTACCGTAGCCCCCATCTCGATAGCGAGCGCAGCCTCTGCTATCTCCGCGTTCGCGTCGGGTCCCACTATCTCCACTCCTCTTACCAGACCGCCGTTTTCCTCGAACGCAATCTTCACGAAACCGAGTGTGTTGTCGAGCGCTATAGCCCTGCCTAGCGCGGTAAGCGGGAACTTTGCTACCTTCACCCCCTCTTTCTCATCTATGTTGCCTGCTATCGCCACTTCCGGGTCGGAGAAGATCACCGCAGGCACCACGAGGTTATCATACGAAGAGTTCATTCCTGCCGCCACCTCTCCGGCTACCACTCCCTGCCGCATCGCCTTGTGCGCGAGCATAGGTTCGCCGATCACGTCGCCTACCGCTAATATGTTCGGGTCGTCTGTAACGAGCTGGTTGTTTACATTGATGAATCCCCTCTCCCCAACCTTCACTTTAGTGTTTTCGAGGCCAAGCCCATCGGTGAAAGGGCGAAGCCCTGTTGCCACCACTATCGCCTCGGCGTCTATTCTCTCCCCGTTTATTAGTCCTACAGAACCTGCGTCGTGCTTGGCCGGAGTGGCCGATAGGATTACCCTTACACCAAGATCCTGGAATCTCTTTTTGATAAGCGCCACAGCGTCCTTATCGAACTTAGATAGCACATCAGAGCGCGCCAGTATGGTCACTTTTGAACCGAGCTTCGCATACAGTGCGGCTATCTCAACAGATACATAACCCGCGCCTATTATCGCCATGCTCTTCGGCACATGGTCAAGAAGCAGCGCCTGTTTATAATCGAGGACGTTCCCTCCGAACTCAAATCCTGGCACCACTATAGGTTCGGAACCGGTCGCAACTATCGCTTTTCTGAACTCCAGCGTTATCCCATCTGTGAGCTGTACGCTCTTCGAGTCTAGGAAAGTGGCAGTGCCCTTTAAGACATCAATCTGGTTGGACTTGCATAGGAACGCCACCCCTTCCTCGAGCTTCCTCGACACCGCGATACGGTATTCGAGCATCTTTTTCGCATCAAGCGCTACGTTCTGCGCAGTTATCCCGAAGTTCTGCGAATGCTGCATGTCATAGAAAAGCTCGGCTATGTGGATGAGCGCCTTCGAAGGTATGCACGCATAGTTGAGGCAGTGCCCTCCGAGCTTCTCCTTCTCGACGATTGCAACGCTCTTTCCCAGTTGCGCGGCTCTTATGGCAGCGACATATCCTCCAACTCCTCCACCTATGACGGCGACATCAACCTGCTCCGGAATCGATCCCATTACCATAAAATCACTTATCATTTGTCCTTAATAATCATAAACTCGTCCTTTATCTGTCTCATCGACGGCACCGACTGCACCCTGGAAAGCCTTTTCTTCCCTAGGACGTTCTTCACGAATTGGTAGTACTCGTCCATGTCCTTGGTGCGCACTCTCAGGATAAGGTCCCAATCGCCGGTCACAACATCGACACACTCTATCTGCGGGTATCCAGCAAGCTCCTTCGCGGCTTTCGCCGGATCCGTATACTCTTCGGGCATGAGATGTATCATCACATATGTGCAGAAGCCCTGATCAATGTTCTTATAATCAAAGACCGCCTTGTAGCCGACAATGGTGTCCTTCTCGAGCTGACGGATGTTGTAGTGAATAGTGGCTGGGGGCTCATTCAGAGCCCTAGCCAGCTCACTGATTCTGGGGGTACAGTAACCACCCTTCAGAAGGTTGGTCAGCCTTGCGCGTATATCTTTCACAAAGGTCGTATTTGAATATTATTCAAGATTTAAATATCTTTTGGTAATTTATTTGAAAATTATTCAACAAAATATATCTGGACAGCGTTCCACTATATTGCTGTGATCAAATGGCAACGAAGCAGGAAGACACAAAAGCAGAGAAGCGGACGCCTCCGGCGATAAGCTCCGATAACAACAAGTTTCGCTTCACGGGGAAAAGCAGGAGAATCGGCGAAACGGTGGTTTGGCAGATAGCGGCAAGAAAGCGTTTGGTCGATCCTATCACCAGGATGTATATAAGTAAGGGAGAGAAGGGAGGTTACATCGAAAGGGAGGATAACTTAGGTTACAAGAATGGAGATACCTCGTGGATATTTGATGGCTGCGCGGTCATGGGTACTGCGAATGTGGAGGGCAATTCTTCCATATGTTGCCACGTGATACCACGAAAGGCCGGTGAACCTGCTAGCAGGTACGGTTGCACTGTTGTCGATGCAAAAATCATCGACAATGCACGCGTATACGGAGTCGATATCAAAGCTCCGATGATAATATCTGGCAACGCCTGCATAAGGAGACGCGCTGATGTACCAGTCCAGATGCGCAGATAATCTTTTAAATCGGAGCGCAGAACATTCTTCATGTCAACCGATAAACTTGTGAGAGACAGGATTCCGGAGATAATGCAGGCTGCGGGAAAGCGGGCAATAACGCACGTCGCGACAGAAGAGGAATACGAGAGAAGACTCCGCGACAAGCTAAAGGAGGAAGCTACGGAGTTCTACGTGTCGGGAAGGGAGGAAGAGCTTGCCGACGTGCTTGAGGTGGTTTACGCCCTGTGCGAGCTGAAGAAGATACCAATGGCGAAGCTTGAGGATGTGAGGAAGAAGAAGGCCGCGGAAAGAGGTGCATTCAGCAAGAGGATTGTGCTCGATGGCAGCAAGTAACGTATTGAACTTATTGGAACAACGCAGAAAGTGCAGCATTAGACTCCTTTAACTTTGCTCGACTGTAAAGGAACGTCTGCCATCCAAACTCTTTTGCCTTGTCTATGTTTCTTGGACTGTTATCCACAAACAGTATCTCCCCACCGTCGACTCCCGTTTTCTTTTCGGCTAACTCGAACATCTCAGTCTCCGGCTTCTGTACCCCCACAACGCTGGAGTCTATAATCACATCCCACTCCACGTCTTGCAGTAGACCCCGGCTCTTTATCTTCTCGAGCATGTGCGGATACATGTTCGTCAGCATGCCTATCCTGCAGCTTCTCTGTGCCTTTTTGACTATCGGCCAGATTGCATCGTTTTTTTCAAAATTGGAAACTATATCGTCCAGCAACGAATACCCTTTCGGAAATTTTATGCCGAACCTTTCCGTAATCAACGGGATTAGCGTATCAGTATCCCGTTTGCCCTTATGCATATCCGGTTCATATAAATCATAAAGCTCGTCATATGCAATGTCCTGGGCCTCGGTCACACCAAGATGCCGCTTGAACTTGTCCCATCTGCCAAGATCCATCAGATCGAATACGAGTACGCCTCCAAGGTCAAAGTATACGAACGATATCATAAGAACACCAAAATAGTTTCAAACATCACCAAAACGACACAGTAATAAGACCTGCTATAACCATCGCGATACCAAACAGCTGGCTATACTCGGGCCGCTCTTTTAACAACGCCATTGCAAGCACCACTGTAAGTATCGGTGAGGCGGAGACTATGGCCGCCACAAGCGCCGTGTAGCTATATGAAACGCCTGCGCTGTAGGTTAATACTCCGGCAAAACTGAGAAGGCCAACCACTACGGTCAGAGCCCCATACTTGTCTATCGGGAATGCCAGGCGTCTCTTCGTCGCTGCTCCCACCACTATAAACATGGCAATCATCGGTATGTTGTACAGAAATGCAGCCGGAAACCACCCAATCTGAGAGGTCAGAACGCTCAAAGAGAAATAATAAAGACCCGAAGCGCAAGCAGCGACAAGAGCATACTTTACTCCTTTTGTTGCATTCTTCCACCTAACCCGTACCAGGTCGCTCCATTTAAACGATATCAGTATCCCGCCAAGTATTATCGCTACTATGCCCGCAGACTGGATAAGATCCAGTTTTTCATTCAGCAGTATTATGCTAAGGAATATCGTGACTACTACCCACGCGCTAACTATCGGGGAAACAATAGATACTTGACCCGTTTTGAACGCCTTCGTAAACGAGAGAATTCCAACTATCGCGGCGAGTGCAACAAAGAGCATTAGCAGAAGCTGGGCAGGTGTAAGCGCAGGTATGCTGTACGTAGAAAGAAGCACAGCAAAAGCAACGGCTGTTATTACCGTTACCCATAGCGAAGTTCTGAGGGCCCCGATCTTCCGCGAAACTATTGCGATGGAGAAATCGTAAAGCCCCCACGCCACCATGGATGCAAGCGCAAGAAGTATCCCATATTCCAAGGCCATTAAAGCATCTCCAAAAAGTCAGGGTCTTCAAGATACTTCTTCAATGCGTTCCCCAGCTTCACAGCCTCCGCCCCATCCACCACCCTGTGGTCGAAGGTTATCGTGAAGGGCATAATCTTCCCGATCTGTATCTTCCCGTTGTCGGCGAAAGGCCAATCCCTCATCGATAGAATTCCGATTATCGCCACGTCAGGCGGGTTTATCATCGCCACGGCCAGGAATCCTCCGCCCAGACTTCCGATGTTGGTTATCGTTATGCTGGTGTCCTTCATCTCCTCTATAGCTATGGTCTGCTTCAGTACCTTGTCGTGGAGCTGCTGTATCTCCTTTGCTATCTGAACCACGCTCTTCTTGTCCGCGTCCTTTATGACCACCACCTTGAGGCCATCAGGCGCTTCGGCGGCAAGCCCGATGTTGTAGTACTTCTTCACTATTATCTCCTGCTTGTCATGGTCGTAGCTTGCGTTGAAGTGTGGATTCTCTTTCAGCGCCTCGACCAGCGCCTTTATTATGAACGGCAGGAAGGTTAAGTGCACCTGTCTCTCATCCTGCATCTTCTTCTTTTCCTTGCCGACCAGATTCCATAGTTCTGTCGCGTTTATGAGATCCATGTGCGTCGCTCTCGGTATCTTCCACGATTCCTCCATGTTGCGCGCTATCGCCTTCCTCGTCATTGACATCGGTTCCCTCACAATGTTCTCCTCGTGCTTCTGTTCCAACACCTCCGAGAACTTCTGCGGCGGGGCTGCATGGGATGGGACTCCCTTTCCTGCAGCGGTCCTCACGTCATTTTCAAGTATCCTCCCGTTAGGCCCGGTTCCGGTGACCGTGCCTATGTCGACATCAAGGTCGTGGGCTAGCTTCCTCACCGCAGGCGTTGCGATTACCTCTTTTGGTTTTGAAGCCTGAGCCGCACCAGGCGTCGTCTTTTGCGCTGCCACTGTGGAGACCGCCTTCGGTGCAGCTGCCGCAGGCTGTCCTATCTTATAATTCTTTATCTCATCCGCGGTCCCTATTGCGGCTACGACGTCGCCTATGTGAAGTATTCCGTCTTCCTTAGTTACCTGCTTTACTATCCCACCGATTGGTGCTGGGACCTGCACAACCGCCTTGTCCGTCTCAACCTGGGCAACAGACTGGTCCTCCTTCACCGTGTCGCCGTCCTTCACTAGCCACTTTACAAGGTGACCTTCAGTTATGCCTTCTCCAACGTCAACGAATTTTATCTCCTTCACGTGCTTCACTCCACTCAGATAAACTTTACTCAGATAATATAGTATCAATCGCCTCAGAAACCTTTGCCTCGTTCGGGATGTAATAATTTTCGTATCCTGGGAACGGATACGGGAAGCTGCCGGACGCCACCCTCAGCACTGGCGCGTCAAGTTCGAAGATCGCTTTCTCCGCTATCCTCGCGGCTATTTCCGCGCCCGGCCCAAACGACAATGGCGCCTCGTGGACTATCATCGCCCTTCCCGTCTTCTTCACGCTATCCAGTATGGTCTGCTCATCGAGCGGGTTTATCGTCCTCAGGTCGAGTATCTCCGCGTTGGTCTTCTTCTTTTCAACAGCGTTCTTTACTACCGGCACCATCGTCCCCCATGTTATTATCGTAAGGTCGTCTCCCTCCCTGACTACGTTTGCCTTCCCTATCTCCACCTCGTACATCCCATCCGGGACCTCCTGCTTGAAAAGCCTGTACAGCTTTGTCGGCTCGAGGAATATCACTGGGTCACGCAGGTGCGACGCTTTTATCATAAGACCTTTCGCATCGTAGGGGTTGGATGGCTCCACGACAATCAATCCGCCGATATGCGCGTAAAGAGCCTCCGGGCTGTCTGAATGGTGCTCCAGAGTCCTGACCCCTCCGCTCACAGGGGTTCTCACTATCATCGGAAGCTCTATCGCCGAACGGGTCCTGGACCTGTACCTCGCCATGTGGTTTGCAATCTGGCTAAATGCGAGCAGCTGGAAGCCGGCAAACTGGCACTCTGCAATCGGGAACATCCCGCCTATCGCCATCCCTACCGCTGTGCCAACTATGCTGGATTCCGCCAGAGGCGTATCGATCACACGCTCGCCGCCATACTTGGCGAACAGCCCGTCAGTGACCCTGAACACTCCACCATCCTTGCCTACGTCCTCGCCCATCACTACAGCGTTCTTGTTCTCCTGTAGAATCAGGTCCAACGCATTGTTTATCGCTCCTACCATGTTTGTAAGCATAGAATCACTCGCTTCCCGGCTGCTGCCAGTAACCGGACTTTACAGCGGCATCGAATTCGTCCTTCAAAGTCTGCGGCATGAAGCTGTACACGTGCCTGAACATGCTGCCGGGGTCTGGTTTGAACTGCTCCGCCTTTTCGACGGCTTCGTCTATCGCCTGCAGCTGGCCCTCCGCCATCTCCTTCTCCTTGGCTTCGTCCCACAATCCGTTCTTCGTGAGATATGTCCTTACTCTTAGTATCGGATCCCTAGCCTGCCACGGAGCCAGCTCCTGCGTGTCCCTGTACTTGGTTGGATCGTCTGCAGTGGTGTGCAGGCTCATCCTGTACGTAAGCACCTCTATGAGCGTGGGACCGTTCTGCGCGTTAGCCAGCGCGTCTTTCACTACCTTGTAGACGCCTATAACGTCGTTGCCATCCACCTGCACACCCGCTATGCCTGCTGCTATGGCTTTCTGCGCCAGTGTTTGCGCCGCGCTCTGCTTCGACCGCGGCACGGATATCGCCCATTCGTTATTCTCTATTATCGCAACCATCGGCGCCTTCATCACGCCAGCAAAGTTCAGCGCCTCGTAGAAATCCCCCTCAGATGTCCCGCCGTCGCCTACGTAAGCCACCACAGACGCGCCAGTCTTCCTGTACTTGAATGCATAAGCAAGACCGGCGGCATGCGGCATCTGCGTCGCTACAGGGACGCATACCGCTGTGGCCTGGAATCCCTTTGGCAGGACACCTTCCTCGAACCCTCGCCAGTAGAGAAGTCCTATGTCTAGCGGGAAGCCCCTCACCATGAAAACTGGATGCTGCCTGAAGTTAGGCACGAACCAGTCGGATTTTCCCATAGCGAGCGCGCTCCCTACCATCTCCCCCTCCTGCCCGAGTGTCGGCGCGTACGTCACTGCGCGCCCCTGCCTCTGCAGGCTCAGCGCCTTGGCGTCGAGGGCTCTCGCCATCGACATGAGCTTGTACATCTGCACTATCTTCTGATCGTCTACATCCTTGGGAAAGAGTTCTCTGTCTATGTTGCCATTCTCATCCATCACTTGGATGTAGTCGATGGAACCGTCGAAAACTCTCTTCTTCACTGCCGCACCTCCATTCAAATATAGTTCAAAGCAAAACAATATATTGTTTGTTGTTTTCCGTATATCCCGCAGTCGGGCTTTAATACTTCCGATTCGTAAGTTAATCGGTGATCGAATGGCGAAATCATTCGCGTGCAAGGATATAGGAATGCAGTGCAACTTCCAGACAAGGGCAAATACGGAAGAGGAGCTGATGCAGAGGATAGCAGCACACGCCAAGAAGGCGCACAACATGGCAAGCATCGACGCAGGAACGATGTCGAAGGTAAAGGCAGCCATCAGGGAAGTATGAGGTCAAAGCGGCTCGCGCCGCAGCGAATCCACGGCTCGGCTTAACAACAATTTGAATCTTATTCCTTTATGTCCATCGTGCCCAGAACCATCTCCTTCAGGTCAAACGTCCTCACAAGGTGGTTGTTGGTATCTACTATATAGAGCACCCCGCCTTTCGCCTTCACGTCGCTTGGTTCGTACAAGCCCAGGGTATCGCAGTCGGGGTCGTCGAACCTGCAGAACGACCTCTCGCCAGGCTTTCCCACCAGTGTGGTCACCTCCCTCTTCTTCAGGTCTATCATCCTAATAGCGCTGTTATAGGTGTCCGCGATGTACACCTTTCCATCCTCTGCGAACACGCCAAGCGGATGCTGGAGGGTTGCGCTCGCCAGCTTACCGTCACCATGTCCGAACACGAACAATCCGTGCCCCGCGAGAGTGCTCACGAACCTGTTCTTCAGGTCTATGCTCCTAATGGCAGACGACTCACTGTCTGCAACATAGAGATGGCCGTCCTGCGTCCACAGGCCGCTCGGTTGTGCGAATTCAGCACTCTGGTAATCCCCGTCAAACAGGTTTTCCCTTCCAGAACCGGCGAAAGGGTACAAGAGCCCGCTCTTTATGTCGTAAGCCCATAGCTGGTGAAGACCAGCCATTGCTATGATTATCGAACCGTTGTGGTAAGTGAGATCCCAAGGGGAGTTCAGTTCCGAGTTTTCGCCCTCCTTAGGTACGTAGGTGTAACCCTGCCAATCGCTCTTCTCCCCGTTGCCCGCGAGGGTCTTCACCTCCTTCAGGGACAGGTCAATAACACGCAGTGCATGATTTTCGGTATCCGCCACATAAATCGTATTTTCACCGAGCCAGAGGACTCCCTGCGGCCTGTAGAACCTCGCCGAATCGAACGAACCGTCTTCGAGTCCCTTCTCACCTCCAATCCTCTGTTTTATCCTCCCGCTGCCCGCGTCGATTATGAGTATACGGTTATGATTTGAGTCGCTGAGTGCGAAAGATTTCCCATCGGAGGAGAACGACATCTTGCCAGGGTAGGACAACGTTCGCTTATCCGTGACAGGCGTCCTCATTATCCTGATGGGCTTCTTTGCCAGCGTGCCCTCTCTCTCCGCCTTACCCAGCATCGACTCTATCATCGTATCGAACTCGGAGAAGTCCCGTTCCCCTGATTTTTTTGCCACAATCTTCCCGGACGGATCTATGAAAACAAAGGTAGGCCACGCGCTTACGCCGTAGCTGCGCCATATCTTCATCTCCTGGTCCACGACCACAGGATGTGTTATCTCGTACCTCTTCACTGCCTCGAGGACGTTCTCCTGCTTCTTCTCGTTCTCAAACTTAGCGGAATGAACGCCTATTATGACTACTGGCATGTCGCGGTACTTCTCTCCAAGCCGTTCCAGGACAGGGACCATATGCATACAGTTCCCGCAGCAATATGTCCAGAAGTCGAGAAGGATGACACTGCCCTTCAGTTTCGAGAGCCGGAGCTCCTTCCTAGTGTTGAGCCATGTGAATCCCTTTGGAAACTCTGGTGCCTTGGCGTTTACCACCCGCCCGAAACCCTCAAGGAACATCAAATCCGACCCTGTATTCATTTCTTCTACTGGGAATCTATTTATGCACTCCGCAACAGAGCTCTCACTCCGATAGCGAGTATGGCATACCGGCTGTAATCAATAAAAACCCACCACGATTCATAAAACGCAGAACACAGGGTACGCCCTAGATTCTGCAAACGTGGAATCCTGGGAAAAGCATTATATACCGAAGAGGTCGAATACTGCTCTGGCTCCATGCTAGTTGAGTGAGTTAATGGACTCTAACAATCAAAGAGTTGTATTAGTTACGAAAAGCGACAAACCCCTGGGTACTATGGAGAAGATAGCCGCGCACCAGCACGGTGGCAGGCTTCACCGCGCGATATCGATATGCGTGTTTAACTCAAAAGGAGAGCTGCTGTTGCAGCAGCGCTCTGCGGGAAAATACCACGAGCCGCTTAAATGGGTGAACACGGTGTGCAGCCACCCGTTCCCCGGAGAGCACGTGGACAGGGCGGCGCATCGGAGGCTCAAGGAGGAGATGGGCATAGACTGCGAAATGCACCAGGTTACGGAGTTTGTCTACAGGGCCGACGTAGGAAACGGCCTAACCGAGAACGAGTATGACCACCTCTTTTTCGGGAAGTTTGACGGGAGGCCGGAGCCGAATCCCGAAGAGGTGCAGGACTGGAAGTGGATGAGCATCGACAGCATCAAGGAAGACATGAAGAGGAATCCAAAGAAGTACGCCTCATGGTTTGTCTTTGTCCTTCAGAATACCGAAAAGGCGATGAAAAGGGGAACGGAACCAGAGCGGCATAACGAAGTAAAAGAAATCGAAAATAACAAACGCTAATCGCTGCTTCCCATTTCCGAATGGATATAAATCGAATAATACCCAGCATCTGTTCTGTCCAGTCTGGCATCGCAGAAACGAGACCTTTAATCTAGCCTTCTACCTTGCTCTTTTTTTTAAGAGTTCTCACTTCTATGCCTATATTCCTTCCAAGGTCCCTTTCGAGTACGTTCTGAAGCTTCTCTGCCCTCTCAATGTCCCTCTCATCTCTTGCTGTTATCACCACGTCCTTGATGTCGAGCCGCTCCACTGCCAGCTTTATATGCGCTATTTCTCTTTCAGGTTCACCTGCCTGTATGAAATAGGCCTCTTTCGGCTCTCTTCCAATCCTCTCCGCAATATCCGTAAACGGCATGGTCGAAGGCGTAGATATTATCAGGGAACGCAGGTCCTCATCTTCGTTAGGCGTGTAATGCGTGTTCAGTTCCCCAGCATCCCTGGCTGTTATGAGTTTGTTTTTTATCCCTTTTTCAGGCACTCCCATCCTCTTCAGCCTCGCTACCTGGAGTCTGCCGTTCTCGCCAAGCGCCAGGGCAAGTGCGCTCTCAGGTGACATTTTAACAGCAGAAAGCTCTGCACCAACCGTTTTCTGCAACGGTGAGACGAACGTCACAGCCACCTCATCGCTAAGGTCAATATCCTGCGTAAATTTGGCTACAACCGTCTTCATGGCTCCGCAGTCTGCATGCTGTGTTTCCCAGACCTCTGTTTTTTCACCGATTGTACCTGATTCCAGCTGTTCCCTCAGCTTATCAAGATAGCCATTAAGCCTGCAGTCCATGCAAGCCACTATGACTATAGTGTCCTTCGCACCCTTCAGTGCCGCTGTTATGTCATCACGCAGGGCGTCAACATCCCCGCCAGCATTTCTCAATATTACGACTTCTGTCATGCTGTCACCTACATTGTTTGAAAGTAGTTAGTAGTGCGCCTTTTTAGATATTTATACATATAGTTAATACTGTTCGTTAATAACTGGGGGTTTGATGAAAGTAGGCGAGGATAGGAGCAGTGGTCTTATTGCGCTCAGCATATCCGGTCTGAGCTCATTCCTTCTTCTCGCCGGCGCAATCTATGCCATAAAGGAGTTTTCTATATTCTACGGCATCGGCCTCGGCGCCGGCCTGCAGAGCTCAGCCAGCAATTCACCAATCGTCCCGATCCTGCAGTCATATCTGACCAACATCAGCTCTTTCCACCAGGGCATACTCGAATCGTACCTCCTTTTCATGATTGCGTTCATGCTCATCGGTGCCTCTTTCATCAATTTCATAAGAGCGTACGACCGAGACGTGCTTTCGGGAACGTACGTGGTACTGCACACCGCCTTCACTGTAGTATACATATTGCTGCTTTTTGTGATACTTTCGGACTTCGCAGTGTACCTTCAGAGCGCATACCTGTATCTTGTCTACGCAGGTGCGGCCGGGGCGTTCCTTTCAGATACCTATCTGGTGTACCTATCGAGAAAACCTTCTGCGAAACAGCCGCATATGAAACACGCATTCTCCATCAACCCCAGTACACCTTTCTCGAACGTCATCAACCTGCAAGATCAGCTCTTCTCCCAGATGCACGGTCACCTCCGGATAGTCGACAAGCACTTTAATTCTATCGCGCTCGCGAACCTCCACAGGCTGATAGAGAACAGCATGCCGAATTTCACCAAGATATCGATACTCACCTCAAAGGAGATGCTAGATTCGAAGTTCAACGAGAGCGTGTCGGACTTCAGGGCGGAGCTCAGCGGCCCCGGAATAGGACTGGAGATACGTGTGATGGACGGCACAGATGCGATGCAACAGCATGAGCGCATACTCATGGATGACAAGATTGCGTACAAGATACCGCCGTTCAACATCATAACCAAGAGGAGCGAACATATCACCAAGATTAACTACAGCGAGGCGGACAGGCGGTTCTCGCAGCTCTTGGACAGGTCGATAAAGATGGAGAACTATGCGGTAAAGAAAGGCAGGGACAATACTGCAACGGAACCGCATGCAGAATCGCCACAACCATAGGAAAAAAGATTTTCATGAGGGAATTCCTTCTATTTTCCAGAACCGGATTCACGAGCCCCAACTTCAGGAGCCTAATCGATGCAGGAAGACTCGACATAGTCTACCAATGCGCTCTTATGGCGATATTCAAATCACAGGCTCACCGCCAGGACGTGGTGTTTCACGCGGTGCTCAACGGCCCTCCGAGCCCGCCGCTGCACATAAGGATAAGCGGCGCAGAGCTGCGAGACGCGCACATAGACGAGAGGAGCTGGGAAGAGATTCTAAGGAACGTGATAGCCGGAAAGCGCCATCCTGGAATCGAAGTGGATAGGAAATCGTTCCAAGAGATAATAAAACAGAAGCATGCGGAGAACAGCAGGATACTTGTTTTGAGCGATAGCGGCAAGCCGATAGACAGCATGGAATTGGGGGAGGGTGCGCTCTTCGTGCTCGGCGACCATGTCGGCCTGCCAAAGAAGGATGAGGGCTTCGCCCTTCGTTACGGCGATAAGCTTTCTCTCGGGCGGAAGAAGTACTTGGCGGCTAGCTGTATAGACATAGTCAATTATTCGTTGGATAGGTTGGAAGATGGAAACAAAAGTTCTGAAGATTGATCCCATCAGGCCGGATAATCTTGCGATAAGAGAGGCCGCCGGTTACATTGCCAACGGCGGTCTAGTGGTGTTTCCTACGGAAACAGTATACGGCATAGGCGCCGACGCGTTCAACCCCGAAGCGTGCAGAAAAATCTTCAAGGCAAAGGGAAGGCCGAGCGACAATCCGCTCATAGTTACTGTGGCTTCGCTGGAACAGGCGCAGGAAATCGGTAAGATCCCAGAAGAGCGCCTCCGCGCAATCAGAAGGATGTGGCCTTGTCCGCTCACGTTCATAGTCGATGCGAACAGAGAGCTCCCGAGAGAGGTCACCGCAGGGTTGAACACCGTCGCGTTAAGAATGCCTGCCCATCCTGTCGCACTCGAATTGATCAAGGCCGCAGGAGTCCCAATAGCGGCTCCAAGCGCCAACCTCTCAAAGAAGCCAACCTCGACGAATGCACAGCAGGCGCTGCGATATTTTGACGGGAAGGTAGACTGCATCGTGGACTCGGGCCCTTCTTTCTTCGGTTTGGAATCCACTATAATCGACCTGAGGACATTCACGGTGCTGAGACCCGGCCCTTTTACGATCGAAGAGCTCGAGAAAGCGTTCGGCGAGCGTCCGAAGGTTGGCGACGTCGCAAAGGGAATGCGCGAAGTCGATATCGCGCTGAGTCCGGGCACCAAATACAAACACTATGCGCCTGATACTCCTCTTTTCATGTTCGACGGCAATGCCGACGAGCTTCTCGACATCATCTCGGAAATAGATGAGATTCCAGAATTCGTATTCGTAGGTTCAGCCGAATCGTGCAAAAAGCTCTCGGAAACCGGTTGCAGTACGATAGCGCTAGGCACATCAAAGGACCTTTACGAGATTGCGAAGAACCTTTACGATGGCTTGATACTCATTGACTCCATGAAGGTGAAGTTCGGGGTGGTGGAAATCTTCAATGAGGAGGGAATAGGACTCGCGATAATGAATAGAATTCGGAAAGCGTCTTCGCACAACGAATTCAAAGACACAGAAGGGCTAAGGGGACTGATTGCCGAAGCGCCAAAGCCAAAACAGGATTCAACCATTTAATATGGACCTGGCGGGAATCGCACCCGCGACTCCCCGTTGCGAACGGGGTATTTTACTACTATACTACAGGCCCTTGCAGGATTGTGAGAGATTACAGGTATTTAATCTTTATTACTGTATCCTTATCGATCGAATGGCAAAAGCTAAAGGTAAGCCCGTAGCGGCGCGACACGTATCCATTGTAAGCCCCTCAACCCGAAAAAAGCTCGAGCCCGTTCTCAAGACTGTGCTCAGGGACGTGAAGCCGAGCGAGAAGGAAATGGAGCAGATGACTTTCTACTCGAACCAGCTCATACTAAGGCTTCTCCAGGTGGCTCCGAAGGACGTAGAGATAATCTCCGCAGGAAGCGTTGCAAGAGGCACGCAGATACGCGGCACCTCAGACATAGACATCTTCTTGCTCTTCCCGAAAACGCAGAGCGAGGACGCCATGGAGAAGAAAGGCATAGAGCTCGCGAAGAAGGTAGTAGCAAAACACAAGAACGAGTCGTTCATGATAAAGTATGCGGAGCATCCGTACGTGAGGCTTATATTTAATGACGTAGGTCTGAACGCCGACATAGTACCCGCATTTAAGATAGCAAACGCCAGCGAACGTATAACTGCTGTGGACCGCACACAACTGCACAATGAGTTCATCAACAAGGCGCTTACCGCAAGGCAGCGTGACGACGTCCGCATACTCAAGGCATTCCTCAAAGCCCACAATATTTACGGCGCAGGCGCAGAATTCGATGCATTCTCTGGCTACCTGTGCGAACTGCTGGTCCATCATTACGGCTCATTTATCGATGTGGTTAGCGCGTTTGCCACACTCAAACTTCCTAAAGTCATCCTACCTCTCAACAGGGGAGAGCACAAGCAGGGTTCTGAGGAACTGAAGAACATGGTGAAGAAGTTCAATAAGGATTTCATAGTCATAGACCCCACTGACCCGGATAGGAACGTGGCTGCCGTAGTTTCGAAGGAAGCAGTTGCGCGACTGTCTGTTGCGGCACGTCTGCTGCTTGGAGAGCCATCCATCAAGGTATTCTACGGACCGCGCTACTCAGAGGTCTATTCCGAACGGAAGATTACACATCTGAGGGACGCGCTTCATCTCAATGTATACACCCTTGCGTTCAAGATGCGCGACATCGCTCCTGACATACTCTGGCAGCAGCTGCGCAGGTTGAAGGGCAAGCTCGAATACTCGATGAAAAAAGAGGGCTTCCATGTCGTGTTGTCACTGGAAAACATATCCGGCACCACCGGTGTCATAGCTCTTCTCATAAGCGACGCATACGTGGGCCACTTCCTCGCGGAAGGACCTTCAGCATTTATGAATGAATCAGCGGGCAGATTTCTTGCAGCTCACCCGAAGGCGCTTGGCATTTTCTTTAAAGAGGACAGGATACTTGCGCTAGAAGAAGCGAGATACAATACTCCAAAAGAGCTCATCACAGACCTCCTTTCAAATGATGGGGAGTTCCCGTCTTACCTTAAGAAAAAGAACATGCGCCTGTTCATGAACAATATGCCGGAAGACATAGCAAAGCTTGTATATTCTGCTTTTATAAGGAAAACTACGATATAACTAATTGATCCGATAATCGGATCAGATCCTGATACCGTATCTCTTCGATAGGCATGTCCTGCAAACTGGCGCGCCCTCATATAAAATCAGCGCAACCTTGTGCATGCTGCAAACTCCATTTCTCGGCCTTGCCATATAATCATCTTAGTTGCTGGCGGAGGAAATCGACGAGTTAACGAATATCCGCAATCGTCGCTCTTCCATATAATATTACTGCTTCCCCAATACTTATAGGCGTCTTTTCTGTCATTTTCGTCAAACAGGGTTCAGGATTCTGCAAGTGTCAAAATAGCAAAACCCATTTGCTTTTTTTCAAGATTTAACAACCAATAAAAAGGCGAACAAAGAATGGTATTCGGGGAAGCGAGTGAAGAAAAGTGAACAAAATCAGCGTATACGGGTATGTGCTTCTGGCATTCTCGGTGCTGGTGGGGGCGCTTGTGCCCATAGCGTTTAGCATGGGTAGCGCCATACCGTTCACTACCCTAATCCTATACGTCTCGCTTGTTGGGGTCGCAACGTCGTTCATTATGATGATGGTTAAAGGCACTGGCAACCAGCTGCTCTCTCTGACAAAGGACCGTACGTTCCTCTCTGCGATAATAATCTTGGCAGTTCTAGAATACATAGTTGAGCCTCTCGGACTTAGCTTTGTCACTCACTTCATAACTGCAGACCTTACTGCTGTTGTCTACAGGACGTGGACCGTACTCATGATAATAATCGCCCCATTTATGATGAGGGAGCGCATAACAAAATGGGACCTTTCCGCTGTCTCTGTAAGTTTCCTGGCACTTGCCGCCACCGTCATCGGCGGCACCGCTATAAGCATGCCTGCAGCCGAGCTTTCGTATGTCGGTATCCTCCTTGTCGTCGCACTCGGCGTCGCAATCGCCAATGTCGTATCAAAGCGCTACCACTACGAGCTGACAGCATCCATTTTCTGCTACAACCTTATCGCTCTTATTGCATTCGCTCCTCTAGCCATACTCACGAACTCGTGGCAGCTTACTGTATTTACCCCTGGCGTGATATTTTCAATACTGTTTCTCGGAGCAATATTCTATGCAGTCTTCGGGTTCACCTTCCTAGAGGCGCTCCGTGTTGTCAAGACATCGCTATTCAGCACCGTATACATGGCAGTGCCATTCATAACAATGCTGATAAGTGCCCTGTTTCTTAGTGTTCCTATAATTCCGTCTTACATAGTGATAGGGCTGGGCGTCACAGCAGGTGTCGCAATACAAAAGCTGGCTCCAAAGGCTGCAGGCAATTTCATACCAAGCAAACGCAAGGGCAGGGACAAATACAGCGTCAGTATGTACGATGTCACCAGCGCATTCATCAACACATCGCAGCCGGAGCTGGCGAGGACAATGCGCGGCGGTGGCCGCGTCCTTGCTTTCTACACCCACGGCTCGCACAGGCATAATATATCTAGAGGCGAGCTCGATGCAATCGGAAGTGGAGACTGTGTAGTGTTCAGCGACAAGCACCACCCTGACATGCTCTCGATTGACGAGCTCGAATTCATACGTGACATTACTGGAGCCACAAAAGAGCATATGATAGTTCTAGGTAGTGGCAATCCAGACACGATTACGGAGAAATTCTCTGCTATAGACGACATGTTAGGCAAGAGACGCCAAGTGCAAAGCCTGAGTCAGGACACGCCACCTACGTAGTTCTTGCCCGGTTGCCACTCTGTTTTTATATACAGCTGCTTTATATCAACGTTGCGGATTGCCAATGTGCCCTTCATAATATCCACCACCGCACCGTACTTGATATCTGGTTCATCTTTGCTGAAGATTCTTCTGTGGAGACCCAACCTTTCATCGATTGCCTGTTTCTGTGTCTCTGCCATGGCCCACTCGAATTCGTCGCTGCTCCCGCTTGTCGACGACACCATCTGCCAGTCATTGAATACCGGAGGTTCCAGTTCTTTCTTGAAATAGACCTTCCTCTTCTCGTTTATCCTGTCAATCGCGCCAGGTCTGTACACGTACTTAAAGAACATCATAAGGCTTACCGATTGCGGCGGTTTCGTTATCACCGCAGTGAAACGTTTTATGATATCTGTCTTAACGAGCTTGCTTAGGTAGTAACGCACCATCTCCTCATTGAGCTCTAGTTTCTTCGATAGCTCCCTTATGCTCGCCCTGGAGTTCTTGTTCAGCTCGACAAGGAGCTTCCTGTAAACTTCGTCTATCTTCGCATCCATGATTATCGAGTCGTTCAGAGGCACAAAGCCGTGGTGTATTATGTCCATATCGGATTTGTTGACCGATACGCCATAATCAGAGAACTCCAATCCTATTCCAAGGTTCCATTTCGCGAACTTCTCGTCGTCTATCGGCAGTACGAAAAGAACCAAGTCGAAATTTCCAGACGTTTTTACTGCAAGCTGGACCATCTCGCTTTTCTCCAACCAGCTCTTTACAACCTTCTCAGGCGGTTTTTTCTTGAATGATAGATAGTATATCACAAACGTGCCAAACCCCAGCGCCCTCCTCTCGATATCTATGGTATAGCGTAATCCCAATTCCTCCTCAAGAGCAGAAATTCTTTTCGAGACAGCCGATCTCGATATACTAAGTTTCTCAGAAAGCTCTGTTATCGTAATCCGCGAGTTCATGCAGAGCTCACGCAGTATCTCCCTTGTCTTGGAACTTATCGCAACCATGTTATCATAATCGAAACAATTCCTTTAAATTCCTTTTGTTATTGAGAATCAGAGCCCATACCGGTTGCCCTTGTTCACAAGCTTGAGAAGGTCTCCTATCTTGTCTATCTCCCGCTTTTTCACTCTGACGTTTTTTCCATCGAGCAACAGCTTTATCATGGACACTGCGCGCTCTCTCTCCTTCCGGGTCTCCGCCTCATATACTGCTGTGCATCTCTTCTCCATCGTTGCACCGCAGTAGTCAACAGCCTCCGCAATCAGGTTATCGCGGATCTTCTCCTTTGCATAACCTCTCTTCTCCATTCTTCGCGCCAACGTTCCCAGACTGCATCTCAATACTATAGCGGCGTCGTACCTTATGCCGAGTTCGGGAGCGAGGTGGCCCACGAGCACAACCGCCCTGCCCCTCGTGCTTTTTATTATCTTCTTTAGCTCCCCCTTTAGCGCCACAAGCCTGACAATCTTGGTGTTGAACTTGTCCACTCCCGAATAGAGGTTCCTCTCGTTCACAATATCGTTAATCTCTATGACATCGATTCCCTTCAGATAGCGTTTCACCGTCTTGGCAAAGCTTGTCTTCCCGGTCGCTGGCGTGCCTGTTATGGCGATAATCAGTTTTTTCATCCAAGGAGCGCCTTCGCGTCGTTGAACAACGTGTCTATTTCGTTCTTTCCATTCTCTATATAGAGCACCTCGTTGGGCGGGAGGTACGCCCTAATCGCATAAGTCTTTTTTCCGCAAAATAGCCAGTTGCCTATCTTGTAGTTCTTGTACTGATACGTGAAATCCGCTACGAAATCCGCATTTTCTGTCAGTTTATCGATAAGCACAAGCGTCCCGCTGTCTACAGAGCTTATATACACTACCTCGTCATGGGTTTCATCGCGTTCTACCGCCACTGGTCGTATAAGAGGCAGCTTGGTCTGCTTCGCCTTTAGGCTTAGAGTTTGCGCAATCTGGCTTGTAATAGAGTCTGCCCTTGCGGCGTCGTCCATGAGCGACTTCTGCTCCGCAGCCAGTTCCTTAAGCCTCTGGTCTATAAAGTTGTCCACATCCTCCTGCATGTTGCTTACCGTTATCGATATTCCCTCCTGCTTCGCGTACTTTCCGGGGTCGCTCAGGAAGCGCCTCACGCTCATCTTGTATTTTGCACCGAGTTCGTCATCGATATCGTTTATCAGGGCATCCGTATAGTCGCTCCAAAGATCAGCCATTCTACCATCCTCCTTTTACAGGAGTAATAACACTGAAAAGGTTAATAAGGTTAAGGTAAGAGGCATTGCTATGGACGACGATGAGGCCGTAAGAAAGCGCATAGAAAAGGACATAACGATGTTCAACGATAACGTAAAGAGGAAGCTCCTGGATAACATCGACGCGAAGAGCAAGAAGGTTGTAGAGCTGTCGAAGATGTATGCAAGCGACGCCAGGAGCTATCTTGACAAGGGAGACCTCCCAACCGCGTTCTCATGCATCTCGTATGCGCATGGCCTGCTGGACGCCATCCGCGACCTGAACGGGGATCTGGAGTGAGCCTATGTACGAGGAAGGCAAGGCCAGGATAAAGTATCACGATGTGGCGTTTCTCAATCCCACTGCGAGGTTCCTGCGCGACCTCAGCGTCTCGCTCGTGAAGATGGAGGCGAACAGGAACAGCGCTGTGCTCGATGCAACTGCCGCCACCGGCATCAGGGGCATAAGGTACGCGCTGGAGACCAAGGCGAAGGACGTCACGATGCTAGACATCAATGAACGTGCTTACAAGGAGGCGAAGATGAATACGGCCTTCAACAAGGTAAAGGGAAGGGTTCTGCACCAGAGCATACAGGAGTTCGCGAACACAACCGACGAACGGTTTGACTTCATAGACTACGATCCCTTCGGAGGGGTCTCTCCCAGCATATTCGATCTCCTAAAGATAGCGAAGAGCGGGGGATGGCTGATGTTCACTGCCACGGATGCCGCTGTGCTGTGCGGCGCACACCAAAAAGCCTGCCTCAAGCTCTACGACGCTGTGCCCCTGCACAACGAGCTATGCCACGAGGTCGGCCTCCGGATACTGATAGGATATGTTGCGAGGCTCGCATCGCAGTTCGACTATGGCATTGAGGTGAAGCTTGCGCTAGTATACGCACATTACATGCGGGTGTTCGTCAAGCTGGAGCACGGTTCTGATGACGCCACGCGTTCGCTTTCGGAGCTGGGTTACGTCTATTACTGCAACAGCTGCGGCAGCCGCTATTGGCGAAAAGGCGCAGTCCCAAAACCCGACATCAGATGCTGCGCAAAGGCGCACTCCAACACCCTGATATCCGGCAAGATGTGGCTGGGAAACCTTTACGACAAGGAGCTCGTGTCGAGGCTTATCACAGAGCTGGAAGGCAAAACGGAGAAGGCAGGCCTCAAAGCGCTCTCGCTGATTAACGATGAACCGGATATCCCGCTCTACTACTCCATACCCGTGACTACGAAGAAGATGGGAGTCCCTGGTGTGAGTCCGCTCATAATCCTAGATATGCTGAAGAAGGAAGGATTTGTGGCGTCAAGGCCTCATTTCGACATGTCTTCGATAAAGACCGATGCGAAAATCGAGGATATAACGAGGCTAGTGCAAAAGGCGCTGCGCGGATAAATGCGAAACGTACTGCGCATCATATAAATATGAGGAATGGCGCAACAGGTCTATGGACGAGCAGCAGAAGGAGTACTGCCGCAACTGCGGTACAGAGATATTCCCATTCTCGCGGAAGTACTCGGTGAGTGCCGGCGACTACTTCTGCGTAAAGTGCGCCGAAAGACTGGACCGCGAGCATCTTGCAAGGACTGCATGCGCGCTTTGCGGGCGGAAGCTGGAGAAAGGCGAGCTAAAGTTCGTGCTGCCATCAAGTATATTCGGAGAAGAAAAACTGCATCAGGTGGAGAGGGTGTGCTGTTTCCAATGCCACAAAAAGATGGGCGACCGGACTCGAGACACGTATGACGCCCGCCAGATGAGATCTGCGCTTCTCGACGCAATCAGGAAGGGGATAGTGAAAGCCACGATAGTCAAACATGAAAAGGAAGCAGGAAAAAAATCTTCTGCAGAGGACGGCAAGTAGCATAGGGGCGCAGGCGAAACAGATACTGGAAAGGTATATATATTTCCTAAGGCGCTATACTACTGCAACTGAAACGCCACGGGTGGATGAGGTGGGGAATGGCGTTCAAGTCAAAAGCGTGGGGGCTTTTATGGATGAGATTGCAACTGAATACTGCCGTAAGTGCGGGACAACGGTCTATCCGTTCTCTAAGAAGTACTCGGAGAGCGCGAGCGACTTCTTCTGTGTAAAGTGCGCGGAGAGGACCGACCGCGAGTATCTCGCGAAGCATACGTGCGCAATCTGTACGAAGCGCCTCGGCAACGATGAGCTGAAGTTCGTGCTCCCGGCAAGCCGGTTCGCGGATCCCAAGATGAGCGTATTCGAGAGAGTCTCGTGCCTGTCTTGTCACAGGAAGCTTGCAAGCAGGAGCCGCGACAGAAGGGATTCGAGGCATATGAGGGTTGCACTCGTGACTGCGATAAGGAAAGGGATTGTGAAGAGGATGATTATCAGGGACATGGAGAGACCGCTGCAGACCCCCGCTCCTGAGTAGGCGTAGGGATAGGCGCAGGTTTAGCGCACTTTTGAAGTTGCGGGGTTAACGCTCTGGCCGCTTGTTCGGCTGCCCACGCGTACGCCTGTCATCATTTCAGTTGGCTGCATCAATCTGCCGTTGCGATAGCACCTGTGAAGCGTAACCAACTGCCCTATTTTTATGCCTTCAGCCTGTGTTGGCGGCATCGTGTCTTTGAAGTTCTCGCCTGTTTCTTCAGAACGGAGCGTTATTTCAATCATCGGGCCTTTGCATGCCAGGCAGCCTCTCTCCACAATCCGAAGCCCAATGACACTGCATGGCGTATATTTGTGTTCGAAGGCTAACATATAATCATCGCCTTCTCGAAGCTCTTGAGCTCACCGTTATCATGTGATGCTCTCCCTCGTATCCGAGCGCCTGCTTGAAGGTCTCGGGGTCGAGAGACAGTGTACTGTCAGAGTAGGGATCGTTTACGTAGAAAGTATCCTTGTCGTAGCCCTTTATCACGACCCAGTGCGGGCTAGGGTCTAGATACGGGTTCAGCGCAGCCGCGTTGACGAGCACAATTGGTATCTTGCCTGCGCCCAGCTGCTTCTTTATCGTGTTGATGGTGGTGAGCCCGTACTGCTCCTTGACGTCAAGGCGGTTCGCCTTTTCCCTTATCTCGTTGAAAGAGGTGTTGAGCGTATCTAGATTCACCCCCTCGAACACGGCGAGCTTCTTCTCGTAACCTGCGTCCTTGACATTGCTTACTATGCTGGGTGCAGCTCCGCGCTTAGCCAGCGCATACGCCAGCCCGTATCGCGAACCGTGCCATACACTGCCAGGGATGGAGTCCTGCCATATCTCGAACTCGCTCTCTTTTTTCATCTTGAAGTTCTTGTCGAGAAACTTCAGCACCATCATGGCGCAGGCTGCGCTGCTTGTGAACTCGTATGTCTGCGCATATGTCGGTATCTCAAACATTTTGCTCTTCACCCTTGGTGCGGCGCTTGTTCGCGTCTTCCTTGAAGGTCTTGAACGCGTCTCTTTCCTTGTAGTTGTCCTTGTTCTCTTTGCCATCCCATTCACCCAACGAATATCATATGCAGGGGGAGAGATTTGTTCGGTAGTTCATTGAACTCTCGTAGGCCTAAGCCAACAGATCTTGAGTCTGCCGCGTTTGACCAAGCTCCGCCACCCCTGCACTCTCTATATTCTGCCCATCTGCTTAAATATATTTACTGTATCCACCTGTCGCATTGTTGACACGACAACACTCTTTCGTCTCAGGTAATATATATAGGTTTCGAAGGCTCTCCGAGTATAATATATAAAGATGCCTACACTGCAACACTGTTCAAATCAAGCCCTCTTCCTTGAAGACTTCTACGTCCTTTGCGGTGAACTTGTCGCGCACAGGTCCGAGTATCGATATCAGTGATTTCGCCGTAGCGGCTTTGAGGTCCATAGGGTGCAGCTTTCCGGCCGCGAACGTTTTCTCCAGCTCGCCGTAGCCTTCAAACTCCACGTCCCCTCCGTATTCCCTCTTGCGCTCCACTCTAAGCTTCTTGTTTATGGGAATGAGCACGTATTTGCACAGAAGGAGGACTGGGTTCTCCTCAACAACCTTCTCCGGGCACCAGGCCTGCTGCAACGTTTTTGTTATCTCTGCGTCCGACGCCAGCACATTTATCGCCGAGCCCGGTTTAGACTTGCTCATCTTCATCGCCGCCACCACCTCTTCCTTCGGTCCTTCCACCATCTTCGGCGGTTCGCCTAGCCCGGGCATAAGGTGGTGATGCACGGGCACTATCGTGCGCATCTTGAGGTCGTGGAACAGCTCCTTGGCAAGCACGTGTATCCTTCGCTGGTCCATACCTGCGTGTGGAATGTCTGCATCGAGAGCAGCTATGTCAGCAGCCTGCATCATCGGATATATGTACTGCGACACGTGCAGGGTGTCCTTCTCGCTCCTTCCCATTATCATCAGCGTCCTCGTAGCGCGTGCCATCGTGGTGCGGCGCGCAAACTGTATTATCATCTTCCAGTAATCGTCGTTGTTGTGGTACAGATCCGACCCCAGCACTATCCTTGCCTTCGGGCAGAAGAGGCCAAACAGTTTCTTGTAGAATTCCGCGGCTTTCAAAATCTTCTTCCAGTCTCCGCCGAACTTGTTGTTCGCCATGGTGTGCCAGTCCGCCAGGTATATCTGCGTATCTACACCGGCGCTGGAAAAGTCGTTGACTTTCTTCCCCATGAAGAGCAGGTGTCCTATGTGGGGCACTCCGCTTATCTCGATGCCTATGTAGTGCTTTGGATGCGCCTTCGTCTCAAGAAGGGTGCGAAGCTCCGCTTCGGTTATAGCCTCCTCGAACGGCTGCGACTTTATGAGATCGAGCTTAGTTTCTATGTCCATGCGAACACAATGCATTCACAAATCGCAGGTATTTAAGGCTTCCACTCGGCCAGGCAGTGCCGGCATCTACGATGGCGGAGCTAGTGCGGAACAAGGAAAAAGTAGAAAATAACAGCAAGTACGAATAGCACCAGCCCAACAATTCCTGCAATTACCGTCATAGTGCTGCTCGTGCCAAATACTATCGGTATCGGCCCTATCAGTATCACGCCGCCTCCTTGTACAGAGGAATTTGCGCTGCCGCTCTGCGGCTGCTTCACAGGGGTTGCGTTCAGCGCTACAAAAGCGAATACAAGGATGAATCCAAGCACGACCAGTGCAATCCCAACGAGAACAAGCATTTCGTACATGCTACCCTACCATAGACTTTATCCCGTGCCGTTGAGGAACCCTTTGAATACATACCATGCGGGCTTCGGCTGCATAGTGGTGGAGTTGAGGAGGCCGAAGTCGAGAGACTGCGGACTGCTGCTTATAAGGTTGTACCACAGCACCGCCTTGACATACGGCTTCGCGGTTAGCGCAGATAGCTCCTGTCTGGCGAACACAGCTTGCGTAGAGTCGCCAGATCCTTCCACGTCTGTAGGCATCCCTGTCTCGGTTATCCAGATCGGCTTTCCCGTAAACGATTCGTATTCCGCAAGCGTCTGGTTCAGGTAGCTGCCCCAACTCTCGGTCGCGCCTGCGGGTGTCTGGTTAAGTAGGGTTATTCCAGTGTAGATATGGAGCGATATCGCATCGCAGTAGTTCGACATCCCGTACTGCCACGCCTGCTCCGCCCATGCGATGTCCTGCACGTATACCCCTCCGAGGCAGAGCACTTTGTCTGTAGAGTTATGCGCTTTTATTATCATGTATGCGCTTCTGTCAACTAGGTAGTAATTGTACGGGCTCCCGTTGACCATCCCGCTCTGGAAGGTGGACACATCAGGCTCGTTCCAAATCTCCCAGATATGCACTTCAGGATATGCTGCTACCGCCTCTCCGACAGTTCTGTTCCAATCGTTGAGCGTCCAGTTGCAGCCTGCCGCGCATGTGCCGTTTTCTATTCTCACCCCCAGGGTGTCGTAATCAAGTATGCCGATATAGGTGGCACCCCTCGACGTCTCGTTCCTTATGAAGGACTCCTCGCCCTGATTTAGGGCTAGGTCGGTTCTGGTAAGGCGCACTCCCTGACCCAGAAGGAATCCCACGTGTGTGGAGTTGAGGTCCGTTATCACGCCCAACTGCGCAGGAGTCGCTACAGCGTGGTTCTCAGCAATCAAGAGGGCAACCACTGCGGGCAAGCCTGCCACGAGCGCAATACCGATTACAACCCCGAAGATGAACTCTTTTCTGGCGAATACACTGATGTGTTTCCTTGCCATGGAATCAATCACAATGGCTCACGAAGAGCTAAATCTGTTACGGAAGCTTGAGAAACGCAAGCCCCAGAAGGGAGTTGAACCCTCGGCCTTCTGCTTACCATGCAGACGCTCTGCCACTGAGCTACTGGGGCACCGTAAGGATACGGATGCTGACAAGATATGGATAAGGTATGGATAGGATATAATGAAAAAGCTATAAAGCGGTTTCTGTATGCGCAACCAGTCAGGTAACCCTCACCACATTGCCAAACGTGGCTGTTGGCATTATGTCGTTCGCCGGATAGGCGCGCACTATGAACAGCTGGAAGTACTGCACGCCGCCCCCTCCGTCGCCCATAAGGCCTACATAATTTCCGAAATGCTGCACCGCGGTCATCTGCCTCCCTCCACACGCCGAGCTAAATCCGTTTTCGGTGGTCGAGGGGGAGAGATAGGCCAGGCCTAGCAGGGGTGGCGGTCCAGACCAAACAGTCAGAGTTGGGTATCCTATGCTATTCACTGCCTCTTCTACCAGCCCCCACTCATTGGAGAAAGTGTCAGAGCCTGTCGGGCAGTCCCAGTTCGACCAGCTTGTCGTATCCGTAGTCCCGAACCAGCCGGCGCCGTTTCCCACCCTCAACATCTGTCCGTATCCTGTTGAATTGGCGTCGAAAAATATATCCTCGAGGCTCTGCGTATATCCGTAGTAGTCGACTATGAAGTTGTTGCCTTGCATGTTGGGCATGCTGGTATTCATGTGACTCCCGCTGTCGCTGTAGTACGAGTTCGCACCGAACGGCGATCCGGCAGGAGCTGCCGTTGTGACTCCGGCCGTGCCGTATATGGTCCATCCTGACGCCGATACTCCGGTTCCATAGTCAAGGAATACGTTCGCGCCATTGTCGCACGACTGGTAGTCCGACGGTATCATGGGGTTCTCCCCCGCATACACGCAATCATAATCCACCGTATTAGAAAGGAAATACATGTCCACCACGGGGCTGATCGTGTTCGAGAACCCGAACGGCAGCCTGACCCAGAACAGCGCGTTGGCTGCAGACGAGGCGCAGTTCGCCTCGCACCAGCTCTGAAGCTCCCTGTTGTTGTAGAAGAACCTGATGTTGCCCAGATCGCTCCTTTCGTATTTCGCATAGCTCGCTGCATCTACCTCCAGGAACTGCTGGAACGGAGCGGGCTCTGCAGCGGTCTGTGTGTCTGTCAACGTTATGGGCACATAGAATGAGGTGTGCGGTGAGCTGTTTATTATGCTGTTGAGAGGGGTGTAGAGCAGCGTGGGCTGTATCCTGACGCTTCCAGAATAAACGTAGTTCGACCCAGCCACGCAATTCGCCGTAGATACGTTCACTGCCGAGGAGCCGCAGTAGTTCGCGCTCATGCTGAAGTTTCCGGTGTAGACCGCGCTCTGAGAGGTCGTGAAGCTGAAGTTGACCATGCAATAGACATACTGCCCCTGCATGACCTGCTGCGGCATGCAGAAGCTTGTGCTAGCCGCCGCCTGCTGCTGTCCATTCACCACAGCGTTGAACGCGCTGATGTTGACTATCCCCGGCTGCGTATCCGAGGCTACGATAATGAGCGATGTAACGCCGCTAATGGTGTTAGTGGCGAATGCGGCGTCTGTGCACTGGAAGCCGGAATAGAAGTTGCACTGGAACGGCACGATCGTGCGCGGTATGCTGAAGTACAGGGCAATGAGCCCTATCATTATCCCGAGTATGAGGAAGACGTAACCGTAGACCGTAAGAAACTCTATAGCGCTCTGCCCTTTTCCGCTTTCCACACGCATGGTAAGACTACAGATACAACATATAAATATCATTCAGTATCAGTAACTCTGGTTTGATGTCGGAGTACGCTGATATCGCAAGGTCGCTGGGACCATCGAAAAGGCTGGGCCAGAATTTCCTGGTCAACGGCAGGATCGCCAAGAGCGAGGCTAATTTCGGGATTGGCAAGGTAGTCGTGGAGATAGGGCCCGGATTGGGGGTTCTCACGAAAGAGCTGTGCAGGCAGGCCTCAAGGGTAATCGCCATAGAGAAGGACAAACGCCTCTACGATTACCTGAGCGGCTCGCTGAAGGCCAAGAACCTCGAACTCATAAACGCAGACTTCTTCGACGTTTCGGGAAAGGCATCAGAAGCCGACATACTGATATCCAACATACCTTACAATATTTCCAGCAAGGTGCTCTTCTGGCTCGCTGAGCGGAACCTGCCCGCTCTCCTCTGCCTCCAGGAGGAGTTTGTTGACCACATGCTCGCCGAGCCCGGGAGCAGGACCTATTCCAAGCTCAGCGTCGTCGCCTCGCTGCAGTTCGACCTCAAGCGCGTCTTCGACGTGTCTGCCGCAAACTTCTACCCCCAGCCGAGGGTCAATTCCTCTGTCGTGCTCCTGAAACCGAAGCGCGCAAAGCTCGACAGGCGCGCACTCGAAGTGCTCTCCCTGATAATGATGCACAAGAAGAAGAAGGTGAGGAACGCGCTCATAGACTCTTCCGAGGAATTGCGCCTGCCGAAGGACGAGGTAAGGGAACTTGCGGATTCGATACGAAATCACGACGCGAGACCGTTCCAGCTCTCCCCAGAAGATATACTCGACGTGTCGGAGCGGGTGGCAAAGCTCATCAGGGCTAGAACCTGAAGGTCTGCGGCTGGACCTCTTTCATCACGAATGCGTTAGGCAGCGCCTGCCTGAAGCGCGCCTCCGCTTTCTCCGACCCCTCCCTGCCTAGAAGGTTCTTGTAGTGCATAGGCACCGCATGCTTCGCGCCTATCGACTTCTGCGCCTCTATCGCTTCCTCTACGTCCATGGTGTAGGTGCCGCCTATCGGGAGGAGCGATGCCCCTATTCCATACCTCGCGAATCCCTTCATCTCGTCTATGAAGTCCGTGTCTCCTCCGTGGTATATGATGAAGTCATCAGAGCCGAAGGTCCCCACGTTCAGAACCCAACCCACCCAGCCGTTCCTCTTCGGATGGAAGTTCTCCCTTCCGGACTTGTTGTTGTAGGCCGGAACCGTGGATACGCTTATCTCCCTCCATATCTCGCTGTGGCCTGGCTTCACCGCTTTTCCGTCCTTTATCCCGAGGTTCTCCAGGCAGTCTGCCGGTCCCATCACCTCCGTACCCGGCTTCATTATCTTGCTGACTGAACCCTTGTCGCAGTGGTCGGCGTGCGCGTGGGTTATCAGGATAAGATCCGCCTTTTCCTTTATCTCTGCGCCAAGGTTGAACGGATCTATGAATATGGTCTGCCCCTTCGCCTTTACGTAGAAGGATGCGTGCCCGATCCAGAAGAGCGTCTTTGCAATGTCCATGCTTTTATTCAATTCTCTGACTTTAAATAATTTCCCCTTCACGGTTCCGTTCTCCGGCGAACGTCGCCCCTGCCTTCCATTCCAAGCCAAACCGCTCCCAAACCCCGCTTCGTCTTATACCTATATATTTAAATATTTATTATTCTATTAAAATAGATACTATAGTATAAGGTGTTATCATGGGGAAATATAAAAGTAAGACGAATGCGGTCTGGATTGCAGTCGGCAGGCTGTCACACACGGTACTGCCTATGGCGGTTCTGTTGCTCGCCGTAGCGAAATTCAGCTATGGCGGACCGGCGTATGCCGCTTTCGACGTCCTGCCGGTTATAGAAGAGGTGAAGCTGATCCTGGCGCAGATAGGTCCGGCCCTCAGCGCCGTGCTGTTCGTCCTTGCCGGCGTATTCTACGCTCTCGGTCAGCTGATGCCTCCGGAGAAGAAGGCGCAGTTCCACACCACCGCGGTGAACATCATAATAGGCGCGATAGTGGTCGGCGTCCTTAGCGTCGCATCGACTTCGCTTGCCGGCGTGTCTTCGCAGCTGCTCAGCAACCTTACCGTGAACGGCACTGCTAACTCTGTCGGGTAGATGCATATGGATCCCCTGGCCGGGTACTCGACTGTCATCGCCGTCATCTCGATTATGTTCGCAGTGGCTGGCATAGTCTACGGCCTGGGCTACGCTCTGGACCAGAGGCGCCTCAAGGAATTCGGTACGAACGAGCTCTTCGAAGCGCTGTTCGGCGTGACGCTGATAGGAATCCTGGCGTGGGTGCTTAATCCATCCGGGCTGCTGAGCTCTCTGAGCAGTTACGTCCCGGCCGGGACGCAGATACCCGGTCCCCAAGGATGCCCGATCCAGCCATACAACTATGCCATATGCTACGCGCTCGGTTACCTGCAGGGCACGCAGCAAAGCGTCATCTCAATGTTGTACAGCGCAGTAGACACGTATGTCTTGATAGGGACGCTGGCATCCATCAAACTCGATCTGATCGTTTCCATCGGGCTGAGCGGCCTCAACTTTGCGCTGGGTCCCCTTTCAGGTCTGATCGACCTGCTTACGGCCGTCCTGGTGCTCATCGTAATGCAGGTCACAATACTGACCGCGATACCGCCGTTGGCTGCCAATATCTTCCTTCCGCTTGGTATGGTCCTCCGCGCATTCTTCTTCACGCGGAACCTTGGCGGCCTGTTCCTCGCCATAGCTGTGGGGTTTTCCGTGGTATATCCGATGACATTCTTCCTCAACTCGCAGATTGTAAGCTCGAACAACGTTTCGATAAGTTCTGCCAACTACAAAAACGTAGTGGATACCTTCGATTCGATTTCAGAATCCGCAATGGATATCTTTAACCTGTCATCGCTCAATCGGATACTTGCAGACAACCAATCAACCACGTATAATTCGTTGGTAGGGTTCATTTCAAGCGGACCAAACTCCATAAGCCAACTCCTCTCCACCCTCATAGACTACGCCACGTTCTACGTCGGCGAATTGATAATATCTACCTTCCTGCTCCCCCTCATCGACATAGCGCTGACCGTGATATCCATACGCGAGCTTTCCAAGATTCTGGGTTCGGACATCCAGCTCGGCCGCGTGAACCTGCTGTGGTTTTCGATATGAAAGAGAACACGCTATTCTATCTCCTGCTCGCCCTCTCGGTGCTGACCCTTGCTGCCAGCATCGCCACTCTGAACCCGTTCCTTGTCGCAGCCACCGCTTTGCTACTGGTATCCGCCGCGTCGGTGTTCAAGCTCTGGTACATAATCGACTCCCTGATATTCAAGCACACAAACCTCATCGAGGTGTTCAACGGGTACGAGCTTAGCGGGGACAGGAACTGCGCCATCATGAGAAAGGGCGGGACGATAAGCGCAACAACAGCAGCCGTTTTCACCGTGGGAAATGACGCCGCACCAGAGAGCGCGCAGATAGAGAATATCATCGCAAACTTCTCGCACCCGTTCAAATTCGTCATGCAGGTCGAAAGGCTCAATACGGACAAGGTCGTCGACGACCTTAGGACAAAACGCAGCGAGAAGGAGATTGCGCTGTCGAGAATAGAGCAGAAGCAGCAGAACCTCCCGAGGATAAACCAGATAAAGAGGGAGATAGAGCAGCTGGAGCATGACATCTCCGCTATAAGCAGCGGGAACGCGCCGCTCCGGCTGGCGTACTATGCGGTCGCGTGCGCAGTGTCCGATACCTCGTATGACGCCGAGGAGCAGGCGAAGTCCAGGATAAGGGAACTGTCCAGCCAGTTCGACGGCATCCTCAAATCCAAATCGAGGGTACTCAAAGGACCAGACCTTCTTGACCTGCTGAAGCTGGACTCCATGTCCTGGTGATCCGATGATTAAACAGCTTGGAAACTCGGTGCAGGCGGGAAAATCCGTGCGCATAGTCGCGCAGTCCGAGCTCTCAGAGATACCGGAACAGGGGGTTTTCATCGGAAAATCGCTTGTCTACAACATTCCAGTATTCATAGACACCGACCAGCTGATAAACCCCCATATCGCAGTTCTGGGCATGACCGGCTCCGGCAAGAGCTACTTCCTCAAGAACTACCTCTTCAGGTCGGCTTTCGGCGAGGGCGCTGGCGTCTTCATAGTGGACTGGAACGGAGAGTATGACGAGCTGGTCAGGGGTGCGGATGGAAGGGTGGTAAGCCCGGAAGGGAGCAGCCACATCGATTTTCCTGGGATGTTCAGCGGATTGAACAGCGTAAGCCTCGCCTCCCTGCAGACCGACGCAGAGAAACGATCCGCGGCGAAGAACGTGCTGGGCCTCCTTGCGGACTTCATGAGGCAGACAGGAATAGGCACCAAGGAAAGGCGCGTGGTTGTCCTCGACGAAGCCTGGAGGCTGCTCGATGACGGGAAGATACTCGGGCAGCTCTTCCGCGAAGGGAGAAAGTACGGCTTCAGCGTAGTCATAGCGTCTCAGATGGCCAAGGACATAAGCAATGAGATTGTATCCAACGTGGCCTGCCTTTTGATATTCAAGCTGCAGAATACCGACGACTTCACGGTTCTGGTGGATTCCGGAATAATATCGGATAGAGACAGGCGGAGGATATTCGGATTCGGGCTTGGGCAGTGCCTGATCCATACCATACGCAAGACGGGCCGGCAAGGCTCGATCCACATGCCGATAAGGAAAATCGACGGTTTCGAGATGCGCTTCTATAGTTTGTCAGGTGGGAAAATGAAAATATCGGTAACCGGCGCCAGATTCGCCGATACGGCAAGAGAGGTGTTCGGGAACGGCGAGATCGAAAGCGCCCTCGCTAACCTCATAGAGAGCAACCGCAGAGACGCGGATATAGTCGGCATAATAAAGCTGCTGATTAAGAAAGGGGCAGGCAGGCCGGACATCGTCACGTTCCTGAGAAAGCTCGGTTTCGACGACTCAACAATAGTGGATTCGTATGCAAGCGCAAGGCAGGCAAAAAACGGAACATGATATCCAAACCACTTCTTCGATTTATGTCGAGGCAAAGCTAGTCGGAGACTTCGCTTCCCTAAAGCGTCTGCTTGACGGTCTGCCGAAGGCGAGGGTCATGTCATGCGGCACTCGGATAAGGTGCATAATAGAAAACAGCTCTGGCACCGCCCTCCTAGAGCTCGACAGGAACGGCATAATCTACAGCTACACGACAGACCATGACTCCGTTCACTCCTCAAACGCGAACCTCGTAGTCATGCTTTCGATCCTCGCGTATCTGGGCGGCGTGTACGAAGTAAGGCTTCCATCATTGTACGGATACCTTGTCGGCGCGATAAACGCGGCGCGCATAGGCGTCCAAGAGCCTGCCGAACACCGGTCAGATTGCAGGCTGAAGGAGCTGGCCGAGTCCAACGTAGTGCTTGCGGATTCGATCAGGCGCATTTCGGGAGAAAACGGCGTACTGAAGGCGAACATCGAGGTGTACCGCAAGCTGCTGTTCAGGGTTCTCCAGAGGCTGTCAAAGCGCGCGTTATCGGAAGGCGCGATGCAGGACCTTTCGAGGGAGCTGGGCGTAGAGCCCGAGCTTTTCAGCTGCGCTGCGGCCCTGCTGAAAAAAGACAGGCTGATCGCCGGCGATTAGATGGAGACGAAGAAGATGATGCCGATGAAGATGCAGAATAGGCTAAAGGTGTCGATGCTGATACTCGCGGTCATGTGTCTCTTGTATTACTACTCCGTGCTGGCATCTTCAGGAAGCTACTATGCAAGCCTTACATTTATCGGTGTCGGCTCCCTCTCGTATCTCCTTCTTAAAGAGGCGTCAGACATTGGCGTAGGGAGGAACATGATAACATTGCGGGCGGAAAGCGCAGCGGCTTCCGCGGAAGCCCCTGACAGGGAAACTTCCGGGAGCCAGCCCGCGGCTTTGGGGAACGGCCGCGATCTCGAGCCTTCGCTGCACAGGGCGGCGCTAGTCATATACGAAAAAGCGGTGAACACCGGCGATTATGTATTTTCGACTACTGTCTCGGGGCTGATAAAGGCGAACAGGATCGCCACTATAGACTGCCTTCTTGGCGATCCTGTAAAGAAGGCGCCGCCTGGCGTGATAGTCACGTTTTCTGCCGAACAGGATGCCAAGCTGGGCATGCTAATCGGAAGATATTCCAGGACAAACTCGATTCTGCTGTTCAGCCTGTGCACAGGGAATCTAAGGTGCGAATATGCTTCAGGCTATTGATTACGTATTAAAGTTCGCCGCGCTAGTCGCGCTCCTGGTGGCCGGTTTCGGCGTTTCCATACTGTACTATGGCAAAACCGCTTCGAAGCATCAGGTATCGGAACTCGCCAAGAGCATGATAAACGCCTCGCTGTTCCTCGCCATCGCGATAGTGCTCGTGAAATTGTGGTGATTACATGCTGGAAAACGTATTCGGCTATCACGGAAGGAAAAACCGGGAGCCAAAGTTTCTGTTTTACCTCCTATCCGCAGTAGTGGTCTCTCTTGTCGCGTTGTGGATCCTTCTCTGAATCACCGTCCGACTATGCTCCACGTGTCCCTCCTTCCGTTGTAGTTAAGAAGCCGTGTCCTTATGCCCCACTTGGCAAGCATGCGCCTGAGCAGCTCCTCGTCGAGTTTCCTGTTTGAGCTCATCTTCACGCCCTTGCGCTTCAGCGACTCCGCGAGCCGTGGCGTGGAAACCGCACCGTGGGAAAGCAGCGCCAAGACGCTTTTGAAAGGCTCTACCCTTCCCATCCCTTTCCTTATCAGCTCCTGGAAGTTACCGAGGTCCATCCTCTCTCCAGACTCGGTGAGCCATATCGAGCCGTCTCTTATCCTGACGAACCCTAGCATGCGCGCGGCGTCTACCACCGGGAGCAGGTGGTCGATATTCATGCCGCTCTGGCCGGCGAGCTGCGACATCGATACCCTGCCTCCGCCGGAGCGCACTATCAGTATCACTCCGCGCATCTCGCTGATGCCTGCACCGCTTGGGAACATATCCGCCACTTTCTCACTGTTTCATTCGCTCAACTCCGTGTAAATGTCCTCAACGAGGGAGAGGAACTCCTTGCTGTGCCTGTCCCTCGGGTACTTCATACCAACATCCTTTATCGCCTTTACCCTGGAGGGCTTGTCCGACAGCACGATTATCCTGTCGGAAAGCTCTACAGCCTCTTCAACGTTATGAGTTACCATTATCACGCTGCTCACCCGTATGTATTTGCTCCTAAGGAAGTATACTATGTCCGCCCTCAGGGTGTTCGCGGTCAATTCGTCGAGAGAACTGAAAGGCTCGTCCATCAGCAGCACCTTTGGGTTAGACGCTATCGCCCTGGCTATCCCGACCCTCTGCTTCATTCCGCCGCTGAGCACGTTAGGGTAAGAATCCTCGAATCCCTCCAGCCCGAACTCCTTCAGCAGTTTCCTTGCGCGCAGCTCCTTCGAATAGCTGTCGATTCTCGAGAGATTGAGCCCCATCTTGACGTTCTCGATGTTGGTGAGCCATGGGAGGAGGGCAAAGTCCTGGAACACGAAAGATATCTCCGGAATTGGCTCCGTTATCTCGTTTCCCATATAGGTGACACTTCCGGCGCTTGGCCGGATAAGCCCTGCTACTATCCTGAGAAGGGTGCTCTTCCCGCAACCAGATGGCCCTATCACCGACAGGAATTCCTTCTGCCTGGACTCGAAGCTGATGCTGTCTATTACCTTAAACTCCCTTTTCGGGTCGTAGTAAAAGCCAACGCCGTCGACGCTTATTATCCCTGCACCTGAGGTTGCGGTTGCCATCGTCTCACCTGTAGACTTCCGAAATCCCTTTGTAGAGTCTTTTCCACACAAAGGTGTTAATCAGTATTATCATAACTGTTAAATTAACCAGCGCTATCGCCATAAGCACAAGGTTTCCATTTGCAAGGCTGGTGTCGAGGAGCTTGCCTATCCCGATGCCGACAGAGCTGACAAGTGTGCCGTTGCCGATTCCTGTGCTTGTGAAATACTCGGCGACTATGCTTGCGTTCCACTCCGCGGCTATGGCTGTGACCGCCCCCGTGATAAGCCCAGGCATTATCGCCTTGATGTATATAGTTTTCCATGCATACAGCCTCCTCACTCCGAAAAGCCGCCTCACGTCGAACACGTCGCTCTGCAACGCCCTCGCAGCCGCAAGTATGCTGAATATAACGTACCAGATTCCGGACAGGAAGAATACGGAAATGGCGACAAGGTTGGAGTGGAACATGTAACCGGACAGCGCGACAGCGATGACCGGCAGTATTATAGTGGCTGGAATCGACGCAAGGACCTGGAAGAGTGTGCTGTAAGCCGTGATTTTCTTCGCGAAGAAGATCAGATAGACGCACAGCGGGACCGCAACTATTATTATAATGGCGAAGGTCAGCCAGATGCGTACGAAGGAGACCGCAAGCGAAACCAGCGCCAGCCCCTCGTATGCGACTGTAGTCTGGTTTATCGCTCCCAACGCGAAAAGCGCGGCAAGGAGCGCGGCAAGCAGCAGCGTGTAGTACTTCCAGTGCCTTTTGTGCTCTGGCGTCTGTGGGATTTCCGCTGCACCGCTGCGTTTCGCCGTCAGTGCGTGTTCGTGCCTGTGCCTGGGCATCGATATCCTCTCCAGCTCCCTGAACAGCCTGTACCTGTGCATTATGCCGGCGTGGAGCTGGTGCGGTTTCTGCACCAGACTTTTCTTCTCAAGCCTTCTTTCGACCCTCTTGAACAGAAGTTCCCTCGTGAGTATGACGAAGGCGAGGAAGACCAGGATGCCTATAGCGTAGCTCGTGTAGTCCCCGCTGGTGGCTAGCTGCGTCAGGGTCGCACCAATCCCGTAGTGCACGGAGTAAGCCGCATTTCCCGTCGAGAATATCTCGCTAGTGACAAGATAGAACAGCCCTATCGCCCACGAAAGCTCGCTCTGCTCCACTAGCCTGGGGATGGCTGCGGGTATGTAGATATGGAAAAGCCTCTGCCACTTCGAGAGCTTGTAGAGCGACGCGACATCTTCATACTCTGATGGAAGGGTCTTTATCGCCTCGTAGACCGCGAAGATAATGTTCCATATCATGCTGGTTATTATCAGGAAGATTACCGCCGCGTTTATGCCGATCCAGCCCGGAAACGCGCCCACAATCACGAATATCACGAACGGGAAGAAGGCAAGTATCGGGAGCGTCTGGAAGATGTCGACGATCGGGAGGATTACGCGTTCAGCCCTCTCGGACCTTGCGGTGTATATCCCGACCATGAGGCTGACCACTACGGATATCGCAAGCGCAACCAGCATTCGCCCCCATGACGCCGCGGTGTCCTCGACAAGGAGGAGCAGGAGCGAAAGCAGCGAGCCGAAGTCCAGCATAATATAAGATGCTAAGCCGCATCTTTAAATTTAACGCATCCGTGTCGCTTGTTTCGCGCCTTTTTACGAGGCGTACGATAAGCGGATCCAAATCAATCTCCCTCTTGGCTGTTGTATCATATCCAGATCTTCAGCGAAGGATTCAAGCTTGCCGCGCGCGCAATCGTTCTGCGAAGGCGCAATGAATCAAAGCGAGCGGGACTGTTCAAAACAGCGATGGACGCCAGGAAGCGATCAGCGTATCATGCATCAGTGGTAGATGAACCTGAATATCTTGGTATCCTGGTTCTGGAAGACCATCTGCGCCGTGACGTTCTTGTCCCCGTACGGGCAGCTCTGCATTCCGCACAGTACGAGGAACTTGAAGAGGTTGGTGCCCATCAGGCTTGGCCCGAGCAGGGTCGCTCCCTGTATCTGGTCGCCTACGTAGGTGACGAGAAGCGTGTAGTTCTGCGCCGACGGCGACGGGTTCGTTATCAGCGTGTAGTTCTCGTTCGTAGCGTTCACAAGGAGCACGTTCTTCATCTCCACGAACTGGTTCGTCCCGGCGTTGCCTATGTAGGCGTTTATGCTTCTCGAGTTGTTGACAAACTTCATCACCAGGTCGACGTTGTAGCCGGTGCCCGCGAACTGGTATACCTGGTCCGTCGCATTGCCGCCGATGGTGCCCAGATTGAGCGCATCGAACCCGTAGTTGGTGAGGTTGGTGGTTATATTGCCCTCTATGGCTATGCCTGCCAGCTCCGCGAACCAGAAGTTCCTGGCAACGAAGTACTGCGGCCTGTCGGCATCGCCGTTCGCCGTCCCTCCGAGAAGGTATCGCGAATCGGGAGTGGAATTGAACAGGAACTGCGCGAACGGAGCTATGCGCGTTCCGTTCTCACCGCCGACGCTGTCCATATAGCTCTGCCTGTTGCCCCACGCCTCGACTACGCTGCCGTCGGGCCAAAGCGCAAGGACGGTGGCGTTGCTCGCAGTGTTGTTGCTCAGCCAGGTCATCGCGCTAAGGAATTGCGGGTTCACCCCGTCGGCCTGCTGGCTCGTCATGGTCTGCCCTGATGTGAGCATGAACTGGTAGATAAGTATCACCACGGCCACGGTGACGAATACGGCATGGAGCGGCACCTTGGTTCCGCCAAGAGTCACCATGTAGTTCGAGAGGTACTTTCCTATTCCATATATGAACCATGCGGAGAATATCGCGACAGGTACGGAGACCAGTGCGTTGTATCTTATCGCAGTCGACTGCAGATAAGCCGTGACGAGCAGATAGCCGAGAACGACGAGGAAACCGTAGTTGACTGTTATCGGTATGCCCCCTATCTTGTGCGAACGCGTGTGCCCCGCCTTGTGCGCCATGAACAGGAAGAGAAGCACCCCGAGCGGCGCAAGATAGAGCTCAAGGCCGTTGCTCGCCCAGAGGAAGTCGAACGTCGGCGGCTGAAGCTCCTGCGTTGTGGTGGCGACCTGCGCGTTCACTCCGTTGAGGACGTTGAGGAACGGTATGGCAGTAGACGACGCGACCACTATGAATGCGATAACTGCGCCTATGCCTAGCAGTATCAGCCTGTTCACCCACGATGAGAATATCACCGATCCTGACAGCTTTTTCTCCCTTAGCACGTACCACGCAAGGAGCGCTCCGACAAACACCGGCAGCAATACATAATAGAACGATGAGCCAGTGCCCACCCCTGGGTGCATAAGCCCCAACGGGGTGTAGGCATACTTCTGAAGCAGGAAGGCCAGCACCCCGCCAAAAATCGCGAGTACGGAATCCCTCACAACCTTCACGTCTCCGATTACGAACGCGTAAGCCAATATCATGGTAGCTGCGAACAGGTAGACCGCGTTGGCCAGCGAGCCGCCTGTCCAGAACAGGTACGATGAGCTCACCGCAAGCACGGCCAATGCAGTGAAAATGTACTTCTGCCTGTCGGTCTTAGCCTTGTATATCTCGAGAAGCGCGAGAAGGCCAGCGAGCACGAAAATTGAGACGAACGTATCGCCCCTGAAGACGGTGCCTGCGGTCCTGGCGATGTTGCCGCTGGAGGTCGCGACGAAGAAGAACGCAAGCAGGCCTAGCACCCTGCTGTTAGATATCCTTTTCGCAAGAAGATAGGAGAGCGCCGCTATCACTGCCCCCGCGCCTATCGCCGAGTACGTCATCACGGTGTATGCGCTAATCCCGAAGAACCTGAGGAAGAAGTACGGCACTATGACAAAGTAAAGGAGGCCTGATTCTTCCCCGAGGTTGTTGTGCCACGGATACCCGGACAGCTGCACCGGGTTCTGGAAGAAGAAGTTGTTCGCTATCGCCTGCTTTATCGCGGTATAATAGAAAAATCCGTCTGGTTCGAACAACCCTTCGTTGCCCATCAGCCCTATCCGGAGATAGTAAAGTATTATGAGAAGGACTACGAAGCAGAGCGCCAGCACGTACTTGTTGTCGAGACTGAGCATGCTCCCCAATCCACCCTGCTGCTGTTTCGATTCCGACATCCGTTCCTCACTCATTTCTTCAAACCCACAAAATTACAAAACTACAAAACTACAGAGTAGCAACCTTAATTGCATGCAAGTAAAGGTTTTTATGTTTTTAAGTCTTGCGTTCAGACCATCCCATCAGACTCAAGGATATCCGCAGCCTTCCGCGGTGGTTTCAGCGTCAGCCGACACTGTTCAGAGCGCACACAAAGCGCAATGACAGAGCAACATGTTCACGCTTCCGCCAGCATCCTCTGCACCTGTTTTGAAGTTTTAGCTGCAACAGAGCAGCTTTCCGAGAATAGAAAAGAGGATTGCAACCCACGAAAACAGGCCACCATAAGGTTATTAAAGTTTTGTATAGAATATTTGGTGGGTGTAATTGTTATGTATAATCGTCTCTCTCTCATAGCGTTAGGGTTATTCGTTTCATTGATGCTGTTCAATTATGCAGGCGCGGCTCCTACTATAGTGCCATGCACAGGCACTGGCAATCCAGCAAATATCGCCTGCGGCTTCATCAATGTTACAAATACCACGATAGACGTTGGACAGAGAACGGTCATTACAATCAATGGGATAAACGGCGGAGCTCCTGGAGTAAATGGATACACTGCTGACTGGAACGACGCGCAGCAAGGGTTCGGCGCATTGGACCTAGGTACATACAACACTATATTCTCGAATACGATATCTCTGGTGCTGAGCACTTACAACAGCATAACAGTCAACGACTTCGAATACAACGGGATTGCCATCCCGGCGAATCTTATAGTATCTGGTTACTACAGCCACTCTGCGGCGCCGCGCACAGAAGTCGTCAACGCAATCTTAGAGGATCTTCCTGGGGCGAACACGCTTACTACAAATGACATACCGCTCCTTACGATAAATCCAGCCTTCAATTACGGCAGCACAAACCCGTCCGGAAGTTATGACGAAGGGCAGACTGTGAGCATGACCGCATACGCTTCCGGAGGGACTCCTTCATATACATACAACTTCCTGATATGTCCACCAAGCAGCTGCTCCACACCAATCGTAAACTCGTTAGTTGTCACCTCTGCAACAAGCAACACGTTTTCATGGGTCTCGACCCAGACTGGCACCAATCTCCATTTCGACGCAAAGGAAAGTGACAGCGCCTCGACGCCTGAGAGTAGCAGCGGAAGCCAGCCCTTCAATGTCAATTCCACTCCAACTGTGACGTCGTTCACTCAGTCGAACTCTGTGGTCGATCTGGGACAGGCTGACGTCTTCAACGCAGTGCTCTCGGGAGGGTCTGGTCCATTCACTGTCAACTTCGTATATGCAAACAACGGCGTAGTAGCCCGCTCCGTTACTGGAGTCGCGAAAGGAGGATACGCGCACTTCGCATTCTTCCCGACCGTGGCCGGCAGCTACACATTCGATGTCAACGCTAACGACGTCGGAACATTCACGCCGTTCGCTTTCGGCAGCTCCGTCACCCTGACGCTCACCGCGAACACCGATCCAGCAATACCATCGTTCACGCAGTCGAACTCCGGGATCGATATCGGCCAAACCGACGTCTTCAACACAGTTCTCTCTGGAGGTGCCGGGCCGTTCATAGTCAATGTCATATACTCAAACAACGGAGTGCTCGTTGGTTCTGCGACAGGGATCGCCATCGGCGGATACACCCACATCTCATTCACTCCTACTGCTACGGGGAGCTACACATTCGCTGTCAACGCTAACGATGTCGGAACGACTACACCGTACGGCTTCCGCACAGATACCATACTGCCGCTCACAGTCAATTCTGTGCCTACACTGACGCTATCGCCAAGCAGCGGCACCTACTCTCCTGGAGAGACAGAGACGTGGACAGTATCGGTTTCCGGAGGCACAGGTCCATTCACGATAGCGCTCTACAACACAACCAGCCGCACGCAGGTAGGCAGCAACGTCACAATCTTGGGAACCGGCGGAAGCAACACGATAACGTTCACTGCCGGGCCTTCAGGAACGTACACTTACAATGCGATAGCCAGCGATAAGGCGATTGTGCCGTGGATAGTATTCAACACCACTCCGGTCGCCGTGACGGTTCGCAGCAGCGGAGGGGGTAGCAGCACAACGACCGCGACTACAACAACCTCGACGACCACCACTGTACAGGCATCTACAACGACCGCTGCCACTACAGCAGCTACAACCACAGTGCCCTCAAACCCGCAGCAATCAGGCAACTTCACGCTATCGCAGGGCGGCTCGCAAAACGTGAGCTTTGGCAACGGCGGTGCATCGTTTATCATTGGCTCAATGGCTGGCTCTTCAGGAAATGTCAACTACACCATAGTCAACGTGACACCCGCGCCTGCGGCACCGCCAGGCTACATCCCGGCAAGCCCAGTGCTAAATGCAACGTTCAACACAAACGCCAACGTCACGATAAACGTGATGCTGAAGTACAACTGCAGCCTGCCTGCGTCAAGCGTGGCTCCGCAGGAGTTCGTCAACGGTTCGTGGAAGGCGATAACCCCGTACACGGTCAACGCAACCGCGTGCACTGTAGCATTCTCTATATCGAAGGATCCGGAGTTCGGCGTGTTCTCCAACTACACCGCTCCGGCGCCATCGTCATCGACTAGCGTCAGCTCGTCAAGCACGCCTACGACCGTAGTGACAACGCCGCAGAGCTCTCCAGGCAGCGGCATCGGCACCTCCACGATCGTTGAGGCGATCGTCGTCGTGATAATCATAGCTGCAATTGCGTACTATGCGACAAGGAAGAAGAGATAACGGAAATCCTTGACAGCAGCGCCAGCCCGGCGGTCGTCGCGCCCGCTGGCTGCCCTTTTTATTTTCTTAGTTTCTTGCACTGCACATATGCTGCGCGTCCCTCTGCTTCTTCTGTTTGATGCATACCGGCTTGCTGGGGCCGCGGCGGTGAGCCCGCTCTTCTATCAATCAGACATAGCGCAGCATCTCTTGCATGCAGGGAAGAGCTGCACCTTGTTCAGCTGCTGGCGGAAGAACCTTGCCTTCTCGTTGTTCCACATCTCGACCACGTTGCCCTCACGCACGTTGCCTATCTTGTACTGCGTCACCCATTCGTCCGGGCAGAACATCACGTCGCCGTTCGCCTTCACGAGCGCGTGTGTCCACGGAGCGCTGCAGTGGTCGCTCTTCGAGAACGTGAGGTCGGTGTAGTACTTGACCACCTGCTCCTCTGTGAGCTTCGGATGCATGAACACAGGTATGCTATACCTCCTCTTCTCTACATCTGCGATCTCCTTGGCGAGCGCCTCCACGTATTTCTGCGTCGGTGTGCTTATGACATGGGTGCGCGCACCCCTGTCCTCTATGCCATAGAGCTCCTTGAGCGCGAGCCTGTGGTTTTCCGCAGTCTGTTCATCAGTGAACCAGAGGTGCTGGAACCGCGCAGCGTCGATGCCATAGGCCTGGAGGTCTCGTATAAGCTCGTCTATCCTGCCCACTATCCACGGCGAGAACGTGGTGTTGGTCTTTATGCTTGGGTTCACCCTCCTGCCTCTCAGCTCCACGAGCCTCTTTACGGTGTTCATGGTGCGGTCGTAGTTCCCCTGACCGCGTATGCGGTCGTGGACGTCCCTTGGGCCGTCTATCGAGAAGTTCATGGTGAGGCGGTCGACCTTCGCCAGCCTCTGCATCGCCTCCTCGCTGAGCATGGTGCCGTTGTTTGTGAGTATCGTCGGCAGCTTCTTCGAGTTTATGTACTCTATAATGTCCACCGTGTCCTTCCTCAGGAAGGGTTCACCTCCCGCGAGGTAGAAGCTCGGCTTGAGGTGGGCAACCTGGTCCACCAGGCGCTTTATCTCATCGGTCTTCAGCTCCTGGGTTACCATGGAGTCCTTGTTCTTCAGCATGTCGAAGACTATGCCCTTCTCGCCCCACCACCAGCACCCCGCCAAAAATCGCGAGTACGGAATCCCTCACAACCTTCACGTCTCCGATTACGAACGCGTAAGCCAATATCATGGTAGCTGCGAACAGGTAGACCGCGTTGGCCAGCGAGCCGCCTGTCCAGAACAGGTACGATGAGCTCACCGCAAGCACGGCCAATGCAGTGAAAATGTACTTCTGCCTGTCGGTCTTAGCCTTGTATATCTCGAGAAGCGCGAGAAGGCCAGCGAGCACGAAAATTGAGACGAACGTATCGCCCCTGAAGACGGTGCCTGCGGTCCTGGCGATGTTGCCGCTGGAGGTCGCGACGAAGAAGAACGCAAGCAGGCCTAGCACCCTGCTGTTAGATATCCTTTTCGCAAGAAGATAGGAGAGCGCCGCTATCACTGCCCCCGCGCCTATCGCCGAGTACGTCATCACGGTGTATGCGCTAATCCCGAAGAACCTGAGGAAGAAGTACGGCACTATGACAAAGTAAAGGAGGCCTGATTCTTCCCCGAGGTTGTTGTGCCACGGATACCCGGACAGCTGCACCGGGTTCTGGAAGAAGAAGTTGTTCGCTATCGCCTGCTTTATCGCGGTATAATAGAAAAATCCGTCTGGTTCGAACAACCCTTCGTTGCCCATCAGCCCTATCCGGAGATAGTAAAGTATTATGAGAAGGACTACGAAGCAGAGCGCCAGCACGTACTTGTTGTCGAGACTGAGCATGCTCCCCAATCCACCCTGCTGCTGTTTCGATTCCGACATCCGTTCCTCACTCATTTCTTCAAACCCACAAAATTACAAAACTACAAAACTACAGAGTAGCAACCTTAATTGCATGCAAGTAAAGGTTTTTATGTTTTTAAGTCTTGCGTTCAGACCATCCCATCAGACTCAAGGATATCCGCAGCCTTCCGCGGTGGTTTCAGCGTCAGCCGACACTGTTCAGAGCGCACACAAAGCGCAATGACAGAGCAACATGTTCACGCTTCCGCCAGCATCCTCTGCACCTGTTTTGAAGTTTTAGCTGCAACAGAGCAGCTTTCCGAGAATAGAAAAGAGGATTGCAACCCACGAAAACAGGCCACCATAAGGTTATTAAAGTTTTGTATAGAATATTTGGTGGGTGTAATTGTTATGTATAATCGTCTCTCTCTCATAGCGTTAGGGTTATTCGTTTCATTGATGCTGTTCAATTATGCAGGCGCGGCTCCTACTATAGTGCCATGCACAGGCACTGGCAATCCAGCAAATATCGCCTGCGGCTTCATCAATGTTACAAATACCACGATAGACGTTGGACAGAGAACGGTCATTACAATCAATGGGATAAACGGCGGAGCTCCTGGAGTAAATGGATACACTGCTGACTGGAACGACGCGCAGCAAGGGTTCGGCGCATTGGACCTAGGTACATACAACACTATATTCTCGAATACGATATCTCTGGTGCTGAGCACTTACAACAGCATAACAGTCAACGACTTCGAATACAACGGGATTGCCATCCCGGCGAATCTTATAGTATCTGGTTACTACAGCCACTCTGCGGCGCCGCGCACAGAAGTCGTCAACGCAATCTTAGAGGATCTTCCTGGGGCGAACACGCTTACTACAAATGACATACCGCTCCTTACGATAAATCCAGCCTTCAATTACGGCAGCACAAACCCGTCCGGAAGTTATGACGAAGGGCAGACTGTGAGCATGACCGCATACGCTTCCGGAGGGACTCCTTCATATACATACAACTTCCTGATATGTCCACCAAGCAGCTGCTCCACACCAATCGTAAACTCGTTAGTTGTCACCTCTGCAACAAGCAACACGTTTTCATGGGTCTCGACCCAGACTGGCACCAATCTCCATTTCGACGCAAAGGAAAGTGACAGCGCCTCGACGCCTGAGAGTAGCAGCGGAAGCCAGCCCTTCAATGTCAATTCCACTCCAACTGTGACGTCGTTCACTCAGTCGAACTCTGTGGTCGATCTGGGACAGGCTGACGTCTTCAACGCAGTGCTCTCGGGAGGGTCTGGTCCATTCACTGTCAACTTCGTATATGCAAACAACGGCGTAGTAGCCCGCTCCGTTACTGGAGTCGCGAAAGGAGGATACGCGCACTTCGCATTCTTCCCGACCGTGGCCGGCAGCTACACATTCGATGTCAACGCTAACGACGTCGGAACATTCACGCCGTTCGCTTTCGGCAGCTCCGTCACCCTGACGCTCACCGCGAACACCGATCCAGCAATACCATCGTTCACGCAGTCGAACTCCGGGATCGATATCGGCCAAACCGACGTCTTCAACACAGTTCTCTCTGGAGGTGCCGGGCCGTTCATAGTCAATGTCATATACTCAAACAACGGAGTGCTCGTTGGTTCTGCGACAGGGATCGCCATCGGCGGATACACCCACATCTCATTCACTCCTACTGCTACGGGGAGCTACACATTCGCTGTCAACGCTAACGATGTCGGAACGACTACACCGTACGGCTTCCGCACAGATACCATACTGCCGCTCACAGTCAATTCTGTGCCTACACTGACGCTATCGCCAAGCAGCGGCACCTACTCTCCTGGAGAGACAGAGACGTGGACAGTATCGGTTTCCGGAGGCACAGGTCCATTCACGATAGCGCTCTACAACACAACCAGCCGCACGCAGGTAGGCAGCAACGTCACAATCTTGGGAACCGGCGGAAGCAACACGATAACGTTCACTGCCGGGCCTTCAGGAACGTACACTTACAATGCGATAGCCAGCGATAAGGCGATTGTGCCGTGGATAGTATTCAACACCACTCCGGTCGCCGTGACGGTTCGCAGCAGCGGAGGGGGTAGCAGCACAACGACCGCGACTACAACAACCTCGACGACCACCACTGTACAGGCATCTACAACGACCGCTGCCACTACAGCAGCTACAACCACAGTGCCCTCAAACCCGCAGCAATCAGGCAACTTCACGCTATCGCAGGGCGGCTCGCAAAACGTGAGCTTTGGCAACGGCGGTGCATCGTTTATCATTGGCTCAATGGCTGGCTCTTCAGGAAATGTCAACTACACCATAGTCAACGTGACACCCGCGCCTGCGGCACCGCCAGGCTACATCCCGGCAAGCCCAGTGCTAAATGCAACGTTCAACACAAACGCCAACGTCACGATAAACGTGATGCTGAAGTACAACTGCAGCCTGCCTGCGTCAAGCGTGGCTCCGCAGGAGTTCGTCAACGGTTCGTGGAAGGCGATAACCCCGTACACGGTCAACGCAACCGCGTGCACTGTAGCATTCTCTATATCGAAGGATCCGGAGTTCGGCGTGTTCTCCAACTACACCGCTCCGGCGCCATCGTCATCGACTAGCGTCAGCTCGTCAAGCACGCCTACGACCGTAGTGACAACGCCGCAGAGCTCTCCAGGCAGCGGCATCGGCACCTCCACGATCGTTGAGGCGATCGTCGTCGTGATAATCATAGCTGCAATTGCGTACTATGCGACAAGGAAGAAGAGATAACGGAAATCCTTGACAGCAGCGCCAGCCCGGCGGTCGTCGCGCCCGCTGGCTGCCCTTTTTATTTTCTTAGTTTCTTGCACTGCACATATGCTGCGCGTCCCTCTGCTTCTTCTGTTTGATGCATACCGGCTTGCTGGGGCCGCGGCGGTGAGCCCGCTCTTCTATCAATCAGACATAGCGCAGCATCTCTTGCATGCAGGGAAGAGCTGCACCTTGTTCAGCTGCTGGCGGAAGAACCTTGCCTTCTCGTTGTTCCACATCTCGACCACGTTGCCCTCACGCACGTTGCCTATCTTGTACTGCGTCACCCATTCGTCCGGGCAGAACATCACGTCGCCGTTCGCCTTCACGAGCGCGTGTGTCCACGGAGCGCTGCAGTGGTCGCTCTTCGAGAACGTGAGGTCGGTGTAGTACTTGACCACCTGCTCCTCTGTGAGCTTCGGATGCATGAACACAGGTATGCTATACCTCCTCTTCTCTACATCTGCGATCTCCTTGGCGAGCGCCTCCACGTATTTCTGCGTCGGTGTGCTTATGACATGGGTGCGCGCACCCCTGTCCTCTATGCCATAGAGCTCCTTGAGCGCGAGCCTGTGGTTTTCCGCAGTCTGTTCATCAGTGAACCAGAGGTGCTGGAACCGCGCAGCGTCGATGCCATAGGCCTGGAGGTCTCGTATAAGCTCGTCTATCCTGCCCACTATCCACGGCGAGAACGTGGTGTTGGTCTTTATGCTTGGGTTCACCCTCCTGCCTCTCAGCTCCACGAGCCTCTTTACGGTGTTCATGGTGCGGTCGTAGTTCCCCTGACCGCGTATGCGGTCGTGGACGTCCCTTGGGCCGTCTATCGAGAAGTTCATGGTGAGGCGGTCGACCTTCGCCAGCCTCTGCATCGCCTCCTCGCTGAGCATGGTGCCGTTGTTTGTGAGTATCGTCGGCAGCTTCTTCGAGTTTATGTACTCTATAATGTCCACCGTGTCCTTCCTCAGGAAGGGTTCACCTCCCGCGAGGTAGAAGCTCGGCTTGAGGTGGGCAACCTGGTCCACCAGGCGCTTTATCTCATCGGTCTTCAGCTCCTGGGTTACCATGGAGTCCTTGTTCTTCAGCATGTCGAAGACTATGCCCTTCTCGCCCCACCACCAGCACATCGTGCACCTGAGGTTGCAGATTACAGTGAGCTCTATGGTCATGTTCCGTATTCCGGCAGACACGGTAGGATCTGCGGGCTTCTTGGAGAACCTTCCGGCTATCCTCTCAGGCATGGTTATGGCGCGCACGCCCAGATTCCAAAGCCTGGGGTCCTGTTTCTGCAGCTTCAGCCCTATCTTATATAATATAGGATGGGATCCGGAGTCGAGGTTCAGTGTATCACCGCCATCGATTCGTGGTTGTCAGGCAACCGAATCAATACCTTATTGTCCAGAGTGGTATAAAAGGTTTTCCAACCACATATACATACTAGGTGCAATCCAGATAATGGATAACGCATTGATATATGGGTATAGGAAGACAGAAAGATAGAAAGGGCGGAACCATGAATAACCAGGCAGTGGGATGGATGAGGATGGCCGTTGGCTTCGGCCAGAGCCTTGGCAGGCGCTCAATCAGGCTGATATCCAGTTTATTCCTGCCGTCACCTGCCGAGATTACGCCGATGGTCGTATATCAAGCCAGGGATGGCTCTCGAGGGAGGGTGTCGTCTCTCACAGAAAGGGACTACTGCAATTGCCGAAGTATAAACAGAAATATGCAAAATAAAGTTTATGTAAATGGTATGGGTTTAAATACCTTCCATTTCATGTAATGACGAAAACATTTAGGTGAACTGAATGAAAACTCTGAATGCAAAGAGAATCGCAGCTGTCGCCGCAGGCGCAGCTCTACTGGGAATGGGACTTGCATCTGCAGGTGCGGTAACTTTCCAGAACGTACCCATAATAAGCAATAGCGGACAGCCAGTGGCACAGATAGTCATCGGATCGAACGCAAAGCCGAGCGACGGTGTCGCCGCAGCAAACATCGCTGCAGCAATCGGAAACCTGGCATACACGTCGGTACCGGTAACCGCAAGCGTTAACCAGACGCAGGCTAAGAGCGTACTCAGCGTGCAGGTATCAGGCGCGTCGTACAAGCTCGCTAACCAGCAGGTCTGGCTGAACGTGACTGGCTCGACTTCCTACGGAAGCGGGACATATCTGCTCACGGCTCTCATCGGCTCTGTGCTCAACCGCGCAGTGATAACCGGTGCACCTCTCCAGAGCAAGTTCATGGAGAACGCCACAAGCAACTACGCTTACACGGACACTGGTCCAAGGACATGGGACACCACGCACAGCCCGACACAGTCTCCATATACTGATGCCGGAGCAATCTACTCGCCGACGGTGCCTGCAGCAACGTCCAACGGCGGTGGTATGACCTTCAACCAGAACTTCGTGAACAACACCTCAGGGAATGGCGACAACATAGTACAGATAACGTCATCTAACCTGCCGTCGCTGCTCAACAACTATGGTCAGTACTCGGAATCCGAGAGCCTCTGGCTCACAGGCATGCCTGTGTTCAACCAGAGCACGTCGCCAAAGTCGATGCAGCTCCAGATCCAGAGCGCGGGAGGCGCCTATGAGGCGTTCTTCGGGAAGATGATAAACAAGCTTTCGACCACAGGAGCGGTCAACCAGGCACAGATAAAGCTGCTAGGTCAGCCGTGGACGATACTGAACTACTACAACCTGCCGACCGGAACGCTCGCTACAGGAACATCTCTGCTCCCTGGCGGAAAGATCCAGCTCGCCGAGTCGCTCACAAACATGACAACAGTATACGTGGGCCACAACCTGACAAGCGGACCGTTCACAGTCGAGCTCACAGACTTGAGCCAGCCTAACGCGAACGGCATCTCGACAGCATCTGTAGATATCTTCTACAACGGAGGCACAACGCCGACAAACGTAACGCAGATCACCCCGGCAAGCGCTGGCGGCAAGATCGCTGTGTTCAACATCTCCGGCCACAACCTGTATGTGAACGTAAACCAGACATTCGCCGGTTTGTACGCATACCAGAAGTGGGCAAAGATGCAGCTATATAGTAATGTATGGAACGTAACGTCAGGTCAGGTGTTCAACCAGACAAGCAACCCGTCCTGGAAGACAGTCCTCGAGTGGGGCAACGTCTCCGGAACAGCGGGCAACACGATCAATGCTCTTGGCGCGATAGTGCTCTATGCATCATCGCCAACAGGCGGCGGAGCAGCTGCGGTCAAGAACCTCAACGCCGGCCAGTCGTTCTCGTGGGTGCAGAGCCCGAGCGCATGGACGGCAACGTTCGTCGGCGACACACTGGGCAAGAACTACGATCCAGTGCAGTTCTCCATGCAGAACAACGCCGGAGTAGGAACATCCTACCAGAACCCGGCCGGAACTTCGCAGACAGCCCACATATACAGCTTCGGCAACGTTTCTGGAACGTTCGTCACTCTGAGCAAGACGCAGTCAGTCAACACCACAGCGTTGAACGCATCTGACGAAGAGCTTTACGTAAC